>JBCDFC010000070.1:0-20311 GCA_039178805.1 Pseudomonadota bacterium | reverse complement strand
CCGCGATCATCGCCATGCGCGAGGTCACGGCCCGCTTCCCCCGTTCGGTCGAGGCGCAGCTCGCGCTCGGCGACATTCTGCGGCGGGAGCGTCGCTTTGCCGAGGCGTCGGTCGCCTATGACGCCGCGATCCAGCTCACCGACCCGATCGAGCCGCGCCACTGGGTGCTCTTCTACCAGCGCGGCATCACCTATGAGCGGTCGGACCAGTGGGAGAAGGCCGAGGCCGATTTCCTGCAGGCGCTGGAGATGGAGCCCGATCAGCCGCAGGTCCTGAACTATCTCGGTTACTCCTGGGTCGAGCTGCGGATGAATATCGACCGCGCGAAGGAGATGATCGAGACCGCGGTCGCGAAGCGCCCTGACGACGGCTACATCGTGGACAGCCTCGGTTGGGTGCTGTTCCGCCTTGGCGATTTCGAGGAGGCAGTGCGTCATCTGGAGCGCGCGGTGGAGCTCCGCCCCGTGGACCCGGTGATCAACGACCATTTCGGCGATGCGCTCTGGATGGTCGGCCGGCGGACCGAGGCGCGCTTCCAATGGCGCCGCGCGCTCAGCTTCGAGCCTGAGGAGGACGAGGAGACGCGCATCCGCGCCAAGCTCTCCCGCGGCCTCGACGCGGTGCTGGAGGAGGAGACCGCAGCCGGGAAGCCCGCGGTCATCGGCGGCGACCCCGCGCCAACGCCCGAAAACCCGGGCTAGTCGCGCCAATTCGAGGCGTGGGTCGGTGGACGCTGGCCCCATCGCACCATGGAAAGCTGTCATTGCCGGGCTCGACCCGGCAATCCATGCACCTGCCGCGGCAGTGTAGTCTGGATGCGCCGCACAAGCAGAGGGATGACGCCGAGGCGCATCTCACAGCGCAATCTGGTGACGAGGCATCTGGTCTCGAACGGCGGGCGAGGCTAGCAGTGTCGCGATGACCGGGACCGCCACGACCGCTACGCCGCCAGATCCCGCCGCCGTCCTGTCAGAGGCGGCGCCGGCGAAAGTGAACCTGTACCTTCATCTCTGCGGTCAGCGGGACGACGGCTACCACCTCCTCGACAGCCTCGTCGTTTTCCCCGATCTCTGCGACCGGCTGGAGTGGGAGGATGGGCCGGGCCTCTCGCTCTCGCTGAGCGGCCCCTTCGGCCTCGATCTGCCGGCCGATGGCGACAATCTGGTGCTTTCTGCGGCCGAACGGCTTGCGGTGAGTGCGGGGCTCCTCCGCCCGCGCGCGGCACTGCGGCTCGAGAAGAACCTGCCGATTGCGTCGGGGATCGGGGGCGGCTCCTCCGACGCCGCGGCGACGCTTCGGCTGTTGGCACGGGCCTGGGGTGTGACGGTGCCGGAGCCGCTCGCCGTCTCCATCGGCGCCGATGTACCCGTCTGCCTGCAAGCGCCACGAGCGACGGCGATGGCGGGGATCGGGGAGCGGCTGTCGCCTGCGCCGGCGCTGCCGCCCCTCTGGATCGTGCTGGTGAACCCGCTCGTCCAGGTCGACACGCGCGCGGTCTTCGCCGCGACGACCGAGAAGAACTGCCGGCCGATGGTGGCCGTGCCTGAGCGCGGTTTCCCGGATGCCGAGACGTTTCTGGGCTGGCTGGCCCAAGGGCGCAACGACCTCGAACCCGCGGCGCGAAGGGTTTGCCCACCCGTCTCAACCGTGCTGGAGGCCCTGGCCGACGCGCCGCTTGCCCGCATGTCCGGCTCCGGCGCCACCTGCTTCGCGCTTTATCCTGACAAGGCCTCGGCGCTCGCCAAGGCAGCGGCACTACGCCAGTCCGAGCCCAGTTGGTGGAGCGCCGCCGCACCTGTGGGCGCGTAGCGGCCAAGTTGCTGATTTATCGAAATAATCCGACCTTGATTTCCCACGACACCGGAGCCGTCATCGCCGAATTCGACCCGGCGATCCAGAACACTTGGCGCCGCCTACCCGCGATGGATCCCCCGTTCGAGCCGGGGGATGACAAGCTCGGTTGTTTGGTTCGGTTAGGTCGGGTCGTGCTGTGGCACGGGTATGATCGGGCCCGCAGACGGATCGTAGAAGGGGCGCTGAGGCTGGGTCAGGTTTTGCGGCTGACGACGAATTCGGCCACGTCGGTCAGGGCTTGGCGGAGGGGTGTTGCCGGGAAGACCGCAAGGGCCGCGATGGCGCGGTCGACTTCGGCGCGGGCTGCTGCGCGCGTGGCTTCGAGCGCGCCGGTCTCGGCGACGAGGGCCATCGCGCGGTCAAGATCACCCGGTTCCTGACGCCCTTCGCCGACCGTACGGCGCCAGAAGGCCTGGGCGTCGGCATCGCCGGCAGCCATCGCCTCGATCACCGGCAGCGTCACCTTCCCTTCCCGGAAATCGTCGCCTGTGTTCTTGCCGAGTGCGGCCGCGCTGCCGGCATAATCGAGCCAATCATCGGCGAGTTGGAAGGCCATGCCGAGTGCGTCGCCATAGGTGGCGAGCGCGCTGATGCGATCCTCGCTCGCGCCCGCGATCACGCCGCCGGCCTCGGCCGCCGCTTCGAAAAGGGCGGCCGTTTTGCCCCGGATCACCTGGAAATAGCGCGCCCGGTCGGTGCGCAGGTCATGCGCTGTCGAGAGCTGCAGCACCTCGCCCTCGGCAATCACGGCGGACGCGTTCGACAGAATGTCGAGCACGCGAAGCGAGCCGGTCTCCACCATCAGCCGGAAGGCGCGGGCGAAGAGGTAATCGCCGACGAGCACCGAAGACTTGTTGTCCCACAGGATGTTAGCAGTGGTCCGACCGCGACGCCGCTTGCTCTCATCCACCACGTCGTCATGCAGGAGCGTGGCCGTGTGGATGAACTCGACCGTCGCCGCGAGCTTCACATGATCGCGGCCGGTGTAGTCGCAGAGACCCGCGGCCGCGAGGGTCAGAATGGGGCGCAGACGCTTGCCGCCCGCCTCGATCAGATGGGCCGAGATCTCGGGGATGCGCGGCGCGTGCTCGGAGCTCATACGCTCACGGATCAGGGTGCTTACCGCGTCGAGATCCGCCGCGACGAGCCCGGTCAGCCGCTCGAAAGCGCCCTTACCGCCATCGCCAGGAGCAGCTTTCGTCAAGTCCGCCGCCTGAGTGGGCTGGGGCATCGTCATGCGGGGCCGGTCCTTTCGCAGCATCCGGCCGATGCCGGCATGCCGGGCCTCGACGCGGACGGGGGCTTTGCATTAGGGCTCTCGGCCATGGAGGAACTGCTGCGGACCACCGATCCGGCGACCATTCCCTTCGTCGAGGCGCTCCTGTCCGGCGAGGATATAGACTGCGTGGTATTCGACAGCAACATGAGCATCGTCGAGGGGTCGATAGGTGCGTTCCCACGCCGCATCATGGTGCTGCGTCAGGACCTTTGGCGCGCGCGGATCGTGCTTCGCGATAATGGGATCGAGCCGACTGGTGGCGGCGCGGGCGACGAAGGTCGCCATTCCAGGGGGTGACCGGCGACGACTTCGATGGGTCGCGGGAGGGCGACCGGGCGACCCTTGAGGGCGACCAGGCGACTTTGCACCGGAACCAGGCAGAAGCGGCCCTCGGCGCGCTGACCGAGGACGGATTGCTGGGCGGGCGCGTCGTGCTATGGCAGCCGGCCTCTGGCTATCGGGCCGCGACGGACCCCGTGTTCCTGGCCGCTGCCGTGCCCGCCGAGGCGGGCGACAGCGTGCTCGAGCTTGGGATCGGCGCGGGGGCTGCGACCCTCTGCCTCGCCGCGCGGGTGCCGGATCTGGCGATCACGGGTCTCGAGATCGAGCCGGGCTATGCGGCGCTGGCGCGGGCGAACGCGGCTTTGGGCGGCGTGCCGCTCGAGGTTATCGAGGGGGATGTCGCGGCGATGCCGGCCGACCTGCGCGCGCGGCGGTTTGATCACGTTATCATGAACCCGCCCTATCACGCCCATGGGCCGGCGAGCCCCGTGGCCGTGCGGGACCGGGCGCATCGGGAGGACGAGCGCGAAGGCAAGGGGCTGACCGCGTGGCTGAAGGCGGCGCTCAAGCGCGCACGCCCCCGGGGCCGGATCACGATCATCCACCGTGCGGCGCGGTTGCCCGAGATCCTGGCGGCGCTGGACGGGCCCGCGGGCGAGATCCGTATTCTGCCCTTGCAGGCCCGCGCCGGGCGTGCTGCCAGCCGCGTTATCGTGACGGCCCGCACGCAAGTCGCGACGCCTTGTGCTCTGCTCGCCCCCCTTGTTCTGCACGAGGGGGCCATACATGCTGAAGACCGAGAGGACTTCACCGCTGCCGCCCGCGCCGTCCTGCGCGACGGCGCAGCCCTGCAGCTAACCGAGGAGCGCCCATGAACGCCCCAACCGTGCCCGTCGCCAACGCCATCGCAGCCATGGCCGACGATCTGACGGAATGGCGCCAGGATCTGCACCGCCACCCGGAGCTTGGCTATCAGGAGCATCGCACCGCCGGGGTCGTGGCGGAGAAGCTCCGTGCCTTCGGCTTCGACGCGGTCGAGACGGGCGTTGGCGGTACGGGCGTCGTTGGCGTTCTGCACGGCCGGTCGGGGGCGGGTGCGGGGACCGCGCCGCCCTTGATGCTGCGCGCGGATATGGACGCGCTGCCCATCGAGGAGGCGTCGGGCGTGCCCCACAGCTCCACCAATCCCGGCAAGATGCATGCCTGCGGCCATGACGGGCACACGATCATGCTGCTGGGTGCGGCGCGCCGCCTGGCCGAGACCCGAAACTTCGAAGGGACGGTGTTTTTCTGCTTTCAGCCCGCCGAGGAGGGCGGCGCGGGGGCGGCCGCGATGATCGACGATGGGCTCTTCGAGCGTTACCCGGCGACGCGGGTCTTCGGGATGCACAACTGGCCCGGTATGCCGGCTGGGCATTTCGCACTGACCGAGGGACCGGTTTTCGCGGCGGCGGATGAGTTCACGATCACGCTGCGCGCAGCGGGCGGGCATGCGGCTTTCCCGAGCTCGACGCGCGATCCGATCGTGGCGGGTGCAGCGCTTGTCCAGGCGCTGCAGTCGATCGTGAGCCGGGCGGTGCCGCCGCTCGAACCCGCGGTGGTGAGCGTCACGAAGTTCAGCGCCGGGCAGACCCATAACGTGATCCCCGACCGGGCGGAGATCTGCGGCACGACACGGACCTTCAACAACGAGGTTGCGCAGACCATCGAGGCCGAGATGGAGCGCATGACGGCTCGGATCGGGGAGACCTTTGGCGTGGAGACCGATATCGTTCGCGGCAAGCGGCCCTATCCCGCGACGGTCAACGATCCGGCGACCACGGATTTCGTCGAGGGTGCGATGCGCGACATCTTTGGCGATGAGGTCGTCACGCGCGGGCACCCACCGACGATGGGGGGCGAGGATTTCGCCTTCATGGCGAATGCGGTGCCGGGCTGCTACGTCCTGATCGGGAATGGCGAGAGCATGCCGCTCCACCATCCGCAATACGACTTTGACGACGGGGCCCTGCCGGCCGGCGTGGCGTTCTGGTCGGGGCTTGTGGAGCGGGCGTTGCCGGCGGGCTGATCATGCACGCGATGGGAGTGCTGCACTGCGGTAGTAATCCCTCACGATGTCTTGAAATCTAAATGGTTTGACTGAGTCTCCCGCAGTCAATTGTGGATGATCCTTGGTTCCTGCAGGTAACTCCTTTTGCTAATACGGTTTTCAACAAATGCGTGACAGTTCGATGCAGGGCTGCTCTAGTTTTATGCAGCGACGTGAAAAAGGGAGGACCGAGATGTCTCAGAGCCCGCGGATTTTCGAACTGCGCCGCAAACATGAAGCTCTCTCGAGACAGATCGAATTCGAACAGAAGAGGCCGTCATCGGACGACCTGGAGATCGCCGCACTGAAACGACGGAAGCTCGAACTGAAGGATGAGATCGCCAAGCTGTCGTCTCACGCTTGATTGATCTCGCCCGGGCGGGCGCCTGGGGCTATGGTCTGCCGCGCATTGCAGCGGAGGAAGACATGCCCCTGAAGATCACCGGCCGCCTGGTGGCGGCTACTCTGGCCTTGGTGCTGGCTGTGGGGTTCGCCCCTGGCAAGCCTCATGCGGCGGAGCTTGTAACCGTATCGAGCCCGCATAGCGTTGCCGACACCATCGACCGTTTGGCTGCGGCGGTGGAGAAGGCCGGTGCGAAGGTGTTTGCCCGTGTCGATCATGGTGCTGGCGGCGAAAGCGTCGGTCAGCCGATCGGGGCGAGCCAGCTTTTGATCTTCGGCAACCCGAAACTGGGGACGCCGGTGATGGCGAGTTCGCCGACCGCCGGGCTGGATCTGCCGATTCGCGTGCTGGCCTATGACGGGCCGGACGGCACGGTGATCGTCTATCGCGATCCGAAGGCGATGGCGGCGGCGCATGGGCTGACGGCGGAGCACCCGTCGATCGGCAAGATGACCGGCGCGCTGGGCAAGCTGACGGCTGCGGCCGCGGCGGAGTAGGCGCGAGGCTTTGCACCTGCCGATGAGAACGCGATGCCCGGGCCTGGCCCGGGCATTCGCCTTTGCATTCGTCTTTGTGGGGCGAGGCTCGCCGCGCTGACCGTGACGGCCGCGTGGCGCCGTCAGGCGGCGTCGGCGCGGGTGGCGGCCTGGCGCAGGAAACTGGCCGCCCAACGGGCGAAGGCGCGGGCCGATGGGGTGAGCGTGTTCGCGCCGTCGAGCGCTCTGAGCGCCCTATCGGAGCGGTCGCGCGGTGCCCGCCCATCCTCGGCGATGCGAGCGATGAGGGCACCGGTGAAGGCCGCGTGGAATTCCGGGTGAGGCTGGATCGTGACTGCATCCGGTGCCTCCGGATCGCCATAGGCCAGCATCGCCATCGGGCAGAATGCGCTCTCCGCCAGAAGCGTCGCGTCCGACGGCAGTTCGACCACCTGATCCTGATGGAGAGCGTGGAGGCCGAGTTCCGCGGGCGCATCGGCCATCCAACCCGGGCGGGCGAGCACGCGGTAGGTGTGGTGGCCGAGCCCCCAGCCCTTGTCCGATTTGACGGCGCGCCCACCGAAGGCCTCCGCCACGATCTGATGGCCGAAGCAGATGCCGAGGACGGGGCGATGGGCGGCGCGGGCCCGGCGCAGGAAATCCTTGAGCGGCTCCATCCAGGGCAGCGGGTCGTAGACGCCGTGGCGCGAGCCCGTGACGAGCCAGGCATCGGCCGCATTGGGTCCGGGCGGCAAGACGTTGTCGACGACGGGCCAGGCCTCGAAGGTGAAGTCGGGCGCTGCCTCGGCGAAAAGCGCCTCCATCATCGGCGGATACTCACCGAAAGTGCCGACGAGCGCTTCGTTCACCTTACCCGTCTGCAGAATCCCGATCTTCATGCCGTTTCTCCGTGGCCCAGTCCGTCGGTCTCGTTGTCCAGATGGGCGGTTCTCCTTGGTCGTCCAGTTTGTGTCCCGCTCACGGTGGCTGCGCAACCGACATTGCGTGTCACTGGATTGCCGGGTCGAGCCCGGCAATGACGTAAGTGTCGTTCCTCCTTCGTGTTGACTGCACTCTATGACGGAAGAGGTTGTAGGGCGACTTGTTGGCGGAGGGTTTCGATGCCCTTTACCTCTTCGCGGAGCCAGTCGAGGAAGGTGGCGATGCGGCGGTCGCGTTCGGCGCCGCGTTTGCAGACGAAGCGGAAGCGGCCTTCGAGGGTGAGGCCGAGGGGTATCGGGATCACGAGCCGGCCTGCGGCCACGTCCCGTTCGGCGAGGCTTGCGCGGGCGAGGGCGACGCCGCCGCCCTCCATTGCGCCGTCGATCGCGTGGTCTGCGTTCGAAAAGCGGGGGCCGCGGGCGGCCTCGCGTACCTCGCCAAGGCCCGCGGCGCGGAACCAGGCGGTCCAGTCAAGTTCCGGCAGCATGAACTTGACGCTGTCATCGTGGAAAAGCGGCGCCTGCAGGACGTCTTCCGGGGTCTTGAGCGCTTCGGCGGTTTCGGGGGCGGCGACCGGGATCACGAATTCCTCGATCAGCACTTCGGAGTAGAGCCCGCTCGGCGCTGAGAGGCCGAAGCGGAGGGCGGCATCGACGCCGTCGCGGTCGAAATCGAGGGTGCGGAGCGAGGCGATGAAGCGGAGCTCGATCCCGGGATGGGCGGAGGCGAAGCGGAAGAACCGCGGTGCCAGCCATTTCGCCGTGAAGGCCGGGCCCGCGGTGACGGTAAGGGCCGTGCCCTCCTGAAACCGCTCGAGCGCGCGGACGCCTTCGGCCAGTGCTGCGAAGCCGTCGGCGATGCGGGGGATGAGGATGCGTCCGGCCTCGGTCAGCTCCACCGCGCGGTTCCGCCTCCGGAAGAGCTCGATATCGAGATGCTCCTCCAGGGTCTTGATCTGATAGCTGAGCGCCGCTGGCGTTACATGCAGCTCCTCGGCTGCGCGCGCGAAGCTCATATGCCGGGCCGCCGCCTCGAACGCGCGCAGTGCCGTCAGCGGCGGCAGGCGGGTTTGCATAGTCAAGTTCTCCTTATGTGAAGTCAGAGGATAACTCGTTTGTGAGATGGAAGTACAATGCCCATCATCTCTTTCAAACGGAGCTGTGTTCTGATGTGAAAGGAACCTGTCATGAATATCCATGAGTTGAGCGATTACCAGGCCCATATGCGCCGCGCCCATGCCCTGCGGGCCCAGGAAGTGCGGCGGCTGGGTAGGGCGCTGCGCCGAGGCGTGGCGCATGCGCTGCATCGCCTGGCGGATGCGGTTCAGCCGGCGGAGCGGCGCGTGGCCTGATACGCTGATCATGGGGGGCGGAAGGCGCCGGAAGGTGGTTGAAAGCGCCGGCACGGACCGGAAAGGAATTGTCGCCTTCCGCCCCCTCGTCTACACCCCCGGCCAGATCGGCGCGCGCTGCCGTTGGGGGGATCGGTGCAGGAGAAAGAGCCGGACGGCGCGCCGCCCCGCGTCCTTGCCATCGCCGAGCAGGCCAACCCTGAATTCGTCTCCGTCCCGCTCGAAGGCTGGTCGCATGCGACAGCGCTGAGGGCGTTCGCCGATGTCCATATCGTCACGCAGATCCGCAATCGGGATGCGTTCCTGCGCGCAGGGCTCGTTGAGGACGAGGACTTCACCGCACTCGACAGCGAGGCGCTGGCGCGGCCGCTCTCGCGGCTGGGAGAGGGTCTGCGCGGCGGATCGGGGAAGGGTTGGACCACGGTCCAGGCGTTCCAGACGCTGGCCTATCCCTATTTCGAGCGGCTGGTATGGCGGCGGTTCGGGGCGGATCTGCGTGCGGGCAGGTTCGATCTCGTCCATCGGATCACGCCCCTCTCCCCCATTCAGCCGAGCCCGATGGCGCGTTGGTGCCGAGCGGTGGGCGTGCCCTTCGTGCTGGGCCCGCTGAACGGCGGCGTGCCCTGGCCGCCCGGTTTCGATCGGGCCCGGCGGGCGGAGCGGGAGTGGCTGAGCTATCTCCGCGGGCTTTACCGCGCGCTGCCGGGGCGGGGGGCCACCTATCGCAATGCGGCGGCTGTGATCGCGGGCTCCCGCCACACGGAGACCGAGATCCCGGCCGCGGCACGGGATCGGACGGTCTATATCCCCGAGAACGGGATCCTGCCGGAGCGCTTTTCGCTCCCGCCGCGTGCCGCACCTGGCAGCCCGCTCCGTGCGAGCTTCGTCGGCCGGCTCGTGCCCTACAAGGGCTGCGACATGTTGATCGAGGCGGCGGCGCCCTTGGTGGCGGAGGGGCGCCTCGTCCTCGACATCGTGGGCGACGGGCCGGAGATGCCGGCGCTGCGTGCGCTGGTCGAAAGGCTCGGCCTCGGCGATGCGGTCGTGTTCCACGGCTGGCGGCCGCATGGGGCGGTGCAGGAGATCCTGGTGGGCTCCGACCTTTACGCCTTCCCCTCGATCCGGGAGTTCGGCGGCGCGGTGGTGCTGGAGGCGATGGCGCTGGGGGTGGCGCCCTTGATCGTCGACTATGGCGGGCCTGCGGAACACGTGACGGCCGAGACCGGGTTCAAGATCCCGATGGGCGACCGCGAGACGATCGTAGCCCGGTTGCGGGAACGGCTCGCCGATCTCGTCCAGCGCCCTGACGACCTGCTGTCGTTCGGTCGAGCGGCGCGAGAGCGGGTGCTCGAGAAATACACCTGGGCGCGCAAGGCGGCGATGACGGCTGCGGTCTATGATGCGGTGTTGGGCCGCCGGCCGGACTGGCCACGCTTTTTCCCCGAGCATGCCGAGGAGAGGCCTGCCGGTCCTTGCAATCCGGGGCGCCGCGCGGATGATGCGGCTGCGAAGAGGGGATAGATATGGTCGACCGCGTGCTGGTGACCGGCGGGGCCGGGTTTCTGGGCAGCCATCTTTGCGAGCGTCTGCTGGCGTCGGGCCATGAGGTGCTCTGCATCGACAACTACTTCACCGGCCGGCGGCGGAACGTGGCGCATCTGTTGGACGCGCCGGGGTTCGAGCTGATGCGCCACGACGTGACCTTTCCGCTTTATGTGGAGGTCGACCGGATCTTCAATTTGGCCTGCCCGGCGAGCCCGGTGCACTACCAGCATGACCCGGTACAGACGACCAAGACCTCGGTCCATGGCGCGATCAACATGCTGGGGCTGGCGAAGCGGACGCGGGCGCGGATCCTGCAGGCCTCGACCTCAGAGGTCTACGGCAACCCCTCGGTGCATCCCCAGCCCGAGGGCTATTGGGGCAATGTGAACCCGATCGGGCCGAGGAGCTGCTATGACGAGGGCAAGCGCTGCGCGGAGACTCTGTTCTTCGACTATCACCGCCAGCACGGGCTCGACATCAAGGTCGTGCGGATCTTCAACACCTATGGCCCGCGCATGCACCCGAATGATGGGCGCGTCGTGTCGAACTTCATCATGCAGGCGCTGAAGGGCGAGGACATCACGATCTATGGCGACGGCAGTCAGACGCGGAGCTTTTGCTATGTCGACGATCTAGTCGAGGCGATGCTGCGGATGATGGAGACCGAGGGGGGCGTGACGGGGCCGGTGAATATCGGCAATCCGGGCGAGTTCACGATCAAGGCGCTGGCGGAGAAGGTGATCGAGCGGACCGGCAGCCGGTCGCGCCTCGTCTATCGGCCGCTGCCCCAGGACGACCCGCTGCAGCGCCGGCCCGATATCGCCGAGGCGCGGCGGCTCTTCGATTGGGCGCCGACCGTGGCGCTCGATGAGGGGCTGGGCAAGACGATTGCCTATTTCGAGGAGCTGCTGCGCTCGAATGTCCGCCTGAGTTAGGTGCTGGGGCATCGAGGCCAGCGGAATCGCGGCTGGTCGCCGCGATGAGACCTGCGGGATTTCTGTTTGGCCGGTGCCGCACCCTGGGGCGCCCTGGCGTGTCGAGGGTTGCGCGGCTGGCCGATAAGGCGGGGGCTGGGGAGAAGCCCGCGGGGCTTCTGACCGAGAGTGCCGTCGAAGACCGGGCCGCGTCAAGGACGCCTGCGGCGCCGGTTTTGCCGGTGGCTGTGCCATCCTTGACCCGGCCCGGTCCTCGAGATGTTGCGCGAAAAACCGGGGGAGCGTTCGCGCGATTTTAACCGGAGCGCCCCCATCCTGACGCGGGAGGGGGCGCTTGGGAGGCTTGTTGGAACGTGTAGGTTCCACTCGGTTGTCGGCTTACTCGGGTTATTCGGCGGCGAGGTCTTGTCGGCTTGCGTCGTGGAGCGCTTGCCAGAGTTTGAGGGGCGTGTAGGGGGTTTCGAGAGGCGTGCGGACGCCTGCGCGCCAGAGCGCGTCGAGCACGGCGAGGGCGCCTGCCGGGATGCCGCCGACGCTGCCGGCTTCTCCGCAGCCCTTCACGCCGAGCGGGTTGGTGGGTGTCGGCACTTCCTCGAAATCGAGCGCGAAGAAGGGTACGTCGCCGGCCCGTGGCAGGGCGTAATCCATGAAGCTGCCGGTGACGGGCTGGCCTGTTTCCGCATCCCAGCGCGCCGCCTCGCCGAAGACCTGGCCGAGGCCCTGCACGACGCCGCCATGCACCTGGCCCTCGACCAGCATCGGATTGATCATACGGCCGAAGTCGTCGACGATCGTGTAGCGCAGGACCTCTGCGCGTCCGGTCTCGGGATCGATCTCCACCTCGCAGATATGGCAGCCGTTCGGGTAGGTGTTGTTGGCCTCGTTGACCTCTGCTTCGGCCGCGAGGCCGCCTGCGCCGCCCGTGTCTGCCGCCTCGGCCGCGACGGCGGCGACGGCGGCGAGGCTCACCACCCGGTCGGTGCCGGCGATGCGGAAGGAGGCGGTGGCGGGTTCGTAGTCGAGATCGCCCTCGGCGGCCTCCAGCATCTCGGCCGCATGGGGACGGGCGGTTTCGACGAGGCGCTCGGCCGCGATCGGCAGAACCTGGCCCGCCTTGATCGTCGAGCGTGAGCCGCCCGTGCCGCCGCCGCCCTTGAGGCTGTCGCTGTCGCCCGGCATCACGCGGATGCGTTCGAGCGGCAGGCCGAGGGTTTCATGCGCGATCTGCGCCCAGGCGGTCTCATGTCCTTGGCCCGAGGCTTGTGTGCCGATGCGGATCTCGAGGACCATGTCCGAGGCGTCGCTGCCCTGGAAGTCGAACCGCGTGTGCTCGACCGGGCCGCCGCCCGTCCGCTCGAAGTAATAGGTCACGCCGATGCCGCGCCGCATGCCGCGGGCTTCGGCCGCGGCGGCGCGCGCCTCGAAACCCTCATAGTCTGCCGCCGCGAGCGCGCGGTCGAGGACGCGGGCGCAGTCGAGGCTGTCGAAAGTGAGGCCGCCCGGGGAGGGATGCGGGAGCTGATCCGTGCTGAGGAGGTTCATTCGGCGGAAGGCCGCGCGGTCCATGCCGAAGGCGCGGGCACCGGCCTCCATCAAGCGCTCGGTCGCGTAGATCGTTTCGGGCCGGCCGGCGCCGCGATAGGCGTCGGTCGGCGGTGTGTTGAGAAAGGCCCCCCGGACCTCCGCATGCATGGCCTCGATCCCGTAGAGCCCGCCGAGAAGGGGTGCTGAGAAGATCGTATGCACGGCCGCGCCGGCGGTGGAGAAATGGGCGCCGATGCCCGAGACCGTGCGCATCCGCATCGCGCGGCATCGGCCGTCGGCGTCGAAAGCGCCCTCCACCTCACCCTGCATATCGCGGCCCTGCGCATCGGAGAGGAACGATTCGCTGCGGCTCCCGATCCACTTCACGGGCCGCCGGATCTGACGCGCCGCGAGGGCGCAGAGGGCGTATTCGGGATGGTCCATCAGCTTCATGCCGAAGGCGCCGCCGACATCGCCGGTATGCACACGTATTTTCTCAGCTTCGACTCGCAAAGCCTTGGAAAGTTTGGCGCGCATACCGAAGACACCCTGACTCGAACACCAGGCTTCCCAGCGCCTTGTATCGTCGTGATACGCGACATTGATCGCCCGTGGCTCGATCGAGGACACCACGATCCGCTGGTTCACAACCGGGACGCGTATGATCCGGGCCGCATGCGCAAATGCCGCATCGGTCGCCGCCCGATCGCCACATTCGAAGCGGTAGGCGAGGTTGCCGGGGGCGGCGTCGTGGAGTCCAGGGGCGCCATCCTCGAGGGCGGCGACTGGATCGGTCACCGCGGGTAGCTCTTCGATCTCCACGTCGATCGCCTCGACCGCGTCCTCGGCCGCGGCCCGCGTTTCGGCCACGACGAAAGCGATCGGTTGTCCGACATAGCGCACCTTGTCGGAGGCCAAATGGGTTACCGAAACGTTAGCGATTTCATGCCTTAAGGGCACTTCGCTGCCCATGGGATGCAGTGTGTCGCCAAGCTCTCTATGGGACCAGGCGAGGAGCACGCCTGGGAGCTGTCGCGCCGGCCCGAGCGTAACCGAAACGATGCGCCCATGGGCGACGGGGGAACGCAGCAAGGCGGCATGTGCCTGACCGGGCAGCCGGTGGTCGTCCACATAGGCGCCCTCGCCACGCAAAAGCCTCAAATCCTCTACACGTTGCACGTGCTGGCCGATTCCGAACTTCATCGATAGCCTCCATGCTGGCGGGCGTCGGGCAGCTTGGTGTTGGTGTGGGTGTCGTCAAGGTGACGGGTGACTAGAAAAGCGTATGCCGCGCTGCTAACTTACCGCTGGGCCTTCAGCCGGGGTGAAGGCGTGGTTCGGTCTTAGGGGGGCCGGGCCAAGGCCAATCGAGGGTGGGTTGACGTGTTCAAAGACGATCGGATGATCTCAATCCTGAGCGGCGTCGTTCTGATGCTTGCTATCGGGACGCTCGTCCAGCGCCAGGACCTTGTGGCTGATTTTTTCGGCAGCGGTTCTGACGAGGACGATGTAGCAGCGCTGGTGCGCGATGAGGTGTCGGTCGCACCGGATACGCTGACCCGTATCGACGTTCTCGATAACGATAGCGGGCTTCCGGCCGATGCGGCCGATCGGCTTGCGGTGCTCGGCCAGCCCGGATGCGGGCGCGTCTTCGTTCAGGCCGGCGCGCTGCAGTTCCTGGCTGAGAGCGATTGCGAGGCGACGCAGTCGATTTCCTACAGCATCGAAGGCACGGAGTTTGGTGAGGGCGAAGTCGTCGTGCAGGTGGTCGGCGCCACAGGCACGCGGAACGCGCCGGAGCCGCGCACGGGCGTCGGCATCGTCCTGTCGCGGCCGACTGGAAATTCCGCCGGCAGCGCGCCTTCGGGCCCGACGGTCGCGGTTGCGCCGAACACGGCGCCTGCGCGTCCGCTGCCGACGATTACGCTGCCGGGTGCATCGACCCAACCGAAATCGCCTGAGCCCAAGGAAACCACGGTCGCTGCGGCCCCGAAGCCGAGTGCGCCGGGAACCTCGCGTCCGGCAGCGCCCACGGTCTCGCGTGCGCCCGGGGCGCCGTCGCTGCCGGGGCTCGTCGCGCCGCAGGTGCCGTCTGATAGCATCGGGAGCGGTCTTGCCCTTGCCGACACATCGCCCTCGATCGGGGGCAGCAGCGGGGCGGGCATCGTCTCGCAGCCGAGCAGGCCTGGCAGCGGTTCGCCCTCGCGGTCGCCGTCTGCGCCCGGCCAGCTTGCCGGGTTGAGCGCGCCGACTGCGCCGGGTGCTGGGCTTGGTTCTGGTTCGCCGTCGATTTCGGCGCCGAGCGTGCCGGCTCCGTCGATCCCCGGTCGTCCGTCGATCGGTGGTGGCAGCGGCCCGACCTTGGCGTTGGCGCAACCGTTGCGGCCGTCGCAGCCTGGCGTGGCGCGGCCGAGCCAGCCGGGCGTTGCAGCACCCTCGCAGCCCTCCGCGCCGTCTACGGGCCGTCCGGCAGCACCTTCTGCGCCGAGCACGCGCGGCCCTGCGGCCCCGGCAGCGCCGGGCGGCACGGCAGTGGCATCGATCGGGTCGGATCCGAGCTCACGCGCACTACCGGGTGGTTTGACCAACGGCGTCCTGACGCGTGTGCCGCAGAGCACGAGCCCCGTCGTCGCGCGGGACAGCGGTCGCAATGGGGACGGTGCGCTTCCGGGCGGCACTGCCGTCGCTCCGGCGCCGTCGGCGATCGGGCGTCAGGCGACGCCCACGCTCGCCTTGGCCCGAGTAGAAGTACCGGGCCAGATCGCGGCGCCGAGCGCGAGCCAGGCGGACACGCTTGAGCTTGCGGAGACCGGTGACGCCTCAAGCGCTTTGAACCCGGGCCTGAGCGTTGGGTCGGTGGCAACTGGCGGTGCGGCCGTCGCCTTTGCCGAGCCGACCGAGGCGCTGCGCGAGATCATGGATCTGCGCGATACGATGTCGGCGGTGCCGCTGATCGATACGGCGGGCCCCGATACGCTGGCGCAGCCGGATGAAGTGGGCGCGGACCGGGATCTTCGTCTCTCGGCCATCGATCCGGCCAGCATCGCAGCCCCGATCACCGGGCGCGAGGTGGACACGCCGAAGCCCGAGGTGACCGAAGCACCTGAGCAGATCGACGTCGCGCGCCTGCCCTCGACCGAGCTTGCCTGTGTGGTGCCGCCGTCGATCACGCTCGATGTCCGGGCCGCGGGCGAGACCGATCTGATGATCACCTCGCCCTGCCATGCGGACAGCGTGGCGGAACTCACCTATCTCAAGATGAAGTTCGGCGTGAAGATCGACCGTACCGGTCGGGGCGAGATCATCATGTTCGGCTTCGAGACTTCGGCCGAGGCGGAGCTTGCCTTCGCCGATGGTGAGACGCTGGAGTTCAGCGTGCCCTTCACCGCAGTCGAGCGGGTCGAGCGTGTGGCGCTCGCCTGGGATGCGCCGATCCTTCTGGGCCTCCATGCGCTCGAATTCGGCACCGAGCGCGAGGGCCAGGGTCATGTGAGCGTGAACCAGCCGCGTGATTTCAGGACCGTGCGTCGGCGCGGTGGCGGCTACCTGCACAGCTTTGCGCCGGTCGAGGGGGTCGGCCAGAACGTGCAGATCTACAGCCACTGGATCCGCCGTGGCGGCAAGTCCGGTGTCGTGAAGATGTATGTGGACTTTACCAGCCGGTTCCGCGACCGCCTGCCGTCGACTTGCGGCACCGGAGAGTTCGCGCGGCCGGGCTTCGTAGTCACCCGCAGTTCGCGCGGGCGGCTTGAAGAACCGGAGGTTCGCCGCCTTGGGGCGGTGGCCTGCGACGATGTCGCAACCGGCAGGGACCCGCTTATTGGGGCCGCTGTCCGCGATATCATCATCTCGCAGCGCTGAGGGGTGCTGCGTCCGAGGGAGCGTAACTGAGGGGATTATGATGCTCACCGATCTGAAGCGGCATGGTGCCGCGCTTGCTGTCGCTGCGGCGACCACTTTGCTGGCCGGTAGCGCGCTCGCGCAGTCGAAGGCCATCACCCTGATCTCGCTGGATGGTGCGACTGCGCTGACCGGTGAGCTCATCGAATTCGACGGTTCGGCCTACACGATCGCAACGAGCCTCGGCACGCTGAACATCGCGGCGAGCCAGGTGACCTGCGACGGCCCGGGCTGCCCGGTCGATGAGCTGTTCGGTGCGGAGTTTGGGGTCTTCGGGTCGAACACCATCGGCTCGCAGCTGATGCCGGCGCTGGTGGAAGGGTATGCCTTCTCGCTCGACGCCGATTTCGAGCGTGAGCTGTCGGCGACCGAGAACGAGAGCGTCCTGCGCATCGTCCATCCGGACGGCCGCCAGATGGCGACGATCGATCTGCGCGCGCACGGCTCGGGCACGTCCTTCGACGGCATCGCTGCGGGGCAGGCCGCCATCGGCATGTCGAGCCGCACGATGCGCGACGCGGATGCGGAGAAGCTGGCCGCGGTCGGCATCGGCGATCTGCGTGAGGGCCCGAATGAGCACGTGATCGCGCTCGACGGTCTGATCGTTGTCGTGCACCCGAACAACCCGATCGCGTCCCTGTCGCTCTCCGAGATCGCTGAGATCTTCGCGGGCGAAGTGACGAACTGGTCGGATGTCGGCGGTCTCGATCTCGACATCAATGTCTACTCGCTGGCCGAGGGCACGGGCACGTTCGACACCTTCAGCAGCCTCGTTCTGCGTCCGAACGGCCTTCAGCTGAGCGGCGATGCGGAGCGGATCGACGAGAACTCGCTGCTGTCCGACACGGTCGCGAACGACCTTGCGGGCATCGGTGTCGTCGGCGTGGCTTTCGAGCGTGCCTCGAAGACCCTGGCCCTGCGGCTCGAATGCGGGATCGTTGCACGTCCCTCGACCTTCGCGATGAAGACCGAGGAATACCCGCTTAGCCGTCGTCTCTATCTCTACGAGAACCCGCAGGTGGCCTCGGCCCACGCCGACAATCTTGTGAGTTTCGCGCTCAGCGACGATGCTCAGCCGCTGATAGAGGATGCGGGCTTCATCTCGCTCCGCACCGAGAGCCGTCCGCTGTCGGAAGAGGGCGAGCGGATCGTCTTCACGATGACGAGCGAGGAGGAGTTCTCGCTGCCGCTCATGCGGGAGATGCTGACCGAGCTGCGCCAGGCGGAGCGTCTGAGCCTCGCCTTCCGCTTCACGCCGGGCTCGTCGCGCCTCGATCCGAAGTCGCTGCGCGAAGTCGAGCAGTTGGCCGAGCGGATCGCTGCGGGTGAGTTCGTGGGCCGCGAGGTTATGCTGGTCGGCTTCACCGACTCGATCGGTCAGTTCGATCTCAACCGGGCCCTCGCCGTGCGTCGCGCCCAGGGCGTGCTCGACTCGATCGTCGAGCTGATCGGCACGGATGCGCTGCAGCGTTCGCCGGTCCTGGTGCAGGGCTATGGCGAGCTGACCCCGGTCGGCTGCAACGACAACTTCGCCGGCCGCTTCGCGAACCGCCGCGTCGAGGTGTGGGTCCGCGAAGGCGACAGCTGATCGCAGCGGAGCGGGGCACGCCGCCCCGCTTCCGAAACCTGATTTCGGCGCCCCGCGGCCTGGTCGCGGGGCGTCGGTCGTTTCGAGGGGTGGTGACGCCACGCCCGGTACACGGTGATGTGCAGCGGTTGCAGGCTTCGCGCCCTGGCGTCGGTCGGCCCGACGGTGAGCACAAGCTGACGACAGACGGTTTGGCTCCGCGCGATAGCCGAAGCCGTGCGGGGCCGTGCTGAGGTGGGTCCGTGCAGATCGCTGCGGACCGGTGAGCGAGGCCCGGTGAGCGGGGCCCGGTGATCGGGGCCCGGTGATCGGGGCTCACGCATGCCGGCCAGACGGTATTCCTGTGCCCGAGCTCACCAAACACCCAACGCAGGCTTTCTGCTGTGCCGAGGTGGCGTCGATAGCACGCATCGCGTCACGGGCATGTTCGACCATTGGGCACCACCCCGTGAACAAGTGCGCCGGTGCAACGGGCTGCCGCAGCCAGCGGCTGAACGGAGCCAATCGCGATGTCCAACCTCCTCCCAAGCGCCCCCTCCCACGTCAGGTTGGCATGAGTCGCCCGAACAGAGTGCTAACGTTTCGACATTCAGTATGCGCGGTGTTGCGCGCTGGTCGGCGGCTGCGTTCGCTCGGCGTTAATCCTTAGCTGCCTATCCTGACGTGGGAGGGCTGGGAGACCGGTGCTGCTGTGCCGACACGCGCCATCTCCGGCAGATCCGGTCGTCTCACCCGCGCTCAAGACCTTCCCCAAGGCAGCGCTACGTGCTTCAACAAGAAGAAACACAATCCCTGGGAGGCCCTTTCATGACCCGCGATGTCGTCATTCTCGATGGTGCCCGCACGCCGATCGGCACTTTTCTCGGCGCTCTTTCGAGCCTTGCGCCCACTGCCACAGGCGCTCATGTCGCCAAGGCCGCGCTTGAGCGGTCGGATGTCGCGCCGGATCGGATCGGCCATGTAGTCATGGGCCATGTGATCAATACGGAGCCGCGGGACATGTATCTCTCGCGCGTCACGGCCATTGAGGCGGGCGTGCCCGACACAGCGCCTGCGATGAACGTCAACAGGCTCTGCGGCTCAGGCGCGCAGGCGGTGGTCTCGGCGCTCCAATCCGTCGCGATGGGCGATGCGGACTACGCCATGGCGGGCGGTGCCGAGGCGATGTCGCGGAGCCCCCATGCGATGCAGGTCCGCACCGGACAAAAGATGGGCGATGCAGGCATGGTCGACATGATGATCGGTGCCCTCAACTGCCCCTTCGGCACGGGCCATATGGGCGTCACGGCCGAGAACGTCGCGGCCGAGCATCAGATCAGCCGGGAGGATCAGGACGCCTTCGCGCTCGAGAGCCAGAAGCGCGCGGGGGCCGCCATGGCCGGTGGGCGCTTCACGGGGCAGATCGCGCCCGTCACCATCAAGACGCGCAAGGGCGACCTCGTCGTCGACACCGACGAGCATCCGAAGCCCAGCACCACGGCGGAGGACCTCGCGAAGCTGCGCCCGGTCTTTAAGAAGGACGGTACCGTCACCGCCGGCAATGCCTCGGGCATCAACGACGGTGCTGCGGCCATCATCCTGGCCGATGCGGAGACGGCGGCGCGGGAGGGCAAGAAGGTGCGGGCCAAGATCCTGGGCTATGCCCACGCAGGCGTGCGGCCGGAGGTTATGGGGCTTGGGCCGATCCCGGCGGTCTCGAAGCTGCTCGAGCGCATCGGCCTTGCCCCGTCGGATTTCGACGTGATCGAGTCGAACGAGGCTTTTGCCGCCCAGGCCTGCGCTGTGAACCGGGGTCTCGGTCTCGACACCGACAAAGTGAACCCGAACGGCGGCGCCATCGCGCTCGGCCATCCGATCGGGGCGACGGGCGCGATCCTGGTTCTGAAATGCCTCGCGGAGCTCGAGCGCACCGACAAGAAGCGCGGGCTCATCACAATGTGCATCGGCGGCGGACAGGGTATCGCCTTGGCGTTGGAGCGCGGCTGAGGCAGCGCATCCCCGAGATCGAGACCCAGGGGCACGGCCCCGCAGATCGCGCGCGCCGCCCAGGTCCGACGGGAGTGCGCTGCCTCAGCCGCGCTCCAACGCCAAGGCGATACCCTGTCCGCCGCCGATGCACATTGTGATGAGCCCGCGCTTCTTG
>JBCDFC010000069.1:0-20601 GCA_039178805.1 Pseudomonadota bacterium | reverse complement strand
TCCCACAGCACGGCGTCCGTGTAGGTGCCGCCCGTATCGATGCCCAGGAGGAGAGCGGGCTTGGTCATGGTTGGAAGCGTGCAGGATGTCGGTTGGGACGGCGAGCGCTTGCGGCTTTGAATGTCGCCAGATGGTGAGTGGACGGGCACGCTCGGCTCCGAGCCCACCCACGACAGGATGGACCTAGTCGCGTAAACGATGTCCTAAGCTCCATACCACGCACCATAAAAGTGTTGCGCCTGCCACGACAGCAGCGTTCGCTGAACGTTAATCGAATGTGCCGTAACCTGTCGTGGGAGGGCGCGGAGCCCGAGACGGCTTCCTTGTGCTTTCAAGCCGGCTAAAGGTGGATTGAAAACCGGGCGCGGATCTCCGTGTCGATCGTCGCGTCGAGCTTAAATTGCGCATCGTCCAGGATCCGGCGCTTTCGCTCGATGGCCTTCTGGATCAGGTCCGGGCGGTCGCGCTCGACCCATTCCTTTGGGCTCGTCCGGTCCGCGACGGCGGGGTAGACATACTCCGTCTCCATGATGCCGAGGGTCTGCGGCTGTCCGAGATAGTGCCCGGGCCCGCCAAGACAGACGGCCTTCATCGTCTCGAGGCTGACGGTGTCGTCCGAAACCTCGATCCCACGCACGCAGCGCAGAACCTGGCCGAGCAGATCGTCGCCGAGCACCATGGACTCGAGCGAGAAGCCGAGCAGCGAGGCGTGCATGCCAACCGCCTCGTAGACCATGTTGAGCCCGGAGAGCCCGGCCATGACATTGGTGATGCCCTGCTCCCAGCCTGCCTGCATATCCGGTAGTTTCGCGTCCGAGATGCCAGCGGCGGCACCGCCGGGCAGGCCGTAGAAGTGGTGCATCTGTGCGCATCCTGCGGTCAGCAGCGCCTGCTCGCCCGAGCCGCCCGACATCGCGCCCGTGCGCAAATCCGACACGAAGGGCCAGGTGCCGAAGATCGCGGGATGCCCCGGCGCGATGGCGTTCACATAGACGACGCCGGCCAAACACTCCGCCACCGCCTGAACGATGGCCGTGGCGAGCGGGGCCGGAGCGGTCGCGCCCGCCTGACCGGCGGAGAGCAGCAGCACCGGCATGCCGCCCGCGATGCACGCCTCCAGCACCTGGCAGCTTTCGGCCGCAAAGGTCAGCGGCGGGACCACGAAGCAGTTCGAGTTCGAGAGGAACGGCCGCTCCCGCCATGCCGCCTCGCCGCCCGCGATCATGTGCAAAAGCTCGAGCGCGGGCGGGATATGCGATGCCTCGACGAAGCTCGTGCCGATATGCTTCCGCGTGCCAGCGCAGGAGGCGAAGATCGTGTTGAGATCGAGCTCGAGCGGGTCGGCAACGTCGCGCGCGACCAGGCATCGTTGGAAGAAGTGGATGTTGTCGAGCGCGTCGGTAAGCTGTGCTGCCTCATAGAGATCGCGCAGGGTCGACTCGCGATACTCCCGGTTCTCCACATCGACGATATGCACCGCGGCGCCTGCGGTGCCGAAATGCACGCGCGTGCCCGAAAGCTCGAGATCATTGCGCGGGTCGCGGCCGCGGAGCGTGATGCCGCGCGCGGCCTTGGCCAGCATGTCCTCCACGAGGGCGGCGGGGAAGCGGATGCGGCCATCGTCGCCGAGGATCGCGCCCGCGCCCGTCAGGATCTCGACCCCGCTTTCGGGCGCGTTGCAGAGGCCGATAACCTCGAGCACTTCGAGGGCGGCGGTGTGGATGCGCTGAACCTCCGCCTCGGAAAGCGGCTTGAAGGCGCCGCCGGGCAGGCCCGCGCGCACGGGGCGCTTGTCGGCCACGATGGGGGACGATCTGAGCGCCTGTCGAGCGGCGCGGCCGCCTGCGCGTCGGCTGGTCCGGGTGGGTTCGTTGAGTACGCTTTCCACGGCCATGTAATCCTCCCCGCCGGGTCCTTTCCTGGACCTCTGGAACCGGCACGGCAGCCCCGTGCGGCCGTTCAAGGGTAGGGCCCACGATGCCGCGCGCGGATGGTCCATGGCGACGGGAAGTGTCGGTTTGGGATGATGGATCGTCGCGAAAGGTCAGGCGCTGAGACGGTTCGCCTGCGGGTCCCAGTGCTTACCCGGCACAGCACCCAGCAGTTCTTGGGTATAAGCATGGCGCGGATTGGCGAAGATCTCGGCGGTCTGGCCCGCCTCCACCACCTCGCCATAGCGCATCACCGCGAGCCTGTCGCAGACTTGGGCCGCCACGCGCAGGTCATGGGTGATGAAGACCATCGAGAGGTTCATGCGGTCGCGGATCTCGTCGAGGAGCATCAGGATCTGCGCCTGGATCGAGACGTCGAGGGCCGAGACCGGCTCATCGGCGACAAGTACCTCGGGGTCGAGGGCGAGGGCGCGGGCGATCCCGATGCGCTGACGCTGCCCGCCGGAAAACTCGTGTGGGAAACGGTCATGGGCGCGTTCGTCGAGGCCGACGATGTCGAGGAGTTCGCGGGTGCGCTTATCCGCTTCCTTGGCTGTCTTGCCCATCAGCCGCATGCCCTGGGAGATGATGGTCCCGACCTTGCGCCGCGGGTTGAGCGAGGCGAAGGGATCCTGGAACACCATCTGGATCTTGGCCCGCCAGGGGCGGAGTGCTGCGCGGCCGAGCGGGCGGAGATCGGTGTTTTCCAGCAGGATCTGCCCGCTATCCGCATCCGTCAGCCGTACGACGCAGCGCGCGACGGTGGATTTGCCGGAGCCTGACTCGCCCACGATCCCCAGCGTCTCGCCGCGTCGGAGCTCGAAGCTGACATTCTTGACCGCGTGCACTTTCCGCGCCTCGGCGCCGAAGCCGAAGAAGGCGCGCCCGCCGCCATAGATCTTGTCGAGCTGGTCGATCTTCAGCACCGCCTCGTCGCTGCGCGCGCGGGGCGGGCGGGGCGTTAAGCTGGGCACGGCCGCTATCAGATCGCGGGTATAGGGATGCTGCGGACGGTTCAGGATCTCGTCGGCGGAGCCGCGCTCCACCACTTCGCCGTTCTGCATCACGACGACCTGATCGGCGATGTCGGCTACCACACCGAAATCATGGGTGATGAAGAGGACGCCCGTGTCGTGCCCCTCCTGCAGCTCCTTGATCAGCTTAAGGATCTGCGCCTGGGTGGTAACGTCGAGGGCGGTTGTCGGCTCATCCGCGATCAGGATCTGTGGGTCGAGCGCCAGCGCCATCGCGATCATCGCGCGTTGGCGTTGGCCGCCCGAAAGCTCGTGCGGATAGGCGTTCACGATCTGCTTTGGATCGGGCAGATGCACGTCGTCGAGGAGCTTGATCGCCCGCTCCCGCCGTTCCTTGGACGCCATGGCACGGTGGAAGCGGAAGACCTCGTCGATCTGCCGGCCAATGGTCATGACCGGGTTGAGGGCAGTCATCGGCTCTTGGAAGATCATCGAGATCTCGGAGCCGCGCACCTCCCGCATCCGGGCGTCGGAGACGGTCGCGAGGTTCTCGCCGCGAAAGTCGATATCGCCCTCGGCAATGCGTACATGGGGGCGCGGCAGAAGGCCCATGACGGCGCGGGCGGTGAGCGACTTGCCCGAGCCCGACTCGCCCACGACGCAGAGGATCTGGTTCCGCTCGAGCCGCATCGAGGCGTCCTGCACGGCATAGGGTCGCTGCGAGCCTTCGGGGAGCGCGACGTGGAGGTTGCGGATGTCTAGGAGGGGTTTCTTCACGTGCGTTCCCTCAGCCGCGGATTGAGCGCGTCGTTGAGCCCTTCGCCTACGAGGTTGATGGCGAGCACCGTCAGCAGGATCGCGATCCCTGGGAAGGTGCAGACCCACCAGGCGGAGCGCAGCAGGGTGCGCCCGGCGCCGATCTGGAAGCCCCAGCTCATGATGTTCGGATCGCCGAGGCCGAGGAAGGCCAGCGCGCTCTCGATCAGGATCGCCGTCGCCACCATCAGTGAGCCGATGACGATGATGGGCGAGAGGCAGTTCGGCAGGATCTCGCCCATCATGATCCGGATGTCCGACATGCCGACGGTGTGGCAGGCCTGTACGAACTCGCGGTTGCGCAGTGCCAGGAATTCGCCACGGACGAGGCGGGCGACGGCGGGCCAGGAAACGACGGCGATGGCGACGATCACGCTCTCGATCGAGGGCTTCATGATCGCCACCAACAGGATCGCGAAGACGAAGCTGGGGATCGTCTGAAACATCTCGGTCGTGCGCATCAGGATGTCGTCGATCCAGCCGCCATAGTAGCCCGCACAGGCGCCGGTGATCGCCCCGATGAAGACGGCGACGAGGGTCGCGACAAGCCCGATCAGGAGCGAGGTCTTGGCGCCATGGGCAATGCCCGCGGCGACGTCGCGGCCAAGGCTGTCGGAGCCCAGAAGGAACCCGTTCTGGCCGGGGCCCGAGAGCGGCTTTCCGGCAAGGCTGAACGGATCCGCGGGGAAGAAAAGCTGTGCCGTTGCCGCGATCAAGATGATCACACCGAGGATGCTGAGGCCCAGTACCGCCGACCGATTACGCTGAAACCGCTGCCAGAACCCGCCCATCAGCCGACCTCGATCCGTGGGTCGAGGAGCGAATAGATGATGTCGACGACGAGGTTCACCGCGACGACCAGCACGGCCGAGAGGAGGAAGATCCCGAGCAGAAGGTTCAGGTCGCGCGAGAACAGCGCCTCGAAGGCGAGCATGCCGAGCCCGGGCCAGGCGAAGACCGACTCGACGATGACCGAGCCGCCGATGAGCGCACCAACCTGCACGCCCGCCATCGTCACGACCGGCAAGAGCGCGTTGCGGAGCACATGGACGAAGACGATGCGCCGTTCGGTCAGCCCCTTGGCCCGCGCGGTCGTTACATAGTCCTGCCCCGACTGTTCGAGCATCGAGGCGCGCATCAGCCGTGTGTAGAGCGCGAGGTAGAAGAGCGAGAGCGTGATCGTCGGCAGCACCAGGTGGTGCGCGATATCGAAGACACGATCCCAACCCTCATAGAACATCGCGAAGTTCTCCATCCCCGAGGTCGGGAACCATCCGAGATTGAGGGAGAAGACCACAATCAGCATCAGCCCGACCCAGAAGAGGGGCGTCGCATAGAAGATCAGCGAAGCGACCGAGATCGCCGTGTCGCGCCAGGTGTTGAGGCCCACTGCCGCGAAGAGGCCGAGGAGGATGCCGAAGCCGACGGCCAGCATAATCGTCGAGACCATCAGGAGCGAAGTGGCGAAGACCCGGTCCGTGATAAGCTCGGAGACCGGCATCTCGTGCCGGAAGGAGTAGCCGAGATCGAGCTGGACGACGTTCCAGAGATAGATGCCAAGCTGCACGATCAGCGGCTGATCGAGCCCGAACTTGGCCCGCAACTCCGCCATGTATTCGGGCGTGGCCGAGCCCGCCTCTCCAGCGAGCACATCGACCGCATCGCCCTCGGCGAGCTGCAGGAGGAAGAAGTTGAGGATCACGATGGCAAGGATGATCGGCACCGCTTGCAGCAGCCGTTTCAGGACATAGCGGATTCGCTTCGCGCCCAGGGTCATCGCGCCCTCCGAAGAACGGTGAGGCGCCGGCGGACGGGCCGCCGGCGCAGTGGTTCAGGTAGCGGTGATCACTCGTCGAGCCAGACGCGCTCCATCGGGCCATAGGCGCCGAGGGCGGAGGTCGCGTGGTCCTTGAGCTTCGTGTTGAAGACCGTCAGGAACTCCATCTCGAAGAGGTTCAGAACCGGCATGTCCTCGGCCAGGATCTGCTGCACCTCGGCATAGATCGCCGCACGCTCGGCCGCATCCGGCTCCTGCGCACCGGCCGAGAGGAGGGCATCCAGCTCTTCGTTCGAATAGCGCGAGCTGTTCACGAAGTGCGTGCCCTGACGGATCTGATCCGTGCCGTAGTGGCGATGAACGCCCAGCACCGGATCCGGCAACTGGTAGAAGTAGTTCACGTTCATCTCGAAGTCGTAGTCGGCATAGACCCGCTTCAGCCAGGTCGGCACGTCCTCATAGCGGAGGTCGAGCTCGATCCCGATGGGGGCGAGCGCCTGCTTCATGTACTCACCCGCACGGCGCCAGTCCTCGCCATAGGGGATGAGGTCGAGCGTGGCTGTAGCGACCATGCCGTCCGGATCGTAGCCAGACGCCTTCAGAAGCGCTTTCGCCTCTTCGATCTTGGCACTCGGCGCATAGTTCGCCTGCTCACCGGCGTAGAGGCCGACGGGCTCGAAGTTCGACGAAAGGGCCGAGGTCGCGGGCTTACCGTAGCCGAACCAGATGTTCTCGATCAGGAACTCACGATCGAGCGCCATCGAGATTGCCTTACGCACTGCCGGATCGGCGAAGGGGCCGTCGGTCGTGTCGAACTCGATCAGCGCCATCGGGTTGATCATCGAGTAGCCGTCGGTCGTGACATCGATGAAATCGAGCTCGCGCAGCCGCACCGCATCGATGTTCGGGATCGCACCATAGGCGCCGTAGAGCACCTCCTGGTTCTCCATCGCAGCGGTCCGGGTCGAGGCGTCGGGGATGAACCGGCCCACGACACGGTCGAGATAGGGCAGCCCCTCGCGCCAATAGTTCTCGTTCTTGTCGAGGCGGACGAACTGACCCTTCTTCCACTCGACGAACTTGTAGGCGCCGGTACCGACCGGGTTGTTGGCGAGATCCGCCTCGCGCGGGTCCTGACCCTCGAGAAGGTGCTTCGGCACGATCGGGCTCTCATAACCCGAGAGACCACGCAGCATGTAGGGCGCGGGGTTCTCGAGGTTGAAGACCGCCGTGTGATCGTCCGGCGTGTCGATCGAGACCACTTCGCGGAAGGTGTTCGGCCCGCGCGGGTGCACCTTCTTAAGAACCTCCATAACCGTGAACTGCACGTCTTCGGAGGTGAAATCCTCGCCATCGTGCCATTTCACGCCTTGGCGTAGGTTGAAGGTGACGGTCTTGCCGTCCTCGCTGACCTCATAGCTCTCGGCCAAGGCGGGCACGATGTTGAGATCGTTGTCGTAGTCGAAGAGCCCGTCGTAGATCTTCGGTGCGACGAGCCCGATGGGACCCGAGGTCGAAAGATACGAGGCGAGGGACGGCGGCTCAGGCTGGACGATATAGACGAACGTACCGCCCGACTGTTGCGCCTGCGCTTCCGCGGCGCCGAGCGCGATCAGGGCGGCGGCGAGCCCGCTCCCGATCCACTTGCCGATGATCATTGATAGTCTCCCTGCGAAAACTGGTGGTAGTGCCGGCACGGCTCCCACAGCGCGGCATGCGGTCGAGGGACCGTTTTTTGTGCTGGCCTGGAAACGCTGCCGCAAAGCTGGCGTGATCACAAGGCGATTCTTGAAACGATGACCAATGCGTGGGCAGCTCTTCTGCCAGCCGGTGGAAATGCCGAACCTGCGCATAGAAATGAGGCAGGCAAAGGCGACGTCATGGGCAGTTTGGACGATCCATCGGGCGCGTTCCTCGAGCGCTTCGTGCTTGAGCCTACGGGACCCGGCGTCCTCGACGGCCTCGACTTCGCCGTTAAGGACATCTTCGACATCGCAGGCCGGGTAACGGGCTGCGGCAGCCCGAGTTGGGCGCGGAGCCACCAGCCCGCGGCCGATCACGCAGCACCGGTGCAGGCGCTTTTGGCCGCTGGCGGGCGCGCCGTCGGCAAGGTCGTAAGCGACGAGATGGCCTTCTCTCTCATGGGCGAGAACCGTCACTACGGCACGCCCCGGAACGCAGCCGACCCCCGCCGCGTGCCGGGTGGTTCCTCTTCGGGCTCGGTTGCGGCGGTGGCGGGCGGCGTTGTCGACTTCGCCCTTGGCAGCGACACGGGCGGATCGGTGCGGGCGCCGGCCTCCTTCTGCGGCGTTCTCGGCATCCGACCGAGCCATGGGGCGATCCCGATGAAGGGCACGACGCCCTTCGCCCCCAGCTACGACACCCCGGGCTGGTTCGCGCGAGAGGCCGCAGTGATGGCTCGTGTCGGTGAGGCGCTCGGCCTCCCGCCGATCGCCGCAATGCCCTCCCGCCTTCTGCTGCCCACCGACGCCTGGGCCGTGGCAAGCACCGACGCTGTGGCCGCGCTCACGCCCCTGCGCACGCGTCTAGAAGAAATGCTTGACCCCGCCGACGCCTCGCCCATCGCCGGGGACGAAGGTCTCGCCGCGTGGCGCGATTGTTTCCGCATCTGCCAATGCGCCGAAGGCTGGGCCCAGCATGGCGCATGGATCACCGAGGCGCGCCCGAACCTCGCACCGAACGTCGCCAATCGTTTCGACTATGCCGCCGGGATCAGCGGCGCCGACTGGTCCGATGCGTGCGCGCGTCGCGAGCGTATCGAGGCCGACATCCTCGCGGCGATCCCTGTGAACACGGTTGCCGCCTTCCCGACCGTGCCAGGGCCCGCCCCGTTCCGGGGCCGCCCGGACGCCGAGACCGACGGTTTTCGCAACAATGCCCACCGCCTCCTCTGCATCGCGGGCCATGCCGGCTTGCCGCAAATCTCGCTCCCGGCCGGCGTCGTCGATGGCGGCCCCGTCGGCCTCAGCCTGATGGGCCCGCCCGGCAGCGACATGTCCCTGATCGCCCTCACCGCCGAACTCGGTTTCTGAAGACGAGGTTGCTCAGAACCACGCCTCCATTCGCAGTTCGTTCACTCCAAGCACCATAGACTGTCGTGGGAGGGCGCGGCCGCGCGCACCGCCAGCCCCGCAAACCGCCAGCCCCGAACATCACCAGCGACGCAAACCCGCCCATCCCGCATCGTGCTGGCGGTCCTCAGCCTTTTGCGCCATCTTCCCGGATGCAGCGGTCGGAGGTGCGGTCATGGCGGCAAATGATGCAGGGTCTGAACGGCAGAGCTTGTTCTCCACCCATTGGGGCACCTTCCGGGCGCGGACGGCGGGCGGCAAGCTCCTCGATGTCGAGCCATGGGAGGGCGACCCGGACCCGCCCGCTATCGGCCCCGGGATCGAGGACGCCATCTCCCACCCGACCCGCATCGCCCGCCCCGCCATCCGTGAGAGCTTCCTTGCCAAAGGCCATGCCGCGGGCGGTGAGGGGCGCGGTGCCGAACCCTTTGTCGAGCTGCCCTGGGACGAGGCACTCGAAATCGCGGCCCGCGAGCTCGACCGTGTGCGCGCCGAGCATGGCAATGGCGCGATCTATGGCGGCTCTTATGGCTGGGCGAGCTCCGGCCGCTTCCATCATGCGCAGAGCCACATTCACCGCTTCCTCAACTGCATCGGCGGCTATACCTCCTCGATCGACACTTACAGCTTCGCCGCCATCAGCACGCTAACTCCCCACATTGCTGGCCATTTTCGGCGATTGATGCTCGATCAGGCGACCGCCTGGCCGGTGATCGAGGAGCATACGGAGCTCATGCTCATGGTCGGTGGCCTCGCGCTCAAGAACGCGCAAGTAACCTCCGGCGGCGTCGGCAAGCACACCACGCGCGACGCGCTGAGGGCCGCCAAGGCGCAGGGCTGCGAATTCGTCCTGTTGAGCCCCATTCGCGCCGATGCCGCACCGGAGCTTGGCGCCGATTGGCTCGCCATCCGGCCCGGGACCGACACGGCCTTCCTCCTCGCCCTCGCCCACACGGTCTACGCCGAAGGCCTGCACAACCAAGCTTTCCTTGACCGCTACACCACCGGTTTCGACCGCTTCCTGCGGTACCTTACCGGTGCCGCCGACCGGCAGCCCAAGGACGCTGACTGGGCCGCCAGCATCACCGGGATCGAGGCCGAGACGATACGCGTCCTCGCCCGCCGCATGGCCCGAGCACGGACCATGATCACGGTTTCCTGGTCCGTGCAGCGCACCGATCATGGCGAGCAGCCGGGCTGGATGGCGCTGGTGCTCGCTGCGATGCTGGGTCAGGTCGGCCTGCCGGGTGGCGGTGTGGGTTACGGCTATGCCTCGGAGAACGGGATCGGCAACCCGGTCCGCCGCTTTCGCTTCCCCTCGGTCCCTCAGGGCGAGAACCCGGTCGGCGACGCGATCCCCGTTGCGCGGATCTCCGACGCGCTCCTGCATGCCGGTGAGCCCTATGATTGGAATGGCGAGCACCGAACCTACCCAGACCTCCGCCTCGTCTACTGGGCCGGCGGCAACCCCTTCCACCACCATCAGGATATCGGCCGACTTATCCGCGCGCTCCGCCGCCCGGAATGCGTGATCGTGAATGAGATCTGGTGGACCGGTATGGCCCGCCATGCGGATATCGTGTTCCCAACGACCACAGCCCTTGAACGCCACGACATCGGCATGGGCCAGTGGGAGCCGCTGATCGTCGCCACCGAGCAGGCGATCCCGGCATATTGCGAAGCGCGCGACGACTACGCGATTTTCACGGGCCTCGCGCGGACGATGGGCGTCGAGGAGGCCTATACCGAGGGCCGCGATGCCGAGGGCTGGATCGCCCATCTCTGGGACCAAACCCGACAGCGCGCTGGCGGAGAGGGCTTCACGCTGCCGAGCCTCGACGAGCTGCGCGCCATGGGCACCACCAGCCTGCCCGAGCCGGAGGCGCATCCGATCCTGATGGCCCCCTTCCGCGAGGATCCGGAGGCAAACCCGCTCGAAACCCCCAGTGGCCGGATCGAGATCTTTTCCGAGCGCATCGCAAGCTTCGGCTATGAGGACTGCCCCGGCCATCCGGTCTGGCGGGAGCCCTATGAATGGCTGGGCGCCGTTGAGGCCGCGCGCTTTCCCCTCCACCTCATCTCTAACCAGCCGAGGACCCGCCTCCACAGCCAGCTCGATCCTGGAAAAGTGAGCCAAAGCAGTAAGATCGCGGGGCGTGAGCCAATCACGATGCATCCCGAGGACGCCACGGCCCGTGGGCTCCAGGCGGGGGACGTGGTCAAGGTCTTCAATACTCGCGGCGCCTGCCTCGCGGGGCTTAGGATCTCGGACGAAGTGATGCCGGGGGTCGTGCAGCTCTCAACCGGCGCCTGGTACGATCCGGCCGTGCCGGGCGACCCAGATGCGCTTTGCAAGCACGGCAACCCGAACGTGCTGACCCGCGACAAGGGTACCTCGCGCCTCGGCCAAGGCCCGTCCGCGCACACGACGCTGGTGGAGGTCGCAGCGCTCGATGGCCCGCCGCCGCCGGTCACGGCGTTCGAGCCACCCGTCCTACGGAAGCGAGACGAGGCCTGAGCCGCCGCGCGGCTTGAGCATACCCCCGATCCGCCATCGCCGGTCCGCTGGCGCGGGCGCCTGGCCTTCCGGGTCGTTCGCAACCAAAGCCCGAGGGCATGTCTCGATCGATTGGACGGCTTTCCCGTGCGGAGAAGATCAGTCGGCCGACGCCAACTCTGCCATTCCGATCGCCCCGATCCATGCCATGCGCTCCCGTCGTCGAAGGTGCCGTTAGCGCTCGGTTCAGCCGACTCACCCTAACCTGTCGTGGGAGGGGGCGCTTGGAGCTGTTGTCGCCCGTCTCCCCGGGGCTTCGTAGTCATCGCGGTTCTGCTCGGCGTCGATGCGAGACCGCCAGATTACCTGAGCGTGCACAGCCGGCTGCGTGGTTGTTCACGCAACGGGCGCATGGTCTCCTATCTGCGCAACGCCGCGTTGGTTTGGGTTCTATGGTTGCGATCCAGACACGAGACCCGTCGCGGCAGAGGCCTTCTGGCTTCTCTGCGCCCGGCTCACGCCCGTGAGGAGCGGTTTATGACCTTCGCCATCGTGCGCCACGCCGAGACCATTGCGCAGCATCATCAGTCGGGCCCTGTGCCGGCGCCGCCCCCACCCGTCGTGGTGACGGAGAGCGCCATCAGCAGTCGCGATTTCGCGTTTCTCGATCTCGGACGGGGCGATGCGGTGGGTCTCACGCTGCATCGGGTGCCCGGGGTTTTGCCGGAGCGGTTGTCGCGCTTGCAGATCCGGCTCGATGGTGGCGAGCCGATCGATCTGGCTCAACCCGCCACGGCCGGCACCCAGGTGATCGAGGGCTTCGTGCCCGGCGTGTCCCGCACTGTCGAGATCCGCACCGTGGAGATCGATCCTGCCACGGGCGTCTCGCTGCCGGCCCCCTGGTCGCCGGCGCAGAGCGTGACGACGACCGCCTTCAGCGCGTCGAGCTATCTCTCGGATACGGTCGATCCGGTGACCAATGCGTCGGACGCTTGGATCGGCACGAACTGGGGTGGGGCGCTCGATAGCGGCGGCTATGCGCGCTTCACCTCAGGAACGGCTACGCAAACCCTGCCCGCAGCTCTCCTGCCCGCGGCGGGGGAGAGCATGCTCTTCATTGCCGAGCTTCGGAGCGACGGCGCGGCGAGCACGGGGTTGCGCGTCACGCTCGACCTGGACGGCGGTGGCGGGGGCGGTGGCAGCGCGGTGGCGGAGGCCGTCATCGATTGGAGCGATGGGAGCGTCGCGACATCGGGCTCGTCCGGGATGGCCGCTGTGCAGGCGACGCGGATCAGCTTCAACGGCGGCAGTGACACGGCACGCCTCGCGCTCGAATTCACGCTTCCGGCGGGCAGCATCGCCGCGGCGACCGCCGAGATAACGGGCGCGAATTCAGCCTTTCGCGGCGCCGATCTGCGCGCCTGGATCTTCGGTGACAGCGCCTGGCCCGCGGCGGAGACCTGGGAGGGACCGTCGGGCGTGCGCCGTCTCGTCCCGCCTGAGACCTCGGATTTCGGCTTCGACACCTTCCAGCTCGGTGCCGATGCGCCCTGGGGCGTCGCCTCCACCGTCTTCGGCGACGAGGAGGCCTCGAGCGCCATCAGCTCGGCCCGCACAAACACGCTGACCGGTGCGAGCGTCACCGCCGGTGGCAGCGGCTACGCAGACGGCAGCTATGTCGTCGCTGTCGAGGGCGGCAAGCTTGGCCGGGTGCAGGTTGTCGCGTCGGGTGGCAGCATCGTCTCGGCGAGCATCGTCGAGGCCGGGCGCGAATACATCGATGAGCCCGTCGTTCCGCTCGAAGGGATCGGTGGCGGTGCGGGCGCAGTCGTCACGGTCACTCGAGGCAAGACGCTGCGCGATTTCTGGCCGTCGGTGAATGAAGGCCGGACGCGCGCCTCTTGGGATGGCCGGGTCCTTGGCCAAGACGGTTTCGCGGTCGAGGGTTTCTTGATGGACGGTCAGTTCTGGCCGGCCGATAGCGACCATCTGATGCCCTCGGGCGTGATCCTGCGCGTCAATGCCAACGGCACCTGGTCCGCGAAGGCGAACGGCACGACGGAGTTCGAAGGTCTTGGTGAGGGCTTTCTCGTGCATCTCGCGCTGGTGATCGGCAATGGGGGCACGCGTTCCCTGATCGATTTGCCGATCGGTTTCGGCGGAAGCGGGTTGCGCAAGATGCGCATCGTGATGGCGCCGCGGCTGACGGGTTCGGCCAGGCTCGGCGAGCGGCTGCGCGTGCTGCCGGGTTCGGTCGAGCTTGAAGAAGGCTTCGTGCCCTCGCTCCAATATCTCTGGATGGTCGATGGGGAGATCCTGTTCGGAGAGACCGAAGAGACCCTCCTGCTGACCCACAACAAAGTGCCCGTGGGCTCGGCCGTGCAGTGCCGCGTCCGCTGGGACGGGGCGGGTGCAAACGAGTATTGGGATACCTCTGCCCGCATCGTCGGCGATTGGAAGGTCGTAGCGGACGGGGACGAGGTGAGCTTCGGTGCGCTGACGCCGCCGGGTATTCGGGGCATTCCGATCGCGCGCCCCGGGCGGAACATCAATTCGGGCGATCCGCTTGGGCATTGGGAGATCCACGACGTGGACGGGATCTCCTATCTTCGCCCCGCAGTCGGTCCCTCGACGCCAGGCAGCGATCCCAAGCAGTCCGGTGAGGCGGTGATCTCCGGGAGCTATTCGCTCAGCATCTCGGGCGGGCAGAGCCTGACGGTCAATGTCGTGCCGGACAGCATGACGCTCGGCACGCGGGCGGACCTCGCGCTGGTGGCGCAGGATGTGGCTTCGCCGCTCGGTCAGGGGCTTTACGGCTTCGACTTCGCCTCGGGTATGGAGCTCGTGCTCTGGAACTCCGGCGACTGGGGCGGGGTGGACGATATCGCCGTGCCCGAAAGCCGGATCGAGGATCTGGTCCTGGTCGGAACGGATGCGGATGGCGGTACCGGGCAGGTCCGGGTGCTGCCTTATGACGCGTCCGAAGGGGCCGCGGTGACGGCACCGCTGCATTTCGCGGGAGCGCGCAACCTCTCCTGGGAAGTCGATCTCGACCATGCTGAGCAACCGGTCGTCGCCGCGCGCTCGCCGCGCTTCATCGATGGCGCGTTGGTGAAGATCGATGAGGTCGGGCGGACCGTCGCCTTCCGCGATTGTCGGATCCAGGGCGCGTTCCTGATGGCGGAGCGGCTGCGCGGGCCGCGCGATCCGGGCGGTGTGGTGCTGGGCGGCGGGGCCACGCAGATGGCTGGCTCTGGCGCTGCGCAATTCCTGTTCGACCGGGTGGAGATCGCCGATACCGGCGCCGTGACGACCTCCGATTTCGGTGCGGTGACCATGCGGGATTGCCGCGTGCATCGCGTGGGCGTGCGGCCCTTCCGGCTTGGTACTGAGGTTTCGAGCCTCACCCTCAACCGCGTGCTGGTGCATGACGCAGTGGCGGCGACGCCCTTCGATGCCGGGGCCTGGATCAGCTTCCTGCCGGATGGGGCCACGGGTTACGCCCCGATCTATCGCCCGGGTGTGCCGATCACGATCGAGGACAGTGCGCTCTGGCCCGGGCAGTCGCGGCTGCCGGCGCTGAACGGTATCCGGCTGAACACGGATGCGGCGCTGCCGACGGGGGGCGAGAGCGCATTCGGTTTCGTCTACTCGGATGTGATCGTGCGCCGGAGCCTAATCATGGGCGGGGGGGCCTCCGCCCTGCTTCTGTCCAGCGGCGATGCCGGCGAGATCACGGATAGCGGCTTCTACGTCGATGCGCGGAATGCCGGATTGGCCGAGGCCGAGGTGAGCCATGCCAATGGCTTCCGACCCCTCGATGGCAGCTTCTCGGTGACGCGTTCGATCCTTGGCGTCGACACCTTGGGCAGCGGGATCGCCCGCAGTGATGCGGTTGCGTTGACTGCGGCGGGATACGATGCGGCGTTCGAGGGCGAGGGCAGTTTTGCCTTCGCCCCACGCAGCCAGACGCAGCTCTTTGCGGCCTTTACCCCATCGAATGGCGGCGTGGCCGATTTGGGCGCGGATACTGCGGGGCCGATCGATGCCGCCGGCGCGTTCAAGGGCGATCTTTCGGCAATACCGGGGATCAGCACCGTCGATTGGGGTGTGCCGTCCTGGGGTGTGGACATGCTCCTGACCGGCGTCGGCTGGGGCGCGATCCCGTTTGCGGCCGAGGCGTTTGCGATCGTTGCCTCGAAGCTTTCGGGCCCGGCGCCGCTCTTCGTGACCTTCGAGGTGGCGGGCGTGACCGACGACAATCGGCGCGACGACACCTTCACCTGGGATTTTGGCGAGGACTACGCCTACACGTCGTTCCCAGAAAACCATCAGGTGAAGGGGACGGCTGGAACCGGGCTTGGCCCCGCGACGTGTCACGCGGCGTTGGCTTTGGGTACGCGGACGATCACGCTCCGTCAGCGCAACCGCGCCGGCGTTGACCGCACGACGAGCATGGAGCTCGAAGTGCTCGATCCGGACGATTGGTTCGCTGGCCCGAAGACCATGGTCCTGAACCCCGAAGGCGATAGCGATTTCACCGGGGCGCCTGCGGATGCCATCCTGCTTGAGGCCGATGCAGTCGGCATTCAGGCGGCATTCGACCATGTCGGCATCTCAAGCCGTAGGCTTCTCTTCAAAGCCGGTGGGCAATACGCGATGGGCGATACCTTCGGGCGGATCGCCCGCGGTACGCATGTCACGACCTATGGCGGCACCGAGCGTGCGATCCTGCTGGAGGACGGCTTCCCGAGCCTCACCACCAGCGTTTTCGAACTTGTGCCGGGTGACAACACCAACACCGTGATCGCCAATTTCGAGTTCGAGGGAAGCTGGGATCCCGCCAATCCGGGACCCGGTCAAAGCTCTCGCGGCATGGTCAACACACAAAGCCGGTTCGGCACGCTGCTTCTCAACAACTGGATGAAGGGGTGCGCCGGCTTCGGCGCGACGGGCGAGGTTGGCTACATCAACTGTCGTCTGCGCAATTGGCGCAGCTATGGGATGTTCGCGCAGGCCGAGGGGCGCCCGCTTTATTGTCGAGGCGTGAGCTTCATTCAGGACGAGTCGCTGTTGGACCGCGACTGGCGCGAACTGCTCGGTACAGGCTTCAGCCAGGGTTGGGGCGCGGTTCGGAACATCAACAACAATCTCACCGTCTTCGATCAGTGCTTCACGCAACACTATCCCGGCGGCCGGCCGATCCAGCCCACGTTCCGGCTGATGGCGGCCGGGGGCGCCGTCGGCACGCGGGCGACGCAGATAACGCGTTCCGATCTGTTGGGCGCGGGGGCTGCGATCCTCAACATCGGTTTCGGTTCGTTCAACAACAAGAACGGCGAAGCGGTTCTGACGCGTTACATTCTGATCGACAGTAATGTTCTGACAATGCACCGCGCGAGCAACGCGATCTTCTGTGAACATCCGGCGTTTCAGATCCGGAACAACATCATTCGAACGCCAACGGACCGGGTTTCTGGCAGCCAGCAGTTTAAGATCTCCGAATTCTTGCAGCAAGGAGCGACGTCGGGCCGGTACAACCAATTGATCGATCCGCCGAACAGTGAGCGCGGCTGCTGGTTCCACTACAATACGATCATGATCGATATGGACTACGAAGAGCCTGGATCGAATAATGCAGCACTCTTCGATATTGCGTCTGATCTCACGGACATCTTCTATCCGATGCTGAGCCGAGAGAACAACGCGATGCGCATCCATCCCAGACATCCCCGCGCGACGCCGTCGCTGGATCCGGGGGTGGATGATGACGGTCGTCTCTACACAACGAGTTCGTTCCAGCCCGAAGACCTGCCCGAGGCGCCGATCCTCGATATCGAGGGCACCGTGCGGTCGGGCGCGACGATGCCGGGCGCGTTCCATATGCCGGGTACGACGCCTGCGCCGGGCGCCGTGGCCGATACGTCGGACGGCGTGCTGGCGGCATACTTCTCGCCGCCCGATGCCGGTGGGCTGTGGCTCTTCGACGATTTTGCGCATCTCTGGCAGGACAGCGCGGGCACGGTCCCGGTGACGCAGGACGGCGATCCGATCCGGCGTGTCGACGACGTGTCCGGCAATGACAACCACATGATCTACGACGGCACGGTCGGGTTGGTGGCGCGGGTGCTTCCGGGCGGCAAGATCTGTGTCGAGGCGGATGTCGACAATGTCGACGGAGTGTTGCTGTCGCCCGAGAACGGGCGGTCGATCGGCGACAACACTTCCTGGGGTCTTTTTGTCGTGAGCGAGGAGACGCCCTGGTTCGACTCGCGCTCGCAGAGCAACTTCTTCCGCGCCTTCACGCGCGTGACGAACGGGCGTGCGATCAACTTCACGACGCGGCATCGGGTGGGTGTGGTCGGCAATGGCCAGGACATCGATCTGAGGGTCGGGTCGACGAACGAAAGCGCCTCTCACCCCAAGCAGGTGAGCATGGCGGTCTCCGACGGCTCCGTTGTCCGGGCCTGGCGGGCGTCGCTCTTCGGCGATGAGCAGGAGGCCTTTGTCCAGAACGGGGAGAACAGCCCGGATCTTGAGAACGAGGGCGGCCTCATTCAATTCGCCGCGGGGCTCGAAAGCAACTCGACAAGGTCGCAGCAGCGCCGGTTCTTCGGGATCATGGCCGTGCAGAGCGAACTGACCGAGGCGGATCGGCTGACGATCCGGAACACGCTGTCGTCGCGCTTTCGCACTTTCTGACCGGGTAGGGTCGGCCTGAACAGGGTCGGCCCAATCGTTGATCGAACTGCTTCGGTGAACAGCCGAAGATGGACTGCCGGGTCACACCCGGCAGTCATGCTTTTTTCCAATCATCGCTGATCTTGGGCGATTGAGCGCGCCATCTCATCGATCTGGACGCGCCCCGTCATCACGGGGCCCATCACGGGGCCCATCACGGGGCCCGACCCGATGATGCATGGCACCGGTCAGGAAGACATGGTGTTGCGCCCCCCGGCCGAGCCGGGAGATGATGGGGGCACGCGGTTGGGTCTGTCGGGCCGGCGATGTTTTAGCCGGCGGCCAGCCGTTCTTCGATGAGAGCGACGGTTTCCGCCACGCCGTAGAGGGCGATGAAACCGCCAAAGCGGGGGCCTTGCGAGGCGCCCAGCAGGACCTCGTAAATCGCCTTGAACCAGTCGCGGAGCGGATCGAAGGCGTGCTCGTTGCCGACCGCGAAGACGATGTCTTGGAGCGGTTCCGCGGCCGTTTCGTTTGTTACGCGCAGACGCTTGGCCAGATCCTCGAGCGCTGCGCGCTCCTTGTCCGACGGCGCGCGGAAGGCCTTCGCAGGCGCGACCTTGTCCTTGTAATAGTGCACGGCCCCTTCTGCCGCTGCGTCGAGCTGGGGGTGGGTCTCGGGGCTCGCGTCGGGCGCGTAGCGTTGGATGAAGCCCCAGAGCTGATCCTTGCTCTCGGCCGAGGCGACGGAGGCGAGGTTCAGGAGCATCGAGAAGGGCACCGCCATCTGGCTCTCGGGCGGCTGGCCGCCATGAATGTGCCAGGCCGGGTTGGCGAGCCGCTTCGTCGCGTCCTGGCCCGCGTAGGCGCGCAGATGCTGGTGATACTCGTCCACCGTCTTCGGGATCATGTCCCAATGGAGCCGCTTCGCCGTGCGCGGCTTCTGGAACATGAAGAGGGCGAGGCTTTCGGGGCTCGCATAGCGGAGCCATTCCTCGATCGAGAGGCCGTTGCCCTTGGATTTGGAGATCTTCTGCCCCTCACCATCGAGGAAGAGTTCGAAGATGTAGTGCTGGGGCGCCGGCACCCCGAGGATCTCGCAGATGCGATCATAGATCGGCGCGTTCGAGGCGTGGTCCTTGCCGAACATCTCGAAATCGACGCCGAGGGCGGCCCAGCGGGCGCCGAAATCGGGCTTCCACTGCAGCTTTACATGGCCGCCGGTGACGGGGAGCGTGGTCTCGGTCCCGTCCTCGTCGTCGAAGGTGATCGTGCCTGCGGCAGCGTCGACCTTCTTCATCGGGACGTAAAGGACGCGGCCGGTGGTCGGGCTGATGGGCAGGAAGATCGAGTAGGTGGCCTGGCGCTCCTCGCCGAGGGTCGGCAGCATGACGTCCATGATCGCGTCATAGCGTTCGGCGGCGCGGCGCAGGATCGGGTCGAACCGGCCGGAACGGTAGAACTCGGTCGCCGAGATGAACGTGTAGTCGAAGCCGAAGGTGTCGAGGAAGGCGTTGAGGCGCGCGTTGTTATGGGCGCCGAAGCTCTCATGCGTCCCAAACGGATCGGGCACGGCGGAGAGCGGTCGCTGCAGATGGGGCACGAGCGCGTCTGGGTTGGGCACGTTGTCCGGGATCTTCCGCATGCCGTCGAGATCGTCCGAGAAGCAGATTAGCCGCGTCGGGATGTCGGGTCGCAAAAGCTCGAAGGCGCGGCGGACCATGGTGGTGCGCGCAACCTCGCCGAAAGTGCCCATATGCGGGATGCCGGAGGGGCCGTAGCCCGTCTGGAATGTCACCACGCCGTGCGCCGGTGCTTTGCCGCCGAGCCGTTTCAGGAGCTTGCGCGCCTCTTCGAACGGCCAAGCCTTAGCCTCGAGCGCCGCGGCGCCCATGGCGTTCTCGGGTGGCGTGTTCGGCGGCGTATCGGGCGTCATCGCGGCGGTGTCGCTCATGGCTCGGCTCCTCGGGTGTGGCCGGGGGGCTACTGTGCTGCGGATGCAGCGTCAACCGGACCCGCTGGCGCGGGTGGCGAAGCGCGCGCGTCCGCGTGAGCCGGCTTGCCAGCCTGCGCCGCGGTTACTAGCGTCCGCCGCGAACCTCTGAGCCGAAGGAGCAGTGTGCATAATGACCGAAGCGATGAGCCCGCAGGATGCGTTGGTGGCGATCATGATCGCTATGGCGGCGGCGGATGAGAAGATCACCGACAGCGAGCTCGACTGGATCACCGGGCAGGTGAACCAGCTGCCGGTCTATAAGGGCTATGATCGGGACCGGATCCGCAATGTCTCGGCGACGGTAGCGGATCTCCTGGAGGAGGAGGACGGGCTCGATGCGCTGATCGGGCTTGTGGAGGACGCGTTGCCCGATCACCTGCGCGAAACGGCCTATGCGCTGGCCTGCGATGTGGCGGCCTCGGATGGGGGGGTCGACGAGGCCGAGATGAAGCTTCTCGAGATGATCCGCCACGATCTGCGCGTGGGCCGGCTCGCCTCGGCCGCGATCGAGCGGGGGGCGCGGGCGCGTCATCAACGGATCGAGCCGCGGAGCTGACCCTGTCAGGGCGGTCGAGGTAAGCGGAATCGCGGCTGGTCGCCGCGATGCGTTCTGCGGGGTTTCGGTTTGGCCGGGTTTGGTCGGGTTTTTTGGATTCCGGTGAGGTGGCCCGTCGCCGTTGAAGGAGCTGGGGAGAAGCCCTTGGGGGCTTCATGACCAGCATGGGCAGAGGCGGGGGCCCGTCAAAGACGCCAGCGGCGCCGGCCGTGGCGGTGGCGCCCCCAACCATTACCCGGCCCCCCCAACGCCCGTAGGGGGTTGGGGGGGGGTGTTGGGGC
>JBCDFC010000068.1:0-20678 GCA_039178805.1 Pseudomonadota bacterium | reverse complement strand
TATGGCCACTCAGCGCCCCTCGGTCGACGTCATCACCGGCACGATCAAGGCGAACTTCCCGACGCGGGTCAGCTTCCAGGTCACCTCCAAGATCGACAGCCGCACGATCCTGGGCGAGCAGGGGGCGGAACAGCTCCTCGGCCAAGGCGACATGCTGTATATGGCAGGCGGCGGGCGCATCACCCGCGTGCACGGGCCCTTCGTCTCCGACGAGGAAGTCGAGGAGGTCGTGCGCCACCTCAAGAGCCTAGGCCAACCCGACTATGTGATGGCTGTGACCGAAGGCGCGGACGAGGAAACGCAGAGCCTCGTGGACGAGAAGTTGGGCTTGGCGGTTGCGGGCGACGGGGACGACGCGCTCTACGACAAGGCCGTCGCTATCGTCGCACGCGACCGCAAATGCTCGACCTCCTACATCCAGCGCAAGCTCGCCATTGGCTACAACAAGGCCGCCCGCCTGGTCGAAATGATGGAAGACCAGGGCGTCGTCACCCCGGCCAACGCCGTCGGCAAACGCGACATCCTCGTGGAGGAGCGCTGAACGCGGGATCGGGCGACGTTTCGTCACCCTTTGTTCAGTCCTGCACCGCTATGACGCGAGAGGGTCATTAAGCGGGGCATGATGCTCAACCGCACCGCAAAAGCCGCGTTCCTGGTGGGCGCGTTGCTCACGCTGCTGTTGCAAGGCGGCCAGGTCGCCGCCGGCGGCGGGTTCGATCTGTGGGTCACGCTCGTGTCGTTCCTTGCACCATTCGCCGTTCTTTGGGTGAGGGAGCGCGGGGCATCGTCGAGCGAGCGTGTGGTTGCCGAGACGATGGGGCAGCAGGCCGACGCGCTCACCTCCGCCAGATCGGTTTTGGACGATGTCGTCCTGGACAGTCAGCAGCAGGCAACGGCGACCGAGGAGCGGATCGACGCTCTTGGAAAGCTTGAGACGACCGCGAAGTCGCTGCGCGAGGCGCTCGATTGGGCCGGCAAGGCCGCTGAAGAGGGGCGCACGCTGCTCTTGGGCGCGTCGTCGGGCGTCGATGACATGGGCGATGCGGCGGAGACGGTGCTGGCGCAGCTTGAGGAGAGCACCGAGGTCGTGCGGGCGCTCGACGCAGCTGTGTCGCGCCTTGGCGAGGATGCGGGATCGGTCACATCGCTGGCGGAACGGATCCGGGAGATCGCGCGCAAAACCGAGATGCTTGCGATCAATGCCGGGATCGAGGCGAGCCGTGCCGGCCAAGAGGGACGCGGTTTCGCAGTCATCGCGCGCGAGGTCGGCGGCCTCTCTCAGATGACCGGCGAGGCGGTGCGCTCAATCAACGCCGCGGTCGATGGCCTGGGCGTTGGGCTTGAAGCGATCCAAGGACGACTGTCCGAGACGAGCGAGCGCATGTCCACCTCGCTGGAACAGAGCCGAAGCGGCATCGAAGCTGCGGAAACCGCGCGCTGCGACATCGAAAGCGCTTTGTGCAGCGTCGATGCATTTGGCGAAGTCGTGATCCGCCAGAACGCAATCTTCGGGCCGATGAGCGAGATGATCGGAGACCTTCGCAGGGGCGACACAGAAACACAGCGGACGACGACACGTCAGCTCGAACTGGCCGAGAGATCCCGAGATCTGCTGAGCGGGCATCTACGCGCCACTGGCCATCCGGGCGACGGCATGAGCGACGAAAGCTCAAACGAACGCTCATCGGAGGACGACAGCCCCGACGCAGGCGACAGCGCGTCCAGCCGGGTTCCGGAAGAAACCGAGGATGTCGAGGGATCGAGGACGGCAGCCTGACACGGGGTGCCCTGAAGCTGAGAAGGCTGGGGCGCGCGCGAAGTTCACCTCGATTTCTCGCAGCACAGGCAGAGCGGCTGCACCGCTGGCCGCGCAACGCTGCGATTGCCGGTTCGTACCCGATGGCGAGCTTCAGGCTACGCCGCACAAGGCCCATCACCAAAGAGTGCTCCGACGCCGGAAGCACCCTTCGACGGCGTTGGTCTGGGCAAGGCGCAGTTCTCGGAGTAGTAAGCCCAAATGCATCGACGCCTCTTCACAGCCTGCTTGTTCTCCGCCCTCATGCTGACGCCGGCCGCATGGGCGCAGTCCGCCAACGATGCCCGCGATCTCGCGCGCATCTCGAACTATCTGAACGGCACGACGACGCTCACCGGTGAGTTCGTTCAAGTGGGCCCGGATGGCGATGTCAGCACTGGGCAATTCTACATGCGCCGCCCCGGCCGTGTGCGGTTTGAGTACGATCTGCCCAACCCTGCGCTGATCGTGGCGGACGGCACCTGGGTGGGAATTTACGACCGCTCGGCCCGCACACTCGACCGCTATCCGCTCGGCCAAACGCCGCTCGAAATTCTGCTCGAAGAGCGTGTGAACCTGAGAGACTCAGGTGCTGTCACGAATATTGAGAGCGGCAACGGACAGATCCGCGTCACGGCCATCGATCCCGATGAGCCGGACCAGGGCTCGATCACGATGATCTTCTCGGACCAACCGCTCGAACTGCGTCAATGGGTGGTGCTCGATGCCCAGGGTCTGACCACCACGATCGCGCTCAGCGAGACGCGCGCGAACATCAAGCTCGACCCTGAGCTCTTCTTCATCGGCGATCCGAACGACGGCTGATTGCGGCGAGAAAGCCCGACTAAGCCTGGGGAAGACCGGGGAAGCACCCGCACCGGACGCCTCGAACGCGAAGAAACTGGGCGATCCCCAGCGGAGCGCGCTATAACGCCCCTGACGCGTCAAGCAGCGTCGCCGCGACAACGGGGGGTGGGTGCGGTCATGCTTGAACACGGGTTCGCTTATCACGGTCGTTCGGCGCTTGCGCACGCACCGGCGCGGGCGACGCTCATGCTGGCGAGCGATCGGAGCGCTGAGGCGGAAAGCGCGCCGTATCTCGTGGCCAGAGCCAGGCATCCCGACATTACCGCGCGATGCCTCCGCGCCGTGTCGGAAATCGTCGCCTCACGCTTCTACGTCCCGCCCGCCATGCTCGTCCGCATTCTGCGCGAGGCCGATCCCGTAGCGACCGTGAGCCCGGGCGCTGTTCGCTTCGAAGGCTTCTCGGCCTGCTGCAGCGCCTATATCCGGCACGACATCGCCGATGATGGGCTCGAGCCGCGCGAGCGGCGCCACGGGACGACCAATGTCGACTTCGGCCCTGAGCTTCGCGCAGCGCTCGCCCAAGTGCGGCGCGACAGCCAGCTCGACATCACGGTCGGCCAAGAGAGTGTTGTCATCGCGCATGAGACTACCGAGGTCGAGGAACGCAAAGTACCCCTGCCGCTCCGCTGGGTGAGAGGTTTCGGCGAGGTTCAAGTGCATCTCGCGCGGATGCACCGGGCGATCAGCCTGCCGCGGATCGGCGCGCATCGGTTTCTGCGCGCGCAACCCCGCTCCAAGACCGATCATCTCCAGTGGATCACCGTCGCGGGCTCGGGGCTCCGCAGCGCGTCGCGAGAGAGCAGTGGCGCCGTTCCGCTCCGCGGTGGGCACAGGTTGCGGGTGCTCGAGCCGCTTATGCCCTTCGCCGAGGGCATGGAGATCTGGCACGATGCGCGAACCGGCAGCACAGCATGGGTGCTGTGCCTCGGTGCCCAACGTCTGACACTCGTTCTCAATGCCGAGCCGTGGCGCGGCTTCTCCGGCGATGGTGGCCTGCTCGCCGATCTCGCCAAGGGGATGGATGGCGGGGCAGCGGCACTCCGTGCGCAGCTTAGTTGGCAGGATCGGATCGCGCCGGCTGACCTCTCGAAAGCCACAGGCTTGCCGACCGCGTCTGTCGACCGCGCGCTGGCAATGCTCGCGGCAGAGGGCCTGATCGGCTTCGACCTCGCGACGGGTGCCTATTTCCACCGCGTCCTGCCCTTCCGACTGGACCGGATGGAGCGCCTGAACCCGCGCCTCAAGGCAGCGCGCGCTTTGGTGGAGGCTGGAGCCGTCGAGCTTTTACCCAATGGGGCGAAGGTGGTGTCGGACGGTGTGGTGCACGAGCTCCACGCGGTTGAGGACGGCCTGAGCTGCACCTGCCCCTGGTATGCGAAGCACAAGGCGACGCGCGGCCCATGCAAGCACGCCCTTGCGGTTGAGATTGCCATGGAGGCCGTGCGTGACCGAGGATGAAGCCCTTGGGCTCGCGACCAAAGCAACCGCGGAGGAAGCCCTCAAGCAGTTCGCGAAAGTTGAAGAGACCGAGAGGCGCAAGCTCCGCAAACCGATCGCTGAGCTGTGGAAGGCCTATTGGCGTGCCGAATTCTCGATCACTGCCGAGAAGACGAAGCGGCCGAGTTTTCGCGATCTCGAGACGCTGCGTGTGGCGATGCTCGCAACGGCCACGCCGCCGGAGCTGAAGCCCTACGGCTTTCACATACTGCCATCGCGGCTCGACGTGGTCGAGGTAATGCGCGCCCTCAGCCCAAGCTGGCTCGACCGCTATGTAAGCGACCTCATCGACGGCTCCGCGCATCTCGTGTGGCAGGTGGCGCCGATTTGGCGTGCGGGGCTGTGCGCGCGGCCTGAGACCGACAGTCTGATCTTCGGCTACTACTCCCATATCGGCGGACACCGGTTTGCCGAGGAGGAGCCGGACTTCGCCCGCCGCGATATCTGGCGCTTCTTCGAAGTCGAAGGCGGTGGGGAGCTGAGCCTCGCAGCGCATGACAAATACACGCCCACCGACGGGCAGTGGATGACGACCATCCTGGCGATGGCTCGGGTGGGCAAGTTGGATCGCCAACGCCTCCTGGACGCCTCGTTGGATGCGCTGGAACGTGACTTTGGGCAGTTTCGCGTCGGCTGGTATGCGCGCCTTCATACGGCGCTGGAACCGACACAGGACGAACAGGCGGCGCGGGCAGCGCGTTATCTGCGGCTCCTCGCGAGCCCTATTCCACCCACGGTGTCCTTTGCGCTGAAGACGTTGAAATCGCTCGATAAAGCTGGGCAACTTGGGGGCGACGCGCTGTTGGCGGAGCTTGGCCCTCCACTGCAAGCGCGGCAGAAATCGACGGTGGCGACGGCGCTCCAACTCTTGGCCTCGGCGGTCAGGAAGGCGCCCGGGCACGCGGCCGAGGCCGCCCGATTGGCAGCGACCGCGCTGATCAGCGAGGCGACGGATGTTCAGGCCAAGGCGCTCGACTTCGTCGAGCGGCTGGACGCTGTGCACGACCCCGAGGTCGAAGCGACCCTCGCCGCCCATCTCGACGCCGTCGCCCCCTCGCTCCGACCGAGGCTCGCAGCGATGCTTGGCGCCGACGCGCCCGAGCCCGATGTCGAAGCGACCTGTCAGGTATCGACCGAGACGCCCATTGCCACGCCGGTCAGGCCTGTCGGGAGCGTTGAGGAAGCCGTCGCGCTCTTTCTCCAAGTGCTCGAGACCTGCCGCGATCCGGTCGAGGTCGAACGGGCCATCGACGGGATCGCGCGCTTCGGAGCGGCGGCCCGCGTTGAGGGTGACAAACTCTCCCCGGTGGCGAAGCGTTCCCGGCAACTCCTGGAGCGAGCGGGTGACGTCAAGCTCCGCACGGCCCTTGCTGCGACGGGCGTCGCCTGGGCGGAGGGCGAGAGCATCGCGACCGTTCTCGAACGACGGCTCCAGGGGCCAAGCTATCTGGGGCTGACGGAGAACAGCCTGATCGAGTACTTCGCGCATCGGACGGACGAGATCCTCGCCAACCTGCGCGAGGGCGCGCAGGTACCCCTCCTCTCCCTGCCCTCCGACAACAGCGGTCAAATCGCACCGGTGGATCTCGTTGAGCGGTTGGGGATTTACCGCAGCGCTGCGCTCCCAACGCCGCAGAAGGACCTGGCGCTGGCGCTGCTGCGTCTGGGTCCTGCCGGTCGCGAAGAAGCGTTCGCCCGGCTGCAGGTCGAAACGGAGGCCGACAGGGCCGTTGCCTTCGCACTTGGTGGGTCGGAGACGCCGGGGGTGACCACTGAGCTATGGGTGGCAGCCTGGGCCGCACGGTCGCCCGAGACCGCCGACGCGAAGATCGCGAAGATCGTCGGCGGGACCGTTCCTGCCGCCGGCACGCCTGCGAACCTCTCGCTCACGGTCGAGCGTGAGGGTAAGCCGCCCTATTTCTGGTGCGTGGCCAAAGTAGAAATCGCGCCCAAGCCGGTTCCCGCCACGAAGCGGTTCCTCTCAAGCAGTTTTCTGAACACATCGGATCGCCGCTACGGCATGGACAATCCGTGCGGCTACAGCTTCGAGGATATCGCTTGGGCCTCGATAGTGTGGCCGGGCCAGATGGAGCCGTTCTTTGCCTGCGCGATCAAGGCGATGGATACGGATCAGAAGCTGACGGACCATTTCGGTCTTGCTTATCTCGAGCCGCTCTTGCGTCCGGGCGCAGGATGCGGGCCGATGGCGCATGGCATGCTCGCCTTCTACCTCGAGTCAGCGGATCGCTCGATCACGGGGCTTGCCGTCGACGCCATCGCCGCGCTGGTGACGACGGGCAAGTTGTCGGCTGAAATCTTCGCCCAGCAGCTCGGTCTCTTCGTCGCGACAGCCACCCTGCCCCTCACCCGCTGGACCCGCGCTCTTCGCGATCTCGCGGCCCTGTCTCCCGATCATGCAGCCTTTGTGCGCCGAGTCGTTGCCGGGCTTCTGCTGTTCGATCCCGAAGATCCACCCCGCGATCTGGGTGGCTTGCTGGAGCTTCTGTTCGAACTCCATGTCGCGGCCGGCGCGGCGATCAGCGACCCGGCCGCCCGTACCTTCCTGGAGCAGCTTCGCGGCGGTGGTAAAGTCGCGAAGTTGGCGCGCAAACTGATCGAGCTCGGCGACCGATAGATCGCGACCATGCTCGGAAGCCATGTATCCCGCACGCCGCCGCCATAGATATGAGGGATGAGCGGTCTCGTCGCGCAGAGGATCAACCTTCCGGCGGGGGGTGGGCCCTATGCGCTGCCCCGGCTCACCATCGGTGTCTTCCTGACGGATCAGCCGAGCCACCGCCTGACCCTCGGCTCGGACAGGCGTCGGCATCTGCCTCTGAAACGTCAGGAGGGCTGGATCCTGCCGGCAGGGGCCGAGGGGCTGTGCGAGTTCGATGCAGCGCTCGACTTCGCGACGGTCTCGTTGCCGCCCGAGATGCTCGCGGCGGCCGGGCTCGACGCGGACCCGGCGTCCGTTGCACCTGTGATCGGCGCGCTCGATCCGTTGCTTGTAGAGATGGTGCTGCAGGCAGAGCAGTTCGCCGCCGGCGGTGCGCTCTATGCGCAGACGATGGGCCAGGCCCTCGCCCTGCACATGACGCGCTCGCTGCTGCCAGCGGAGCCGAGTGTGGCGGCCATCGACGACGCGCGACTGCGCCGCGCAGTCGAACATATTCGGGCGCATCTAGCCGACGACCTGTCGCTCGACACGATGGCCGGGATCGCGGCGATGTCTCCGTCGCACTTCGCTCGGGCCTTCAAGCAGGCGACCGGTGCCTCTCCGCTGCAATTCGTGATCGCTGAGCGCTTGGAGGCGGCGCTCGCGCTCCTCCGCACAACGCGGCTGAGCGTTGCGGAGGTAGCGTTTCGCGTCGGCTACAACGACGTGCCCCGCTTCGGTCAGCATTTCAAACGCCGCTTCGGCCGGACACCGGCGGCAGCGCGGGGTAGCGCGGGGTAGCTGATCGCACGCTGCGATCGGAATCGCATAGCGCATGGCCTGAATCGCTCCTGTAAGGGGCGACCCTTTCCGCCATCTATCGGGACAGACGCCGGCTCGATCCGCCGGTGAGATGGAGGAGCAAGACCATGACGAAGTTCACCATTTCCGTCGTGACCGCCGCACTGATGGGCAGCACCGCCTTTGCCGAGATCGCGACGCGCAGCGTCAGCTTCGAGAATGAGGGCGCGACCCTCATGGGCACGCTCTACTTGCCCGATGGTTTCGACGGCACGCCGACCGACGCGGTGGTGGTAACGGGCGCCTGGACCTCGGTCGAGGAGCAGATGCCCCGCACCTATGCCCGCAAGATGGCGGAGCGCGGTTTCATCGCCTTTACCTTCGACTTCCGCGGCTGGGGTAAGTCGGGCGATTTGCCCGGCGGCCAGCGCTTCATCGAGGACCCGGCGGCCAAGACAGCGGATATCCGTGTCGCCATCGAGGGCCTCGCCGCGATGCCGGAGGTCGCGCGCATTCATGGCCTCGGCATCTGCGCCTCCGCCGGCTACATGCTGGATGCCACGCGCGAGAACGATGCGGTCGACCGGGTTGGCCTCGTCGCGCCATGGCTGCAGGACCGCGAGATCGTCGAGACGGTTTATGGCGGGGTCGAGGGCGTCGCCGCGCTGATGCAGGTCGCCGCCGATGCGGAAGCTGCGGGGGGCCAGGTCATCCCCGCCGCCGGCCCTGAGAATGCCGAAGGCGTGCTCATGCCGATCGGCGGCTACTACTACGAAGCCTCCCGCGGGGCGATCCCGGAATACGACGATGCGTGGAACAACGCAGGTTGGGACGACTGGCTGAGCTACCATCCGCTCGACCGCGCCTCAGGCTTCGACAAGCCGTTGGCCATCGTCCATTCCGATGCCGCCGCCATCCCTGAGGGCGTGCGCAGCTTCGTCGAGAGCTTCACGGGCGAGGCCACGCAGCGCTGGCTCGAAGACGTCACCCAGTTCGATTTCTACGACGACCCGGAGGCTGTCGAGGCCGCGGCGGATGAGATGGTCGCACATTTCGCCCGCTGAGCTGACCGTCAGATCCGCAATTTAGGAGAGATGCCATGACGCGCTTCCGACCCGTCTTAGCGCTTACCCTCGCAGGAAGAGGTGCCTGGCGCCACAGCGCTGCCCCACCCGACCGACAAAATGAAGGCCCCGGCGCTTGCGCACCGGGGCCTTCCCGAACTGAGGGGTTCGGTTTTACGAGCGGCCGTCGAGGCGTGCCCACACTTCGACGCGACGATTGTTCGCGCGCCCAGCATCCGTGTCATTGCAGTCCACCGGCATCTGCTCCCCGAAGCTCATCGCGTTGAGCTTGATCTTGCTGAGCGTCTCAGGGTCGAACTCCTGCGACAGAACTGAACGGACGGCATTCGCCCGTTGGGCCGCCAGTGTCGTGTTCCGATCCGCCGGGCCGACGCTGTCGGCAAAGCCCACGAGCAGGATCTCTTGGCCGTCGAACTCCCGCGCGCGCAGACGGTTGGCAAGGCTCTTCATGCTTTCGATCGAGGCGGCATCGAGCGTGCTCGAACCCGGCAGGAAGCGGAAGGTGATCGAGAGCCGGTCTGCATAGCGCAACTCCTGCATCATCGCGGAGAACTCAGCCCCGTCGAAGTCAGGCTCGACCGCAGCGGTGTGGATCAGGGCCATGCCCATGTCCTGGATCTTCATCCGCTTCAGACCCGCGCTGCTATAGCCGGCCTCGCTGACATGGCGCTGCGCATCGCCCGTCTCCGCCCATTCCATGAAGGACGCGGCGACCGGATGGATGCCGGCCCCTTTGCCATAGGCATGGATCGGGACCGACATCGGATAGTGCTCGACCTCCATGTCGAAATCGCTGGGCGAGGCGGTCAGGCCACAGACCTTTCGGATCCCCAGCATTTTCGCCCCAGTCGTGACAGCTGCGGCACGGTTCACGACACCGATGGCGTTCCGATCCGCTTCGACGGCCGCGATCACGCTTTCCTCAGAGTCATGCTGGACGACGCGGTCGGGCTGCTGCTCGTTGAAGCGCGCGAGTTGGATCAACGATTTCGGGGCCTTCGCCAAACGCCCTTCGACGACGTGGAGCGTTACCGGGAAGTCGCCGCCGCCCAAGCTTTTCCAAGAGCGAAGCTGACCACTCCAGATCCGCCGCATCTCGTCCGTGGCGATGGCGGTCACGGGCATCTCTTCGTTGGCGATGACCACAAGCCCGTCATGGCCGAGCATCGTGTGCTGGCTACGGCTAAGATCGAAGCCCGCAGAGCGCACTTCCTCGGCCGCGAGCCCACGATCCAGAATGGCGAGATCGACGTCGCCGCCCGACAAGGCGCTCGCCACGGACTGCGTGCCCGCGGCCTTGAAGCTGATCTCGGCAACGAGCGTGTCGCTATGGTTGAAGAGACGGATCAACTCGGGCGTACCGGTCTCCGGGCTCGCCTCGTAGCGATGACCGTTGGCCTCGGCATAGCCTTTCCACAGGTAGGAGAGCAGCGCCTGCTTATCCCCGTCGGAGCTGTAGACCGCGAATTGCGGCTCGTAGGTGACGATCTCGGGACAGGCCGGCCCGAGGCATTCGACGATGCTTCTCTGAACGCGGAACTCTCCAAGCACCGTCCGAATGACATAGGCCTTGCCGTCGAACTCCACGAGCTCGCCATGGATCTCGGTGCCATCATTGTTGGCCCTGAGGACGACTGAGCGCACGGGCTGTGCAACGCCTCCGGATGCCGGGCTCGGCGTGCAGGCGGCCCCGATGCAGCTCACGGCATCGGCGGCGATCTCAACGCGGCCGACTGAGCTTTGAACCACATAGGTTTCGCCGTCAAAATCGAGCAACTCACCATTGATCTGAGCGTTGCCTTCGAGCGCCTGCAACGTCACGTGTCCAAGCGTTTCGGCTTCGGCCGCCCCGCTTCCGGCAAACCAACCGAGGCCTGCCATGATGCAGATCGCGCTGGCCGTACCTACCAGCCGCCCTGCACAAGTTTCGATAGTCGGTGCTGTTGTATGGCTTCCCTTAGTCATGCCCATTCTCCCAGGGTAGGCGTCTGCCGCTCTCGGAGTTTTCTCTCTCGCGGCACACGCGTTTGCGCAGAACTCAAGCGCGCAGATGTCACCGATGTTTTGGTGTGCCCGGGGGGTCGGGCACCCATATCCGCCAAGCGTTGGGAGTGTCGATTTCAGTGCTTCGCAGCCCTTTGACGCTCACGCAGCTTGGCGTTTCGTTCAGTCACGGCCCAAGGAAGCGCGGGCGCCAACCTGAGCGGCAGCGCCCGCCGTCCGCGATCAGCCGTGCGCACCCATCTCCTCGTACATGTGCTCGATGTGACGGGCGGCTTCGAGGAGAGCCTCCTCTTGGGACGCGATCGAGTAGAGCTCGAGGAGCCCAGCCTCGCCGCCTTCGGCAATGCTGCGCATCGCCGGGCCGAGATCGCTCCACCGGCTCCGCTCTTCGAGGAGCGCAAGCTTGATGTGCTCGGGCGGCGCAGGAAGCTTGAGCGCCTCCACTCCGCCGAGGAGCGCCTCGAGCGAGTTCTCGAAGAGCGAGATCGTCTCGCCGAGGATCTTGCGGTTCTCGTCCGGCTTTACGCCGAGCGCGATCTTCGTGACCTCTTTGGCCATCTTTTGGGTCAGCATCGCCTGACGGACCGAGACCTCGACCGCGATCAGGATGCCGAGATGCTGTGCCGTGTCGCCATAGACGGAGACGAGACGCTTCTCGACGTTCTCGCACATGAAGAGGAGTGCTGCGTCCGAACGCGACAGCGTGTCGAAATCGGCATCCTCAACGAAGCCGTTGGCGATGATCTTATCGACCGTTGCCTTCATCGTGGGCCAGACGGCCTCGACCGCGGAGAGCGCCTCCAGCACTTCGCCGCTCGGCTCGGGCTCGAGGTTCAGCTCTGCATCGCCATTGCGAAGGCCCTTCAGCACCTTCTCGAACTGGGTCGCCTCTTCGGTCAGATTGGCCATGAAGCGCGACGGCTCGACATTCAGCTTGATGAAGCCCGCGCACATCGGGATGCGCTGCGTGATCACGGCTTGCTCTTCGGCAAGCGTCACGCGGTGGGTCGCAGCGGCGAAAGCGCTATCCCCGTCCGATCCGGCCCTTGCAACGCCGGACTTCATCGCGGCCGTGCTCGCCGCGGCCGCCATGGCGAGCCCGAAGCTGCGCCGGCTAAAGCAGATCTTGTCAATTCCCATCTTTACCACCCTCTCTACTCAGTTCGATGCGGCGCGCGCTCCCGCGCACCGCGAACGCTCATCCTCAAACCGCCTCGGCTTCCTTCAGAAGGAGCGCCAGCATCGCGCTGTAGATATCCATCGTAAGGTCCGCCTCCTTCGCGAGCTCGACGAGCTCGGCCGGGGATGCGGAATGCGCGGTGTCGAGCTTGTTTAGGATCGGCTGAAGCTTGACCCAGTAGTGCTCCGCCTTGGCGAGCTCCGCTTTCACCGGTGCCTCGAGCTCCGGCAGCGTCACCTCGTTGTGCAGCATCTGACCGTTCAGCTTGTCGAGGCCGAAGCCATAGAGCTGCATCGAGCCCAGGAGCATCCCGTGATGCTTGTCGGCCTCGAATTCCAGCGCGACGAGGATCGCCTCTTTGATCATCTTCTGGGACAGCATGCGCTGCACGCCGGCCACGTCGATCTGATAGGCGAGACCCCGCGGCAGGCTCTCTTTGTACTCGGTCATGATGCGGTGAAGCAGGCTGTCGGTCAGCGCCATGACCTGCACATTCACCTTCTCGATCTTATGGAAATGCGCATCGTCCACCACGCCGGTATCGACGACGTCCTTGAGCGCAGGGCCAAGCACCTTCCAGCCAATGCCGACCGTATTGATCGCTTCGAGCACGAGCTCATTCTGCTCGGGCTCCATGTGATACTTCGGATCCCCTGAGACGAGGACTTCCATATCGTGGGCGAATTCCTCGTACTCCTCCTTGAGCACTTCCATGAAGTGCTCACGGTCGACATCGAGCATCACGAAGGCGGTCGCCAACGCCATCCGCTGCGTGAATGTCCGCAGATCGCCTGAGATCTTGATCTTATGACTGACGTCGATTGCGGCGGCCGCCATTGACGGCGTGAGGATCAGCCCACTTGCCGCGACCGCTGACACAACGCCAACCGTTTTGCCGAACTCTCGGCGGTTAAACTCCATCGAAGGATACATGCGCATCTCCACCCACTCCGAATGCCACTGGTTAACGTGGTCGTCGGGAAATGTGGCGAATTCGAGGTTTTCCGATATCCGGAAATTGATTTCGCTGAATGGATTGAGCGCGATTTTCCTATGCAGAGCGGAGCTATCTCCGTTTCCTTGAAAGGTTTTCACCCAGAACTGTCCCCGCTTGGAACATCTGGACGGGACGCGCTGTCATTAACCTTTGACGGCAGGCGATCCTTCGAAACCGGATCGAGAACCGGCACGGCCGCGGCGGATTTGCGCAGGGATTCGCCACTGCTGTTGACAGCGCGCCGCCACAGTAGTCCAGTCCAAAACTGTGATTAACAGGCTCGCATCCCCGACGACCGAACGCGCCGCTGCATGGTTTGGCGGCGCCGGCATCCTCCGGAGCAGCTTGGCGCCGTCGCGATTGGCGCCCTGGCTGTTTCTCTACGCCATACTCATCCTCGCGTGGCTCGCCGTCTGGGCGATGGATCCGCGTGCGGACCTGCCGCCCGAACTCCGCGCACTCGGCGCCGACCAGTTGGCAGCCCTGTGCCTCGCGGCGACGCGGGACGCTTCGCTCATCGGGCTTTGGATCATGTGGGCGACGATGGGGGCTGCGATGATGCTGCCGACTGCCATCCCCGCACTCCACGCCTTCGCGAAGATCAACGATGTCATCGCGACCCGCGAGCCGACCGTTTTCAGCGGCCTAGCGCTCCCGGCACTCGCCGGAGGTTTCCTCGCGATTTGGGCGGGGTTCGCCATCGCTGCGGCGGCGGGCCAAGTGGCGCTGACCCATGCGGGCTATCTGAACCTTGGCGAGGACGCCGTGAACTCCCCGTGGATCGCGGCCGCGCTCTTGCTGGCGGCCGGCCTATGGCAGTTCAGCCCGCTCAAGGAAGCCTGCCTCAGCCGTTGCCGTGCGCCGACGGCCTTCTTCCTCGGAGCTTGGCGGCCCGGGACACCGGCTGCCTTCAAGATGGGGCTCAGGCTCGGCGCGGACTGCCTCGGCTGCTGCTGGGCGCTCATGCTGCTCGCCTTTGTCGGCGGCACCTCAAACCTTCTCTTCATGGGCTGCGCCACGGTCCTGATGATGCTCGAGAAACTGCCTGAGATCGGCCAACCGCTGACGCGACCTGTCGGTTTCTTACTTCTCTTTGCCGCAATTGTTGTCGTCACGCAGGCAACGTGGATGGAACTATAAATACAACACGCCGGAGGACCGCGATGAAGCACTGGACTATTGAGGGCGAATTAATACTGAATTGCAACTGCACTGTATTCTGCCCTTGCGTGGTCATCCTCGGGAAGCATCCGCCGACCGAAGGCTATTGTCAGGCCTGGATGGGCGTGCGCATCGACAAGGGTGAGTACGATGGCGAGGATCTCTCGGGCCTAAATGTCGGCATGATGCTCGACATTCCCGGCGAGATGGCGCGCGGAAACTGGAAGGCCGCCGCCTATATCGACGAACGCGCCTCGGACAAAGCCTATGACGCGCTCATCAAGATCTTCTCCGGCGCGGCACGCGGCACCACCGGCCTCTTCTCTATGCTGGTGGGTGAGTTCCTCGGCGCTGAGCGTCAGCCCATCAGCTATGAGACCGAGGGCAAGACCCGAAGGCTGATCGTCGGCAAGAAGATCAAGGGCGCGGTGGCACCGATCGAGGGGAACGACCCCGAAATCGAGGTGAAGGTCACCAATACCGGCTATTGGATGGGCGCCGACGTCACGATCGCCATGGCAAGCCAGGGGCGCGTGCGCGATCGGGGTCGGGTCTGGGATTTCGACGGCCGCAGCGCCGAGATCTGCCAGATCCGCTGGGGCAGCTCCTGAGCATCGGCCCGAGAGCGAGGAGGGGCCGATGCAACACCCGACCTTCACCCGCAGCCGGCGGATCCGGGAAACCCCGTTCAGCCGCCGCGTCGATGCAGCCGGTGTCACGTCGTACACCTGCTACAACCACATGCTGCTTGCGACGAGCTTCGGCAATATCGAGGACGAGTACCGACATCTGAAGAGCGCCGTGCAGGTCTGGGATGTCGCGGTCGAGCGGCAGGTCGAGATCCGCGGCACGGATGCGGGGCGCCTCGTGCAAATGCTAACGCCGCGCGATCTGCGACCGATGACCGATGGTCGTTGCTTCTACACGCCCATGGTCGACGAGACCGGTGGCATGATGAACGATCCGGTGACGCTGAAGCTTGCGGAGGACCGATTTTGGATCTCCATCGCGGACAGCGATCTGCTGTTCTGGATCAAGGGCATCGCGCGCGGGCTCTCCTTCGAGGTGGACGTTACAGAACCTGAAGTCTCGCCACTCGCCGTGCAGGGACCTCTGGCCGAGGATCTGATGGCGCGCGTCTTCGGCGATGCCGTGCGGCGCATCCGCTTCTTCCGCTTCTCCTGGCTCGAGTTCGGGGGGAAGGATCTGGTCGTCGCGCGTTCGGGATATTCAAAGCAGGGCGGTTTCGAGATCTATGTGCATGGCGACCGAGCCTATGCGGAGCGGTTGTGGGATGCGCTCTTCGAGGCTGGCCGCGATCTCGATGTGCGCCCTGGATGCCCGAACTTGATCGAGCGGATAGAAGGGCGGCTCTTGAGCTACGGCGCCGACATGACACGGCGAAACACGCCCCATGAATGCGGGCTCGGTAAGTTTTGCGACACGCGGATCGCGCTCGGCTGCATCGGCCGAGACGCATTGCTGCGGGTCGCGCAGGACGGACCGATCCGTCAGATCCGCAGCTTCTCGATCGATGGCCCGCCCTTGAGGCCCTGCACCAGCGACTGGTCCATCGTCGATAATGGCACGCGCATCGGTCGGATCACCTCATGCGCCTGGTCGCCGGATTTCGAGACCAATGTCGCGATCGGCATGATCCGCCTCACGCACTGGGACGATGGCACGCGGGTCGAGGTGAAGACACCGGAGGGACGCCGCCGCGCAACCGTTCACGTCGACAGCTTTCTATGATGTAGCACCGCTCCGCTTTTGCCGACTGAAGGTCGCGCAGCGGCGGTGCGTCCGCCTGCCCCCACTCAGTCTTGGCGCGACCCGTTTGCGCGCCTCGCCCCTGACCCGGCTACCCCGGCCAGGTGCATCGGAACATCAGCTTCCACTTTGTATAGACTTCGATCCGATCGAGATCGCTCGGCATCAGTGAGCTGATCCCAGTCAGCGGCACAAACGCATTGGCGAGAAAGCGATTGGCGGAAACGTCGAAGCCCGCGCCTCGGAACGCGTCGACGATATCGGCAACGCTGTGATCGGGCACCGGCAGGTTCGAGTAGCTCTGGATCTCTGGCCGCCACTTCGACCACAACGGGTTGTCGCGATGGCAACACGTGACCGCGTAATAGCTGCCGCCCGGTTTCAACACGCCTGCCACCTGTGCTGCGTGATCCGCCAGATCCTCGATCAGGTAGACGACCTCATGGCTGAACGCGATGTCGAAGTCTTGCCCAGCGTCCGACAACTGCGCCCCCGAAAGATAGCGGATCGGCCGATTGCCCTTGCGCCCTTCGGCCAGGGCAACTGCCTCTTGCGCAAGATCGATCCCAACCGCCTCGGCAAACGGCTTCGTATCGTAAAGGAGGCGCAGGAACCCTCCTTGATTGCACCCGATATCGAGAACGCGGGCATCGCCGAGATCCAGCGTCGCCACCGCCCGGATCATCTCACGCCAGATCCAGGCATGATCCTCGGTCATCGCGTTCTCTTCCTCGGGCCGGTTCGCCCAAGTCGTGATCAAGTCCGGCATGTCCAGCCTTTCTCCACTCGCTGCAGCGCACCCCGAAGGCATAGGCGAGCGCGGCCGGTCGGTCATCGACATCCTTGCCGGCGGGAACCGGGTTTCGACCGGAAGCAGGTCAGATCGGGCTGTGCCTTTGGCGCGCTTTCACTTACATGAGCGTCGCGCGAAGCCGTACCGGCGCCGAGAACTTAGACGAGCCGGGCCTGATGTGGAGAAACCATGACGTCTAAGCGTGCCGCCATGCCGTTCCATCGTCCGTTGGGGGTCTGGCGCATCGCCATCTGCTTCTTGATCGCCGCAGTGATCCTCACCACGGGACAAGCATCGGCGCATGACGTGACCGAGGGCGATGCTGGCTACGTCCAAGAGGTCTGGGGCGTTCACTTGATCCCCTTCATGTATCTCGGCGCCAAACACATGGTCACTGGATACGACCACATCCTGTTCTTGCTGGGTGTCGTCTTCTTCCTCTACCGCATGCGGGATGTGGCGCTCTATGTCAGCTTATTCGCCATCGGCCACTCCATCACGATGGTCGCGGGCGTCTATTACGGCATCAAAATCAACGCGTACTTCATCGACACGATCATCGGTTTCTCGGTCGTCTACAAAGCGCTCGACAACATCGGCGCCTTCCGCGTCTGGTTCGGTGTGCAACCCGATACGAGGCTTGCAACCTTGATCTTCGGACTGCTGCACGGGCTCGGTCTCGCGACCAAGATCCTCGACTACGAGATCTCGGCGGACGGTCTCTTGCCCAACCTCATCGCGTTCAATGTCGGGGTGGAAATCGGACAGCTCTTGGCGCTCGCCGTGATCCTGATCGCCATGGGCTATTGGCGCCGGACCGAGGGGTTTTGGCGCCACGCCTATGGCGCAAACGTCGCGATGATGTCGCTGGGCTTCATGCTCATGGGCTTTCAGATCACCGGCTACTTCTTGGCTGCATAAAAGGACCGAGGAACCCATGCACAACGCAAAGAGACCCGATCCGGATGATCTCCCGAGCCCGGGACAACTCCTCCGTTCTACTGTCATCGCGCTGGTGGCCGCCGTTCTGATCCTTGTGACAGTCGTTCTACCGGCGGAGTATGCGATCGATCCGACAGGCGCCGGGCGGCTGCTTGGCCTCACTGAGATGGGCGAGATCAAGAACGAGCTCGCGGAGGAGGCTGAGGAGGATCGAAAGCTCCATGAGACCGAGGATCGATCCAGCGCACTCGACGCTCTCTTTGGGCTCTTCGTTTCGCGGGCCCATGCGGAGGAAGCCTGGCGCGATGAGACGACCTTTACCTTGGCACCCGGTGAGGCAGCCGAGGTTAAGCTCGACATGGCCGAGGGGGCTGTCGCGGAGTATCGCTGGCGCGCGGACGGTGGGCGGATCAATTTCGACCTCCACGGACATGGCGAAGGTAAGTCCACGAGCTATGAGAAGGGTCGCGGTCAGACCGAAGGGCAAGGCACCTTCACCGCGACCTTCGCAGGTCAGCACGGCTGGTTCTGGAGGAACCGCGACCGCGCCGACGTCACCGTGATACTTCAGGTCCGCGGCGCTTACGAAGCGTTCACACAGTCCAGGAAGTAGGGCCTAATGCGCGCCTAAGCGTTGCTGGATTGGGCCTCGATCAGCGCTTTGCAGGCGAAGACGTCCCGCGAAGGGACGCAAATGCGCTCGCTGCCGGTCTTTCGGCACATGCGAAAAGCTTCCTTAAGCTCCTCGCCCTACCGCTTACATCGCGACCCTGTCGAACGGGCCGCGCGGAGGGGGCGGAGTGCGATCAATGAGTCTCAAGCTGAAGATCACGTTAGTCCTTGCCATGCTGATCGGTGTGATCTGCGCGGGGCTCTTCTTCGCGGTCAGCGACAGCACGCGTCGCGCGTCGGATATCGACCGCCGTCAGCAGATCATCCCACTCTCCGGTGAACTGAACGAAACGATCCATTTGTTGCAGATCGAGCGAGGGCGAACCGTCGGTCTGCTATCGACCGGCGGCAGCGAGAGCAGCCGAGAGGCGCTCGACGCGCACCGCCCAAGAACCGACGCCGCGATGGCGCGGCTCGTCTCCACGATTGGCGAACTCAACCTCGTCGGACAGTTGCCGGAGGTTGCTGAGGAGATCCGAGATCTGATGCTGCTGGCCGATCGGGTGCGAGCGCACCGGGCTGAAGTGGACGCCGGCCAAAGCAACGTCGCGGCGAACGTCGCGTTCTACACGGCGCAAATCGACGCCATGATCGAACTTATCTATGGCGCCATCAGCCTCGCGCCGGACACAACGACCGCGATGAAGATGACGTCCTTCGCGTTCCTCGTTCAGGGGATCGAACACGGCGGCCTTGAGCGGGCACTCGGCGCGGCCCTCTTCAACCAAGCTGCAAGTGGCAGTGTGAACCCGGCAACCTTCAAGACCTACGCTTCACGCCTCGCGCGTGAGCAGAACGCGATGAGCCAGTTCCTCGCCCAAGCAGCCCCCGCAATTCGAGATCGGTTCGAAAAGACGGTGAGCGGACCGCATATTGGACAGATCGAGGAATGGCGGGAGGTTCTGTCCCGGATAAACGACACGAACGATGCCGAAGGGATCGCCGGTGAGGTGTGGTTTGCGACCGCGACGGTGCGTCTCGATCAAATCTACGAAGTGTCGAAAACCCTCCTCGCAGATGCCGAGCAGCACATCGTGACGATCCTCAAGGACAAGCGCGCCGTCGCGAACAAGATGATCTTCATCGCCAGTGGCGTCATCCTGGTTTCCCTGATGGTCACGGCGATCATGCTGTACTCGTTCAGCCGCAGTGTCGCGATGGTCTTGAAGGTGCTCAGCGATCTGCGCCAAGGCGATATCGAGATCGAGCTGCCGAAGAGAATGCCGGGGGGTGAAATCGGGCGGATTCTGAAGGATGTCGGCGGCGTCGCCTCTTACCTCGGCAATATTGCCAATCTCGCGGATCGCGTCTCTGCAGGTGACCTAACGAATCAAGTCGCGCCCCAGTCGATCTACGACCGGCTGACGCACGCCCTTCAGATCATGGCACTGTCGCTGGGCGATACCTTAGAAGGTGCGCGTGAGGGCGCAGAGCGCGTTGCAGGCCGAGCCAGAGAGCTTGAGCAGGGATCGAACGCAATCATCAGCGCCAGCCAGCAGCAGTCCGCGTCGGTGCTGACCGCATCCAGCGCCGTCGAGGAGATCAGCGCCGCCCTCGCCCGCACCTCGGAGCACTCGAACGAGACGCACGCTCTCGCAAAGAACGCCTCTGAGAAGGCGACCGAAAGCGCCGGTGCTGTCCTGGAAGCATCGGGCGCGATGCAGTCGATCGCCGAGAAGATCCTGATCATCCAAGACATCACGCGCCAAACTGATCTGCTGGCCCTCAACGCGGCGGTCGAGGCGGCACGTGCCGGAGAATTCGGTCGAGGCTTTGCTGTAGTGGCCTCGGAAATCCGCAAACTGGCCGAGCGCAGCCGTACAGCCGCCGAGGAGATCTCAACCCTCTCCGCTGACACTCTCGATATCTCAGGCAAAGCCGCAGCCGGCATCGAGGAGTTGGTACCCCTCATCAATCAAACCGCGGATCTCGTCGGAGAAATCACCTCAGCTGCTCAAGAGCAGTCGATCGGCGCCGACCAAATCAGCGCTTCAGTCTTGACCCTGAGCGAACTGATCAAATCGAACGAGAACTCGGCGATCCGAATGGGAGAAGAGATCGCAGTACTGTCACAAGAAGCCCAGGAGCAGCTCAAGACCCTCCAACACTTCACAATCAACACCGACTACTTCCAAATCGGCGACACAAGCCCGCCCGAAGCAGCCTCCCAAGCCGAGGCAGCCTAGATGTTCAGTCCCGGAGTGTGATGGTGTAACTTTGGGGCGTCATGCGACGGAGCCTCTGTGGGCCAGGTGCTCCACGGCAGCGCCGCGGTGAGGCATTGAGCCGCCATCGGTCCTGTTGGTCTGGGGCCAATGCCGAACGCACGCCGTCCGAGCGGCGATACAGCGATCGACGGCTTCGACCGCGGCGCTGAGCCGGAAGTACGGGGTGAACCCGAAGACCATCGCGAAGTGGCGAAAGCGCGAGGGCGTCGACGACGCGCCGATGGGGC
>JBCDFC010000067.1:0-20823 GCA_039178805.1 Pseudomonadota bacterium | reverse complement strand
TCATTCGACTTAACGACGGTTTTGCTTCACACCCCGTCAAACTTTTCGACCGGTTATCTATCTAGAAGGAAGAAAGGGGGCGGTGGGGCCGCCCGATGGACCCGATGGCTCTGCCTGAGAAATGGACCGCTACACAGCGCTCGGACGGGATCTACGTCCCCGACCCGGCGTCTGGCGTGCCCCGCTCTCTCAGCTTTGCTGGCTGGGACGTGAATATCGGGGCACGGTCGCTTGAGCGCAATGGGCGCAGTCTCCGGCTTAGCCCCCGCGCCATGAGCCTCCTCGAATGCCTTGCCGAGACGCCGCGAGACGTCGTCCGCCGCGACGATCTGATGGACGCGATCTGGCCCGATGTGATCGTCGGCGACGAAAGCCTGACACAAGCCGTGACCGAGCTTCGCCGTGCCCTCGGCAGCGAAGGACGTGCGTTGGTCGAGACCGTACCGCGCGCCGGTTATCGCCTCAACGCAGATGTCTGCCGGGCTGCGGCGAAGACACTGCCGGGTGAGCACGCCTTCGACCTTTACGCTTATCAACTTTGCCTCGATGCGCGGAGCGCGCTCACCCGTGGCGGCCGCGATGTCATCCCCCATTGCGAGGCGCTGACGCGGGAAGCGGCGGAGACAGCACCCGACTACGCCTTCGCGCGGGCCGAGCATGCGATCGCGCTCTGCTACCGCTGGCTCTATCAGCGGCATGAGCGGGACGCAGCGACCGAAGCGCTGGCCGAGGCGGAGGTCGCGACGCGGCTTAGGCCCGATCTTGCGCTCGGATTTGCCGCCAAGGCCCTCTCGCTCGGCGCTCTCGGTCGTTCGGCGGAGGCGGTCGATGCCCTCGGGGCCGCGCTCCAACGCGACCTCAAGGACGGGGACGCGCATTTCATCGGTGCGCGCATCATGTTCGTGCTTAAGCAGTATCGGGCCGCCGCAGCGCTCGCCGAGCGCGCGGCACAGGTCCGCCCCTACGATAGCTGGTCGCTCTATTTCGGCTCCCGCGCGGCTGCCGCCTTTGACGAGAACCGCAGCCGATCGAATGCGGCGGCCTGTCTCCGTCGGGTCGAGGCGGAGCTTGCGGTCGATCCGAACCATCCGCGGGCGCGCAACCTCCTCGGCCCGCTGCTCGCAACTCTCGGCCGAACCGAGGAGGCGCGCGGGGCGATCCAGGACCAGGCCGATACCGAGACGACGCTTCAAGTCTATGACGCCATCGCTTGTGCGACGATCGGTGAGACGGATCGCGCGCTCTCCTGCCTCGATGCGCTCGCCGAGCGTGGTTGGATGCATGGCGCCTGGCTCGCCGCCGACCCCGCTTTCCGCTCGCTCGCCGGCAACACGCGGTTTCAGCGGATCGTCGACCGCATCCACCGGCGCTGAGGTCTCAACTATCGGCACCGGCGCGCATCCATTCCTGCAGCGCCCGGACCGAGTGCTCGGAGTTCAGCCCGCAATTCGGGTCGAGCACCAGCGGCCCCGGCACATAGCCGCGTGAGCGCAAACCCCGCTGCACGCTTTCGACGAGGTGGATGTCTTCCTCCACCGTCGTCGCCCGGTCTTGCACCGCGAGCCTGCGGATCGTCTCGCAATCCTCACCACTGGGCGTGTACCAGCCCCGCCAAACCGTCACGGCATCGGGCCCCTCGGGCCGCCAGTGATAGGTGTTGAGAACGTTCCCGGGATAGACCTGGAACGAAAACATCGGCCACAGGAAGAAGCTCTTGTACTCCAGTGCATGCGGCACCGCCTCGTTGATCGGATAGCTCAGCGCCTCCGTCCCCGGGCAGCGTGTCGTGTGGCGCAGGGCATAGCCGCGCGGCTGAATGTCATAGCTCGTGGGATCAACCACGCCCGACGAGAACGTCGGATGGTTCAGGGAGCAATGATAGCACTCAGAGTAATTCTCGACCGAGACCTTCCAGTTGCACCGCTCCGGGATCTCCACCCATTCGACGGGCGCCAGCACATCGATATTCGGCACCATCTCCGCCAGATCGTCGCGCACACCGGGAAACCAGGTCTCCATCGGCTCGGCATGCGGATCGAGATTGACGAAGACGAAGCCGTGCATCTCCTCGGTCCGCACGCTCGTGAGGCAAATCTCCTCGCGGTCGAACCCAGGCACGGCCTTGGCGTTCGGCGCACCCCTCAGTGCCCCGGTCAGATCATAGGTCCAGGCATGGTAGGGGCAGACCACAACCCGCTTGGTCCCCGCGCCCGAGACGAGCTGATGCGCCCGGTGCTGGCAGACATTGAAGAAACTGCGGAGCACCCGATCCCGCCCGCGAATGCAAAAGATGCTCTCGCCCGCGATCTCGAAGGTGAAATAATCGCCCGGGTTAGGCACCGCGCTCGCATGGCCCGCAAACTGCCAGCTGCGCGCGAAGAGACCCTGACATTCCCGCTCATATATCGCGGGGTCGGTGTAATAACGCGCGGCGAGGGAGCGGATCGGCAGAGCATCGTTGGCTACGGTGTCTGGCATGCGCCTCCCCCTCGCTATTCGTCCACATAGATCCCCAGCGCCTGACGCCGGTCGTGAAAGCTCTCGATACTGGCGACCGCGCGGGGCCCCGCGCGCGCGACGAGGAAACCAAGCAACACCTCGAAGAACGCGGCGAGCGCGACCGTCGAATGGAAGAACTGCGGCGTGTCGGTGCCGATGACGAAGCGGTGCTCGGCCACATCCATGATCGGTGCCGCCGGACTATCGGAGATCGAGAGGATCTGCGTCCCCCGGGCCGCCGCCGTCCCGACCGCCTCCAGCACCTCGCGGCGATAGGGGCGGAAGGTCATCGCGATCAGAACATCCCGCTCATCCGCACGGGCTAGACCGTCCACCGGCAAGGTTCCGCCATGGGGCAGTGCGGTGACGCCATCCATCGCCATACCCGCCAGATAGGCGAAGTTATGCGCGACCGGGTAGTTCATACCTACGCCCAGAACAAATGTTCGGCGGCTCTGCAGAATCGCGTCGGTAGCGAGTTCGATCCGCGCCGGATCGGTCTCCGTAAAGAACCGTTCGAGGTTCGTCATGGCGTTGTCAGCGCTCTCTGCGAACAGTTGTCCCAACTGGCCCTTTCGGCTGACCGACTGCAGCCAGCGCGCACGATCCTGATAGGTCTCCTCCTCACGCAGCAGCCCTTCACGGAAGATATCCCTGAACGCATCAAAACCTGAGAGTTCGAAGAAATTCGCTAATCTCACCAGCGTATTAGGCTTCACCCCCGCGCTCTCGGCCAGTCCCCGTACCGACGAGACACCGACCTCGCGCGGGTTCTCCAGCACATAACCCGCGGCCTTGCGAAGCTCCGGCGAAAGCTCCCCCAGCGCGGACTGCATCCGCGCGACAAGCTCCTCCGATCCGATTTTGAGATCGCCATCCATGTTGACATTGGTACAGACGTTCTGTTTGTCTGTCGAGAGAAAACAATTGTTCGGAGCCTGCGATGGTCGATCCCAACACCCCACTCCCCACTCACGCCCAAGTCGTGATCATCGGCGGAGGGATCATGGGCTGCGGCCTCGCCTATCACCTCGCGCATGAGGGCTGGACCGACATCATCCTCTTGGAGAAGGCCGAGCTCACCTCCGGCTCGACCTGGCACGCCGCGGGCCAGATCACGCATTCGACCTCAAGCTTCGGGCTCGGCAAATGCGTGGGCTACAATATCGATCTCTACAGCAAGGTGCTCGAGGCGGAGACCGGACAGTCCGTCACCTGGCATGGCTGCGGCTCGCTCCGCCTCGCCTACACCGACGATGAGCTCGATTGGCTCAAGCAGACGATCAGCGTCGGTCAGGGACTCGGCTTCCCGATGCAGATCATCGGACCAGATGAGATCCGCGCCCTCCACCCCTTCTACAATCTCGACGGCGTGCAGGCAGCACTCCACACGCCCGAGGATGGGCATGTAGATCCCTCGGGCGCCGCCATGGCGCTGGCCAAGGGTGCGCGCCAACTAGGTGCGAAGATCATCCGCCGCTGCCGCGCGACGAACGTGACCCGCACCACAACCGGCGAATGGCAGGTCGAAACCGAACGGGGCAACATCACTTGCCAACACGTCGTGAACGCCGGCGGCACCTATGCGCGCCAAGTCGCACTCTGGTCCGGCTACGACCTCCCCGCGACTTCGATGACGCATCACTACCTCATCACCGATACGGTGCCGGAGTTTCAGGACCTCGACCACGAGCTGCCCGTGGTTCGCGATGACCAGCTCGTCTCCGGTTACATCCGCATGGAGCAGAAATCCGGGCTGATCGGCATCTACGAGAAGGCCAATCCCAACACCGTCTGGGAGGATCACTGCCCCTGGGAAGCCGAGAACGAGCTTTTCGAGGCCGACTACGACCGCATCATGCCCTGGCTCGAGAACGCAATGGACCGCATGCCGATCCTGGCCGAGCTCGGCATCAAGCGCGAAGTCCATGGCGCGATCAGCCATCCGCCCGACGGCAATCCGCTGATCGGCCCGGCGCCGGGCCTGCAGAACTACTGGTGTTGCTGCGGCACGCAGATCGGCATCGGCTGGGGCCCCGGCCTCACGCGAGAGCTTGCACGCTGGATGGTCCATGGCGCGTCCGAGATCTCGATGCGCGAATTCGACCCCCGCCGCTTCGGCGCGTTCGCGACGCGAGACTATCAGATCGCGAAGGCGAAGGAGGACTACCTCCTCCGCCACGAGATCCCCTTCCCCCATTTCAACCGCCCCGACGCGCGTCCGGCCCATCCGCCTGCGCTCTACGACATCCTCAAGGCCGAGGGCGCTGTGTTCGAGGAGGTCTACGGCCATGAACGTCCCCGCTGGTTCGCGCACGAGGGTGTGGCAACGACCGACATATACGGCTTTCAGCGCACGCAACTCCACGAGATCGTCGGCGCCGAATGCCGCGCAGTGCGGGAGCGCGCCGGGATCATGGACATCTCCGCCTTCACCAAGATCGAGGTTTCGGGCCCAGATGCCGCGCCCTTCCTCGACGGGCTCCTGCCCAACCGCCTGCCCCACCCAGGCCGCATCGCGCTCAGCCATCTGCTGACCGAGAGCGGACGGATCGAGCTCGAGACGACCGTCGTCCGCCTTGCCGAGGACCGGTTCTACCTGGTCTGCGCCGCGTTCTTCGAGCAGCGCCTCCTCGATCTCCTCACCTTCGCGCGCTCGGGTGAGGACATCGCGATCGCTAACCGCTCCACCGACTGGGGCGCGCTCGCGCTCAACGGCCCCCGCGCCCGCGACATCCTCGCAGCCTGCACCGACGCGGCCCTCGACAACACCGCGTTCCGCTGGCTGAGCGCGCAGGAGATCAGAATCGCAGGCCACAAACTCTGGGCCTTCCGCCTCTCCTATGCAGGCGAGCTGGGTTGGGAGCTGCACGGCTCCCAAGCCGCGATCTACGCCGCCTTCCAGGCGCTGAAGGCCGCCGGCCGGCCCCACGGCCTCACCAATTACGGCTCCTTCGCGATGAATTCGATGCGGCTCGAGAAAGGGTTCAAGGGTGCCGCGGAACTGACCAACGACGTCACCCTGCCCGAGGCGGACGTGATGCGTTTCGTCAAGCTCGACAAGGACTTCCGCGGTAAAGCCGCCACCGAGGCAGCGCTTGCCACCCCCCTCCGCTGGCGCTGCGTCTATCTTGAGATCGCGGATAACGGCATCGCCGACGGCAACGGCGGCGAGGCGGTGCTAGCCCGCGGGCAACAGGTCGGCACCGTCAGCTCCATCGCCTTCGGCCACACCACGGCCAAGCTTCTAGCCTTCGCCTATGTCACGCCCGAAAATGCGCACCCCGAAACCGAGCTCGAGGTTGTCATCATGGGCCAGCCCCGCACCGCCCGCGTCATCGCGGATCCCGCCTACGATCCGCAAAGCGTCCTCCCCCGCACCGATACCTCAGGGATCGCCGCGGAATGAGCACGATGCGCGCGATGGTGCTGACGGGCCATGGGGATATGGACAAGCTCGTCTGGCACACCGACTGGCCCAAGCCCGAGGCGGGCCCGGGCGAGGTCTTGATCCGCGTCGGCGCCTGCGGGCTCAACAATACCGACGTCAACACGCGCTCCGGCTGGTACTCCAAGGCCGTGACCGAGGCGACGACCGGCAGCGCCTATGACAGCGTCGCGGCCGAAGATCCAAGCTGGGGCGGCCGCCCGCTCGCCTTCCCCCGCATCCAAGGCGCCGATGTCGCAGGCCGGGTCGAGGCCGTGGGCGACGGCGTCGATCCAGGCCTCGTCGGAAAGCGCGTCATGGTCGAGGTCTGGCTCCGCGATCCAGCAGCACCCGACGACATGAACCGTACGGGCTACTATGGCAGCGAGATCGACGGCGGCTTTGCCGAGTACACCAAGGCGCCCGCCGCGAACGTGCACCCCATCGAGTGCGACCTGACCGACGCGGAACTCGCGACCTTTGCCACGTCCTATGTGACGGCCGAGAACATGCTGAACCGGGCCGCGGTGAAGGCCGGGGATAGCGTGCTGATCACCGGTGCTTCGGGTGGCGTGGGCTCAGCACTCATCCAGCTTGCCCGCCGCCGCGGCGCCCGCGCGATCGCGATGGCGGGTGAGGACAAATGGGATCAGCTCAGCACCTTCTCTCCCGATGCGATCCTGCCGCGCAGCCCCGACGACCTCGCCGCCGCCCTGCAGGAAGCGACAGGCCGGCGCGAGGTTTCGGTCGTGGCCGATGTCGTCGGCGGCAGCCTCTGGCCGCAGCTTATCGGCGTGATCGAGCGGGGCGGGCGCTACACCTGCTCGGGCGCCATCGCGGGGCCCATCGTCGCGTTCGACTTGCGCACCTTCTACCTGCGCGACCTCGTCTTCACCGGCGCGACGGTCGTGCCCAAAGGCACCTTCGCCGATCTCGTCGGCTACATCGCCCGGGGTGAGATCAAGCCGATCCTGGCCGAGACCTACCCGCTCGAGAAACTCCATGACGCCCAGCGCGCCTTCATCGCGAAGAAGCATGTGGGCAACATCGTCGTCGTCCCCTGACCCGGCCGGCCAGGCACGGAGCCGTCCCATGCGTATCTCGCGTCTCACCGTCTGGCACCTGACCCTGCCGCTCATCGCGCCCTACCGGTTCTCCGGCGGGCGGCAGCGCGTCGAAGCGCTCGACACCACCTATCTTCGAATGGAGACCGATGAGGGCCTGACCGGTTGGGGTGAGGGCAGCCCCTGGGGCCACGCCTATCTCCCCGCCCACGGGCCCGGTATCCGCGCCGGGATCGAGACGCTGGCATCGGCAGTGCTCGGGCGCGACCCGCGCAGCCTCGCGGCCCTGCATGAGGCCATGGATCGGCAACTCCCCGGGCATCAATCCGCGAAATCCGTCATCGACATCGCCGCCTGGGACATCCTGGGTCAGGCCGCAGGTCTGCCCCTCTGGCAGCTCTTCGGCGGTGACGCACCGCATCCCGTCGCCCTCAACTCCTCGATCTCGACCGGCACGCCCGAGGAAATGATCGCCCGCATCGAAGCCGCCTCGGCCAAGGGCTACCGCACCCATTCCGCAAAACTCGGCGGCGCCGATATCGGCGGCGACATCGCGCGCATGAACGCGATCGCCGAGGCGATGCCCGAGGGTGAGAGTATTACCTTCGACATCAACCGCGCCTGGGCGCCCGCAACAGCGATCCGGGTGCTGAACAGCGTCACCTCCCGCGACTGGGTCGAGCAGCCGTGTGAGACGCTCGCCGAATGCGCCCATGTCGCGGGCCGCGTGCCCCAACCGATGCTCCTCGACGAATGCTGCCACAGCTTCGGCGACCATCTCGAGGCCTGGCGCCTCGGCGCCTGCGAGGGTGTGAAGATCAAACCCAACCGGCTCGGCGGCCTCACCCGATGCCTCCAGGTGCGCGACTTCTGCCTCTCGGTCGGCTGGCGCGTGCATATCGAGGATGTGGGCGGCACAGCCCTCGCCGACACTGCAGCCTACCACCTCGCCAGCGCGACGCCCGAAAGCCACCGCATGGCAAGCTGGCTCGCCCACGCCCATTTGGCCGAGGATCCGGTACCGGACCAAGGCGTACGCAACGAAGGCGGCTTCGCTGCGCCGCCCACGACGCCAGGCCTCGGCGTCATCCCCGATCCCGACCGGCTGGGAACGCCCGTCGCGGTCTACAAGGCCTGAGCCCATGCGCATCACCCGCCTCACGCTCTGGCAGGTGCCGCTCACGAGCCACGTCACCTACACCATGGCCGCGGGCAAGGAATGCGCGACGGTTACGACGACGGTCCTCCGCATCGACACCGATGGCGGTGTCTCCGGCTGGGGAGAGATCTGCCCCATTCCCCACTACCTGCCCGCCTACGCCCACGGCGTCGTCCCAGCGGTGGAGGAGCTTGCCCCAGTGCTCATCGGCGCCGATCCAGTCGGCCCTGAGGCGCTCGGCGCTGTGATCGACGGCTGGCTACCGGGGCAGTCCTTCGTCAAATCCATGATCGACATCGCGCTTTGGGACATCACGGCGCGCGCCGCGGATCTGCCGCTCTACCGCCTCCTCGGCGGCAAACAGGCCGAGAGGCTACCCCTCTATCACTCGATCACCTGCATCGAGCCCGACGAGATGGCGCGCATCGCGCGCGAGGCGCAGGCGACCGGCATCACGCAGTTTCAGGCAAAGCTCGGCGTCGATGCGAATTGGGAGGCGGATGCTGCGCGCCTCCGCCTCGTGCGTGAGGCCGTTGGGTCCGGGCCCATCGTCTATGGGGACTGGAACTGCGGCGCGACCCGGCTGCAGGCGACGCGCACCGGCCGCGCCGTGGCCGATCTCGACGTGATGCTCGAGCAGCCCTGCGCGACGCTTGCCGATTGCGCCGCCGTGCGCTCGGCCACCGGTCTCGCGATGAAGATCGACGAGCTGGCGCACGACACGGCCTCGCTCCTCGAAGCCCACGCCCTCGGCTGCCTCGACGCGGTCGCGGTCAAGCTCTCGAAGTTCGGCGGCCTCTCCGCCTCGCGCCGGGCGCGGGATCTCTGCCTCTACTTGGGTGCGGAGATGTGCGTCGAATGCGTCTGGGGCTCCGACATCGTCACCGCCGCGGCACTCCATCTCGCCGCCGCGACGCCCAAACGCGCCGTGCTCAACACCTGCGATCTATCCGGCTACGTGGCCCCGCGGCTGGACCCGAACGCCCCCACGCGCAGCGATGGCTGGATCGCCCCGCCCGAAGGCCCAGGCCTCGGCACAAGCCCCGACCGGGAGGTCCTGGGCGAGCCCATCGCCGTGATCGACTGAGGCACTGCCGGTCCCCCACTACGGCGCCTTTCGATCTAACGTGGACACTGGAACAGCGCCACGGCCGGGCTTGACCCGGCAATCCAGCGCCACCGACCATGGATGCCCGGGTCAAACCCGAGCATGACGTGAACATGTGAGGTAAGAAAGTGCTCTAACCGAGCCCACAGCAGGAAAGCGCAACCTTCAGCGCCCCATCGTGAGCACGCTTCCCAGCGGATCAGACCGGACCGAGCCCGTGCTTACGGATCAGCTCGACCATCATTTCCCCGGCCCGCGCCCGGTGCTGAGAGTGGATCACCCGTGCCTCTTCCGTGTTCTTGTCACGGATCGCCTCCAACAGCGCCCGGTGATCGCTGTTCGAATCGTAGGGCGGCGGCCGGAGATGCAGCGTCATCATCCGCGCGCGCTGCACCTGGTCCTCGATGTTCTGCGTGAACTCAATCACACGGCGGTTCCCGGCAAAGGTCACCAGGTGGCGATGAAAGAGCTCGTCATGCCGCGCCCAGGCCTCGCGATCCTCGGCCGCAAGCGCCCGCTCCATGCCCGTGATCTCGGCATCGAGCGCTTGGTACTCCTCATCGCTCAAGCCCCGTTCCGCCAATCGCTGAGCCGCCAAAGGCTCCAACGCCGCAAGGATATCGTAGATCTCGCGCAGATCGTCGACATTCACTGGCAGGACGCGCATGCCCCGACGGGGTCGCATCTCGACAAGACCACGACTTTCCAAAATGATGGCAGCTTCGCGCACCGGCGTGCGCGACATTCCCAGCATCTCCGCCAGCTCCACCTCAAGATGAGTCGATCCAGGTGGCAGTTGGTTCGTGACCACCATTTCACGCAATACACTCAAAGCACGCTGAGCTTGCGATTTCGACGCGTCCACTGTGCGCAACTTGTTCCCTCGCCTTCTCTTGTCTTCTGTTCCCTCTGAAAGATTTCAATCAGGCGATAGTCCGATGCCAAATCGACCTCCAAAGGGTCGATCGCGAACTACGCCGTTTCAGCGCTCAGATAGCGATGCACTTAATGCATCGCGATTTGCAGCTTTTTGTGACGTGGCGCAATAGTAATCGCCATGGCGACAGTATTGTCGCAGCCGCTAAGCGCACGGCATCCTAGGCAAAAGCCCAGTCCCAGCAATCGGTTGCGCAGCCTAGGGTGTGTGCCGTAGAGGCAGCGGCACTCCCGAACGGCGTCTCAACTGACGGGACAACAGGCATCGAATTGGTCCACTTTCGGATGCGAACCGGATCGAAGTCCTTCCACGCGGACCTCAAGCGATGCCCACAAAGCGGGTATTGTATACGTCAGAGCATACGGTATGACTCGCGCATGGCTCTGAGAAAGCCGTGACCTCTGCTAAGGCAAGTCCCTACGAAGAGGCACATATCCGGAGAGCGGCGGATGCCCGCAAGCACCAGACGACCGGGGAGAGAGTTCAGTGACCGACCTGCCTAGACAAACCCTCGGACGCACCGGGCCCGAAGTCTCGCGCCTCTGCCTCGGCACGATGATGTTCGCCGATCAGACCGACGAGGCCGAGGCGGGCCGGATCCTCAACCGATTCTTCGAGGCAGGCGGCACCTTCGTCGACACCGCCGATACCTATTCGGGAGGGGCGTCCGAACGCATGCTGAGCCGCCTCCTCAAGGACGCGCCCAGCGATCTTGTGCTCGCCACCAAGGCTGGGAACCCCGTCTCGGGCGTCCTCGGCTCCGGCGGGCTTTCCTCGGACTGGCTGCGCCGGGCGGTGGAGGCATCCTGCGAACGCCTCGACCGGGAGCATATCGACGTCTTCTACCTGCATCTCGATGACGAGAAGACGGCGGCCGAGGACATCATCGCCTGCATCGGCGGCTTGATCGCCCGGGGTACCGTCAAGAACTGGGCGATCTCGAACTTCCGGGCCTGGCGCTTGATGGAGCTCGTTCACACCGCGGACATCGCCAGCGTGCCGCGCCCCGTCGCCATTCAGCCCTACTACCACATGCTGAACCGCGGGGCCGAGCAGGAGATCATCCCGGCAGCCGCGGCCTCGGGCATGGGCGTCGTGCCCTACTCCGTGCTCGGCCGCGGGATGCTGAGTGGCAAGTACCGGGACGACGCGGCACCCGAGGGCTCACGCGCGGCCCGCGCCGATCCGAGGCTCTTGGAGAACGAGTTCCGCCCCGAAACCCTCGCCGCGGCCCAACGTCTTGCCGATCATGCCCGGTCCCGCGGGGCCACACCCATCGGCTACGCGATCAACTGGTCGCTGGCGAACACATTGATCACAAGCGCGCTGATCGGTCCGAAGAGCCTCAAGCAGCTCGAAGGCTACCTAGCGGCCATGGCGGAACCTTACGGAGCAGAAGACGAAGCCTTCGCTGAAGAAACATGCCCCTCGGGCTGCGCGCCAGCACCCTTCTATGCCGATCCCAAATACCCCTATCGCGGCCGGGTGACGGCATGAGCGTGCTCAGCGGTGGCCCTTGGGAGGCCTATGCCCTGAAATATGCTGAACGGAACGCCCGTGTGCGCGCCGACAGCTTCCTCTTCGACGACCACGCGACCGGTCACGACATGGACTACTACCTGTGGGTCCTGCGCCGCGGCAAACGCGCGATTGTGGTCGACACGGGCTATGATGCGGCAGAAGGGGCCGCCCGCGGACGCCCGGTTCTGGAGGATCCCACGGTTTGCCTCCGCCGCTTCGGCATCGCTGCCGAGGATGTGGAGGAGGTGATCGTCACGCATCTCCACTACGACCATGCAGGCGGCCTCCACCGCTTCCCCGCCGCTCGCTTCCACCTCCAGGCGGCCGAGATGGCCTATGTTACAGGCCCCTGCATGTGCGAGCCGGCGCTCCGCCACCCGTATACCGGCGCCCATATCGCGCAGATGGTGCAGAACCTGTTCTCAGGCCGCGTCATCTTCCACGACGGCGACGCCCAAGTGGCGGACGGTGTCGAGGTGATGAGGATCGGCGGTCACGCCCGGGGCCTGCAGGCGGTGCGCGTGATGACGGCGAGGGGCCCGCTCGTGCTCGCCTCCGATGCCGCGCACTATTATGAGAGCTGGATTGCGAGGAAACTGTTCCCCGTCGTCGTCGACGCCGAAGCGATGCTGGCAGGCTTCCGTCGCCTCCCCGGACTAGCGGCCGAACCGGCGATGGTCATCCCGGGTCACGACCCGCTCGTCCGCCGCCTCTTCCCGCAGGTCGCCGCCGACGCCAATGGCTGCGGCGCCTGGCGCCTCGACGCAGAACCGATCGCCAAGGCAGGCGAGATCCTCGCAGGTTTCAAGCGCTGAAAGACAGACCACCGGGATCGCGCAGTCATCGAGACGGCGCCAACCAAGTCTTCACTGCGCTTGGATACAAGGCCGAGGACCGGCAAAAGGGTGCCGGGTAGGGAAGGACGGCACTGCCGTCTTTTCCTACCCGGCGGGTCCCTCTGGCATGGCACGGTGGGATGGGGTTGGGCGTGCCGCGCCAGAGAGCTCGTGGAGGCGACGACGCGCCTCTATTCATTGCCACCGACGCGCGCTCAGCCAGCGCCGATGGCGGGTAACTCAACTCCTCGCCAAGACCCCTTCGTAGAGGGCGTCCGTCATGTCGGTCTGCGCCGGCACGGGCTGATGCTCAGCCCGCATCTCCGCTTTCGGCTGCAGTTCGTCGGGCAGGCGGAAGACGCTCTTGCTCCGCAGCTCAAGCTGACCGCGCCGTCTCAGCATGGTGAAGGCGCGGCTCACGGTTTCGAGCGTCAGCCCCAGATGATCCGCAATCTCGCGCCGGCTCATCGGCAGCGTCACAAATCCTGAGTCAGTCCGCATATCGGGGCCCGATTGACGCGCAAGCTCAGCCAGGAAGGAAAGGAGACGCGGCTCCGCCGGCAGCGATGCCAGCCGCAACAAATGCCGCTCCCGCATCCGAAGCTCCGAACGCAGCAGCTCCTGTACTGCGATCGCAACCTCCTGCCGCTCAGCGAGCAACGCCTCAAAGCTCGCGCGCGACAGCACTTGCAGCTTTGCCTTCGTCACGGCCTCGGCCGTGAAATGGCGCACGGTGATCCCCGGCAGCCCGACGAAGCGCCCGGCAGAAGCGAAGGAGAAGATGTGGCGACGCCCATCCTCAGCGATGGTGCAGCAGCGCACGGTCCCCGAAAGCACCATCTGCACATTTTCAGCGGATTCCCCCTCGAGAAAGATCACTTGGTCCGGCTCGGCGGCCTGGATCGTGCCGTGGCTTTTTAGCAATGAGGCCAAAAGCCGTGGCGCCCCTTCACTTAAGTTCGCGATACGCTGAGAAATCATGACCACGCTTTCATCACACTACGTCAACTCTATAACTTGATGCTGCTCTGCTTAGTCGAAGCTGTGTAGTCAGGAGTTTCCCTAGCGAACTTACATTCAGCTCCGTCAATAAATGGCCTTATTGTAGCAACATCAGTAAAACCGGCGCAGGCTGACACTCCAACGCCACATAGCAACCACGATTTTTACCATTTGGAAGAAGTGTCAGACGACAGCCGCGCAGACGTGTGCGGTGGGCGCAGGGGTTACGCCCACCGCAGTTGTTAGCGCCGCGACCCGATCGACGACTCGGCCACGCGGTGTTTGCCGAGGGGACAGCAACACCGCGTCATCACCTTTCCTCCAAGTAACGCTGCATCGTGTCCTGAAACACGGACTCGAATGCTTCATGCGTTTCCTCGGGGGAGCTGCACGCCGAGATTGCCCGCTGTTTCTCCTGGTCACCGGAACGCACGATCCCTTCAAGCCGGCCCGTAACCGGCAAGGAGACCGCAGTGAGCGCAGAGGAAACGAGAGCGGAGAGGGGGCGACGAGAACCACGGAAACTCGTTCTCGTCCTCGGAAAGGGCGCGATGGGCAGACATGACACAACGACACTTCCATCGGCCGGGCAAACACGCTGATACACAGACATCGACACAACTCCGAAGCAACGCTACGGCCTGTGTGTAGGCGATCGGGTGTCTAACAAAGTTGACAATTGTCAATTAACCGACGTTTCCCGTTCCTAAATATGAAACTTTCCCTAATCGCCGCGGAGCCGCTCCAACTCGCGGCGCTCTTCTTCGGAAAGTGGCGCATCTGTGGCCCTTAGGTTCTTCCCTGATGGGGCGCTTTGTCGCCGCAGCCAAGCAAATGTTAACAAACCACTAACAATCAACAACACAGGACCCGTCAGCCAAATAAAGGCGTTGGCAGTCGTGAAGCGCGGTGTCAGCAGCACATACTCGCCGTAGCGCGCCACGAGGAAGTCCTTCACCGCGTCATCGCTGTCGCCTGCCACCAGCCGTTCGCGGACCACCAAGCGCAGATCGCGCGCGAGGGGAGCGCTCGAGTCGTCGATCGACTCGTTACGGCACACAAGGCAGCGCAATTCCGCCGAGATCGCCCGTGCCCGCGCCTCGAGCGCCGGGTCGTCCAGGATTTCGTCGGGCTGCACGGCGACGACCGGCAGCGCGATCAAGCACAGAAAAGCGACCAGGACCGCTCTCATGCCGTCCGCGCGCGCGCTGGCGACTGCTGGGCCGCGCGTTTCGCCGCTGCACCGACGCGATAGCGGCGGTCGGTCAAGCTCACGATCCCACCGATGCCCATGACGAGCGCCCCCAACCAGATCCAAACCGCTAGTGGCTTGGCATAGACGCGCAGCGCCCAGGCATCGCCCTCCTGCTGCTTGTCGCCAAGCACGACATAGATGTCGCGCAGAAGGCTCGAGTCGATCGCCGGTTCTGTCGTCGGCGTCCGCGCGATGGGATAGAACCGCTTCTCGGCACAAAGCCGCGCAACGGGCTCACCGTCCGAGATGAGGGTGAAGCGGCCGAGTTCAGTCGCGAAGTTCCGCCCTTCGTTCCCCTTCAGCCAGGCGTCCTGGCCCACATCGCAGGCAGCTAGCGCGAAGGGCGCGCCGATGGGCAGGTCCTCAACGCTCTCGAAGCGCAGGGTGTAGCCGCCGATCTCGACGCTCTCACCGGGGCTTGCGAGCAGGATGCGCTCCTCCTCCCAGGCCGTGATCGCCGCGATCCCGGCGACGGTAATGGCCAGACCCGCATGGGCGAGCCATTTGCCCCAGTCCGAACGCGGGAGGTTCAGAAGGCGCCGCATCGCCGTGGCAAACCCCGCCTTCGGCAGACCCGCCCGCTCGCCAAGCTCCACAATCACGCCCAGGACCATCCAGGCCGCGATGGCGAGGCCCACGGGCGCCAGCAGCGCAGCACCCGATTGCAGCGCCCAGACCACGCCGCCAAGAGCCAGCGCCGCCGCCGCGGCCCACCAAAGGCGCCCCATCACACGACTTAGGTCCGCGCGCTTCCAGCTCATGATCGCACCGAAGGGCAGCACACCGAAGAGCAGCACCATAAAAGGCGTGAAGGCGAGATCGAAGAACGGCGCACCGACCGAGATCTTCGCCCCGTCGATATACTCCCGGAACAAGGGCGCCAGCGTGCCGACGAAGACCACCGCCGTCGCCACCGCCAGGAGGAGATTGTTGCAGACGAGCGCACCCTCGCGGCTTACGGGCTGAAACACGCCCTCCGACCGCATCGAGGGCGCGCGCCAGGCGAAGAGCGTTAAGGAACCGAGGACCGCAATCGCCAGGATCAGCAGGATGAACACGCCCCGCGTCGGATCGGTCGCGAAGGCATGGACGCTCGTGATCACGCCCGACCGCACGATAAAGGTGCCGAGCAGGCTGAGCGAGAAGGCCAGGATCGCAAGGAGGATCGTCCAGGTCTTCAAGGACGCCCGTTTCTCCACCACCACCGCCGAGTGCAAAAGGGCGGCGGCCACGAGCCAGGGCATGAAGGACGCGTTCTCGACCGGATCCCAGAACCACCAGCCGCCCCAGCCGAGCTCGTAATACGCCCAGTATGAGCCGAGCGCGATCCCGAGGGTCAGCGCAACCCAAGCTGCCAGCGTCCAGGGCCTGACCCAGCGCGCCCAAGCGGGATCGACCCGCCCCTCGATCAGCGCCGCGACGGCAAAGGAGAAGGCCATCGAGAGCCCGACATAGCCGATGTAAAGAAACGGCGGATGGAAGGCGAGGCCAGGATCCTGCAACAGCGGGTTGAGATCGGTGCCGTCCGCCGGGATCGGAAAGGCGCGCTCGAACGGGTTCGAGGTGAAGATCGTAAAGGCCAGGAACGCCGTCCCAATCATCGCCTGCACCGCCAGCGCCCGCGCCTTCAACGGCAGCGGCAAGCGCCTACCAAAGGCCGCGACCATCGCGCCGAACAGCACGAGGATCAGCACCCAGAGGAGCATCGACCCCTCATGGTTCCCCCAAACGCCCGTGATCCGATAGAGAAGCGGCTTCGCAGAATGCGAGTGATCGGCAACGAGTTGGACCGAGAAATCCGAGTCGACGAAGGCCTTGGTCAGCACCGCGAAGGAGAACGCGACCAGTGCGAACTGCGCCAACGCCGCGGGGGTCGCCGCGCGCATCCAGTCCTGCCAACCACGCTCGGCACCGACAAGGGGCACACTCATCTGGAAGAGTGAGATCACAAGGGCGAGGATGAGGGCGAAATGTCCGAGTTCGACGGTCATTTGTTGGCTCCACCTGGCTGCCCCAGACATAGGCCAAGCTGCGCAAAGACAAAAGCCGGACATCCCGTCACGCCTGGCTTCTTTCACCACCCTCTGTCATGCGCCAATGGGCAAGCTGTCATCGTCAGGCGTTTGGACGCCAGGCTCGTAGTCTCACGGAAACACGAGCTTGCGTCATTGCCGGGCCTGACCCGGCAATCCAGCGCCCAGGGCCATGGATGCCCGGGTCCAGCCCGAGCACGACGTGAACACGTTGGGTGAGAAAGCGCTCTAGTAGAACGCCGCGATGACCGCGATCAGCACGATAGAGTAGACCGCGACCGCGAGACCGACCATCCCCGTCGAGAAATGCTTACCGAGCGCCGCGCGCGCCGAAAGCGAGAGCTGCCCCAGAAGCTCCGGCCATGTGTAGGAAACGAAATCGCCCTGCGTCATCATAGAGATGACCCTGCCATCCTCATCCACGATCGGAAGCCGGCGAAACCGCTCGTTCGACATGATGCGAAGCCAGTCGATCAGGTTGTCGTCAGCGCTCGCCACCCGCACATCGGTGGTCATGACCGCGCTCAGCGGTGTCACTTCAGGGTCGAGCCCCCCGTCAATCACCCGGGTCAGCGCGTCGCGCTCGGTGAAAATACCCAGCAGCCGCCCCTCATGATCGGTCACCACGACAGAGCCATAGCGCCGCTTGCACATCTCCCGCACCGCCTCGCGCAGGATCGTGTCGGGCGCCATGGTCAGCACCCGCGGCTTGGTCACATATTCCGGCCGGTCCTTGATCCGCATCGACGCCCGTCTCGTTCAAATCCGATCACCAGGGAATAAAGGGCGATGCGGGCCACGGGCAGGCGCAATCTGCAACTATTGGGTGCCGGAAGCGGCCTGAGGCATCAAAGCCAGACAGTACCGTCCATCAGGATCGCAGCACTCCCGCCAACCCGAACGCCCTCGATCGCGTCCCGCGTGCCCAGAACCTCTACCGATGCGCGCCCGGGCCGGCCCATGCCATGACCCTGCTCAGCCGTGAACGTCGGCACCTCGATCAGGCCCTTCGACCAGAGATAGGCCGCGAGCGATCCGGTCGCCGAGCCCGTGAACGGGTCCTCCGGCGGCTCGGGCGGAGGCAGGAGCAGCCGGGCGGCCGTATCGCCCTCCTCCGTGAAGCCACGTCGGGCGAAGAGAAAGGGCTCCCAGAAATCCGTCTTCTGCCGCGCCTCCAGCAACGCCTCGGTGTCGAGCCGCGCCCGCGCGAGCGTCTCGAGATCCTTGAGTTCGGTCACGCAGAACATGTTGCCGGTCGCCACGCTTTGCGGTGCGCCGACGATATCCGTTGCCTCCAAGCCGACCAGGGCCGCGATCTCGGCCGGTGGATAGTGCTCGCCGAACCGAGGCGCCGGCTGGGTCATCGTGAAGACAGTCGTCGGGCCCGATCGATCGATCGCAACAGGCATGACACCCGCACCCACCTCGATCGTGATCCCGTCGCGACCATCGAGGAGCCCTGCCCGATCCAGCGCCGCACAGGTCGCCACGGTCGGATGCCCAGCCATCAGGATCTCTTGCGAGGCAAGGTAGTACCGCGCGCCGAAATCGGCCTTGTCCGACCCCACGAGGAAACTGCACTCGCTAAGCCGCGTCTCCTGCGTAAACGCAAGCCGCGTCCCCACCGGCACATCCGCCGCATCGAAGACAACGGCGCATGGGTTGCCGCCAAAGACCTGGTCCGTGAACGCATCGGCCCACACGACGCGATGCGCGCTCACGACCCGCCCGCTTTCGGAACCCCGAACTCGTCCTTCCAGTGGCCCTGCTCCTTCAGCGCATCGGCCACCTCTTTCGGCATGTAGTTCTCGTCATGCTTGGCGAGGACTTCTTCCGCCTCGAAATGCCCGCCGAGCCAGAAGCCCTCGGCAACGATCCCCTGACCCTCGCGGAAGAGATCCGGCAGCACGCCGTTGAAAGCGACTTCGACAGTCGCACCCCCATCCGTGACGCTGAAGCGCACAGCCTCGCCCTGCCCGCGAATGACCGACCCTTCCTCGACAAGGCCGCCAAGCCGCAAAAGCCGTTCAGGACCAGGGTTCTCCGCCACGATCTGCGATGGCGACTTGAAGAAAGCGATGGTGTCCTGGAAGGCAAAACCGACCAACGCCGCCGACGCCATGAGCGCCACACCGCCGAAGATCAGCATTTGGATGCGCCGCTGCTTGCGTGTCGCCATGCGAACTGCCCTCCCGGCCTCTATCTTGGGCGTAGCACTGGGCCAGACAAGACAGTTGAGCCCGGGATTTCCGTTTTCGCCGCTGGCGATGCGCACGCGGCGATGGTCACGGGAAAAGCGGCGCCTGCATCAGCCCCTCGGTCTCGTCGAAGCCGAGCATCAGGTTCGCGCATTGCAGCGCCATACCAGACGCGCCCTTCACCAGATTATCGAGGACCGAGACGACGACCGCCCGCCCGGGCCGGTTGTCGGCCGCCACACCCAGATGCACGAAGTTCGAACCCCGCACATGCCGTGTCGCCGGCACCTCGCCGAATGGCAGCACCGAGATGAAGGGCTCGTTCGCATAACCCTCGGTCAGCGCAGCGTGCACCGCCTCGGGCCCGCCCTTCACATAGATCGTCGCGAGGATCCCGCGGTTCTGCGGCAAGAGATGCGCGGTGAAGGTCGGCTGCACGGGCCGCCCGGCCGCCAAGCTCATCTCCTGCTCGAACTCTGCCAGATGCCGGTGCGCTGCGATGTTGTAGGCATGGAACCCCTCCGAGATCTCACCGAAAAGGAGGCCTTCCTTCGCCGTCCGCCCCGCACCGGTAACACCTGTCTTGAGGTCGATGACGATCTCCTCCGGATCGATCACACCCGCCTGGAGCAGGGGCAGCACAGCGAGGTTCCCCGTCGCCGCGTTACACCCCGTACCAGCGGCCAAGCGACAGCCCCGGATCTCCTCGCGATAGAACTCCGGCAGGCCATAGACCGCCTCCGCCTGCAGATCGAGCGCGCCATGCGGCCGGCCATACCACTTCTCATAGGCAGCCGGATCGCGCAGCCGGAAGTCCGCCGAGAGATCCACGATCTTCAGATCCCGCGGCAAGGCCGAGACCACCTCCTGCGTCGTTGCGTGAGGAAGAGCGCAGAAAGCGATGTCAATATTGGAAAAATCGACATCCTCGATCCGTGTCAGCGTCGGTAGCGCCACGTGTCGCAAATGGGGGAACACCTGCGCCATGCGCATGCCGGCCTTCGCATTGGCCGTCAGTGCCGTGGGCTCCAGATAGGGATGCATCGCGATCAGGCGGACGAGCTCGGCCCCGGTATAGCCGCTCGCCCCCAGTATCGCTGTCCGTGCCTTCTGCATCGTTCCCGCCTCAACACTACCGAAACGCCCACATCGTGGGCGGGCGCCTCATACGACGGGACCAGGGCGCTTGCAAACGCCGCCGAGGGGCATGGCAACCCGGTCCGAGGAGCCTTGGGGAGCCGCCAAGCCGAGCTGGGCTTGGCTTCTACCCTCCCCGTCTTTACCCGGCTTCTCCGCTATCGAGGGCGAGGACGCCGGCCGGACAACGCTAGCCCTCGCCGCAGGACTGTTGCGCATTCGGGCGGGGTACCGTTCGCATAACCTTAACGCCTCGTGCAGTAGCCTGACGTGGGTGGGCGCGGAGCCCTGACGCTCTGCACGGTCGGGTTTTCCACGGCACCAACATCCTCGTCGCAACGGTGAGGGAGCGGAGCAAGAGCGTGACGGAGCGTCGCTACCCCAAGTAGAGACCCGGTCCCTGACGGCGGACCTTTTCGGGGCCAAGCGCGTAGGTCGTGGCACGCAGATACTCCATCAGCGCCCGGCTGTCCTTGGCGCGCGCGTCGATCTCGGACCGCGGCACTGGATCGCCCACCACGATCTGAACCGGCGTGCTGACCCGGCTTTCGAACTCATTGATCAGAAGCGCCACGCGCAGCGTCGCGTTCAGATGGCTCGCGATCTGAAAGACGCGGCTGTTCGCGCCCTCGAAATAGATCGGCACC
>JBCDFC010000066.1:0-20929 GCA_039178805.1 Pseudomonadota bacterium | reverse complement strand
GGCAGAGCGGTCAAATGCAGCGGACTGTAAATCCGCCCCGGAAACGGTACGTTGGTTCGAATCCAACCCCCTCCACCACGATCTTACGCTTGATCTGGGCCCGAGCCTTGTTGCGGCGCGGCAAGGCCACTTCGTGTGGTACGCCCGTCGGGTCGATCCGGAGGGCTGAAGGCGGGTTTCGACCGTCGCATGGCGCAGACCGCGTGTTTCGGATGTGTTGGCCCGCCTGCTGGCTGTGCGGCGGGCTGCCGGCGCTGATCGTTACGCCAGTTCGTGTGTTTCCAGGAGCTGTTCGAGCCAGGGGATGGCGATGTCTTCGGGCATGTCGTTCGAGGAGGCGTCGAAGATCCCGCGCTCACCGACCATGGTTGCCTGGCAGGCGATCATTGCCGCCATGATCTTCTCGGAGCCTTGCGCGAAGGTGTCGCCGAAGGTGCGGTCGCCGAGGCCGAAGATCGCGAAGCGCACATGCGAGAGGTCTGGCTTTTCGGTCGTGAGCGCCTTGTAGAAGTTTTCGGCGCTCCCCGGCACGTCGCCGCTGCCGGTGGTGGAGCTGACCAGGATATAGAAGGTGTCGCCCTCCAGCACCGCTGGCTTGGTTGCGTCCATGTCGACGATCGAGCAGTCGACCCGCTCGTCGACGGCAGCCTTTAGATCATCGCATAACACTTCGGCCGTTCCGGTCTCCGTGCCATAGAGAAGTTGCAGTTTCATTGCGGTCTGGCTCTCTGTGCAGTGTCGGCGGGTGCGGCGCGGTTGCCGGCCTTTTCCCTGTCGTATCGCCTTAGATTTCTACGACATCGGCTCCGCCATCATGGTTCCAATGCAAGGCCTGGCGGAGGCTGGGCACACGGGTCGCCCGCCGCATACAGCGCGACGGCTCACGGACTGTTCCTGAAGATCGTATAGCGCTCCGTCAACGGCCGTCTTGCCGTCTTGCCGGTTGGTCGATCGCTTGCCGCTGCTTCTCAACCACAAGTTCGGTTCAGATCCGCTTTCGAAGGCGCCGCCGCGAGATCTTCGGAAGTGAAAGTTCCTTGATCATTCGTCGAAGGCGTAGGGCGCGCAGCGTGGCCCGTGGATCTCGACACGAACACCATGAATGGTATGCTGCTCATACCATGAATGTTGAAAGCATTGCACGACGGATCGCCGCCAATCCCAGCTATGATCGGCTCAAGGACCGGGTCGCCTTGATCTCCGGCGGCGCGAACGGGGTGGGCGCATCGGCGGCCCGCATGTTCTCGGCCGAAGGCGCGGCTGTGATCGTCCTCGACTGGGATCGCGAAGCGGGCATGAGCCTGCAGTCGGAGCTTACCGAAAGAGGCGCGGACATGGTCTTCGCCGAAACGGACGTCTCACAACCGGATCAGGTCGGCGCGGCGGTGGAGCAGGCGCTCGAACGGCACGGCCGCATCGATGTGCTGTTCAACCATGCGGGCGGGATCATTGTGAAACCCTTCCTCGACTACACGATCGAGGATTGGGACAACATGATGAACTACAATGCGAAAAGCGCGTTCCTGGTCACCCGGGCGGTGCTGCCGGGCATGCTCGCCCGCGGCTATGGTTCGATCATCAACACGTCGTCCACGGCGGTATCGGTCTGCTCGAAGATGGAGAGCGCCTATATCGCGTCCAAGGCGGCGATGCATCAGCTGGCCCGCGCCATTGCGGTGGAGTATCGCGACAGCGGCGTGCGGTGTAACACCATCTGCCCGAACTTCATCCGCACCCAACACGGGATCGATGAGATCGCCCAGTTGCGCGCCTTCGGCGTGCTGGCCTCGGAGGACGATGTGAACGCGCTGCAGGGGCGGATCTGCGAGCCAGAAGAGGTGGCGGCGGTCGCTTTGTTCCTGGCCTCGGACGAGGCGAGCTTCGTCAACGGGGCGGAGATCTATGTCGACAACACCTTCACGGCGACCTGAGCGATGCTGTGGGGTCTGAAACCGGTGGAGCAGCAGGCCGCCTATGGCCTTGCGGTTCAGCGGCTTAAGCGGCAGGTCCATCTCGGCCTGCTCCTGCCTGGGGAGCGGATGCCGGCGGAGCGGAAGCTGGCCGAGCAGATCGGGATCTCCCGCGTTACGCTGCGCGAGGCGCTGAGGGTGCTTGAGACCGAGGGCTATGTCTCGATCCGGCGGGGTGCGACCGGTGGCGCGTTCGTCGCCGAGGAGGGGCGGCTACGGCAGATGGCGCTCAAGCATCTGTCGAGCGATCCGACCGACGTGATGCGGATCTTCGAGTATCGTTACGCGGTCGAGCCGATGGCGGCGGAGCTTGCGACGCTACGGCGGACGCCGGGCGATCTGAGGCGGATCGATGAGGCCGCGGGTGAGATCGAGCGGGCGGAGACCGTTGGCCTTTTGCGCCGCGGGGAGGCGGCGTTTCACCTAGCGGTCGCTTGTGCGTCGGCCAACCGCTTCATCGCGACCTCGATCGAGGAAGCGCTGGCGAGCCTGTTCCTGCCTTTGGCGGATGGCGATCTCAGCGTGTTGCGCGCGCGCAGCCTCTTGATCCGCGGGCAGGTTGCCGAGGCGATCTATGCCCGGCGAGAGGCGGTGGCCGCGCAGCGCATGCGGGTCGTCATCGAGGACGAACAGGGCCGGTTGCCGAGCTACAAAGCAGCGTGACGCGCGCCCTGACCCGTCTCCATCATGGCACTCTACGCCGAGGTGGTAGAATCCCGTTCGCTCATCGATCAGCCAGGCCGAGACACTTGATACCGTCATCGCCGGACTTGATCCGGCAATCAATTCTCCCTGGAGCCCTTCGAATGCGTTGGTCGTCTGGATCCCCGGGTCGAGCCCGGGGATGACGTGCATGGATGCGTTCTGTCAGAGTCTCACCACAAGAGCGCCCCCGTCCTCATTCGCTGACGTCATGCTCGGGCTCGACCCGGGCATCCAAGGCCATGGGCGCTGAATTGCCGCGTCCAGCCCGGCGATGACGCAATGCCTGCGTTCATGCCCGCTGAGGAGCCGCTCAAGCGACGGCGCCATCGGTGCCTCCCGATCGGATCGATGGTTATCGAATCGTTGACTCATTCTCAAAAGGTATAATCATCAGACCAAAGAGCCTTCGCCAGGGAGCGGCCATGCAAGTCACCAAGGAAATGCTCAGCGCGCAGGGCATGCGCCGCTTCGAGGGTAAGTCGGTGATCGTCGCTGGTGGTGCCGCGGGGATGGGGTTGGCGGCAGCCGAGCGCTTCGCGGCCGAGGGCGGCGATGTGGTGATCCTCGACATTCAGGACGTCGCGGGCCGGCACGCGGCGGAGCTGATCGCAACCGCGGGCGGCAAAGCGCGGTTTATCCAGGCCGATCTCTCCGATCCGAGGACTGCGGCCGAAGTGACCGGCGCAGCGATCGCATCCCTCGGCAAGCTCGATGTCCTCTTCAACCACGCCGGCACCATCATCGTGAAGCCGTTCCACGAGACGACCGATGCGGACTACGACCGACTGATGGACATCAATGTCCGCTCGGCCTTCACCGTCACGCGCACGGCTGTCGGGCATATGAAGGAGCACGGCGGCGGATCGATCGTGATCACCGGCTCTATCGGGTCCGAGCGGGCCTTCGTCTTCGAGTCGCTTTACTGCATCACCAAGGCTGCGGTGCTGATGCTGACCAAGGCGATTTCGGCCGAGTATCGCGCGCACGGCATCCGCTGCAACGCGGTCTGCCCCGGCTTCGTCAAAACCGCCCATGGCCTGCGCGAGATCGATGAGTTGGATGCGCTCGGTCAGGAATGGGAGGACGGCGATCTCGCCGCCACGCAGGGGCGCATCTGCGAGCCCGAGGAGGTGGCCGCCGCAGCGCTCTTCCTCGCTTCGGACGATGCGAGCTTCATCAACGGCGCTGCCCTCTACGTGGACAACGGGTGGTTCGCCAAAGGCTGAGTTGAGAACAGGGAGAGACCCATGAAGAAATCCCTCGCAGCGGTCAGCGCGCTCGTCATATCGGCGAGCCTCGCCATGCCCGCCCAATCGGAGGTTCCAGAATCCGAAGAGCCGATCAAGTTCATGATCGGCGATTGGACCAGCATCGCGCTTCAGGCAGAGATCATGTCGCTGATCCTGCAGACCCATGGCTACAACACGACGACCGTGGTCGCGGATGACTCGGGCCGCTATCCGGGCTTCGAGGCAGGCGATCTGCATGTCGCCATGGAGACCTGGCAGACCACGCAGCAGCAGAACTTCGCCAAGTCACTCGCCACCGGCAAAGTGCTCGACATGGGTGAGACCGGCCTCCAGGGCAAAGAGGACTGGTGGTACCCGATATACATGAAGGACCAGTGCCCTGGCCTGCCGAACTGGGAGGCGCTGAAGGACTGTGGCGAGCTCTTCTCCACTGCCGATACCGCGCCCAAAGGCCGCTATGTGGGCGGCCCCGTCACCTGGGGCGGGTTCGATGAGGAACGGATCGAGGCGCTGGAGCTGCCCTTCGAGGTGATCCATCCCGGCACCGATGCCGCGATGTTCGCCGAGCTGAAGGCCGCCTATGAGCGTGAAGCGCCGATCATCATGTGGGTCTGGATCCCGCATTGGGCACCGTCGCTTTATGACGGGGAGTTCGTCGAATTCCCGAAATACGAAGATGCCTGCTACGAGGACGCGAGCTGGGGTGTGAACCCGGACAAGATCGCCGATTGCGGTAAGCCGACGGGGTGGATCAAGAAGATGGCTTGGGCCGGTGGGGAGGAGGTCTGGCCGTGTGCGTATGAGATGATCCGCAACTACGAGATGGACAACGACACGCTGAGCACCCTTCTGGCGGAGGTGGATCTCGAGGGCCGGTCGATGACCGAGGTCGCTACCGAGTGGCTGCAGGCCAATCGTTCCACCTGGGAGCCCTGGACCGCCTGCGCCCAGTGACCATAGCCTGATCCGATGCTTCAGGCCCTGAAAGCTCGGACGGATTGTCGAGGAGGCGGCGCTGGCGGACGGCGCCGCTTTCACTTGGGGTTGAGTGCATGACCGAGGCGATGCAATCCCCGGCGCCCGCCGGGCCCACGCGCAACCTTGCGCTTGGGGTCGCGGCGGTGGCGGTCGTCATCGTCGCATTCCTGGGCCCCGCCTGGCTGCGGGTCGTGCCGGATTGGCTGGTTTGGCCGATCTCAGACTTGGTTGGCGACGGGCTCACTTGGTTTGCGCGCGAGGCACAACTCGCCGGTATGGCGGTGCAGGACATCACGCGGGGCCTCGCTGCGGTGGTGAACGAGCCCATCGAGCTCACGGTAGTCGTGCTGTCGGAGGGGCTGTTCTCGGGCCGCGGCCTCAACCGTGTGCAGAGCGTGCCGCCGCTGCCCTGGTGCGCCGTGGTCGGCGCGACGATGATCGTCGCCTGGCGGCTTGGCGGTCGTCAGCTTTGCCTGACCGTCGCTGTGGGGCTGGGCTTCCTGGTGATCTTTGGCCTCTGGGCCCATGCGATGATCACTTTGGCGAGTGTGCTCGTCTCCATCGCGCTCACGACGATAATCGGCCTCGCGATCGGGATCTGGTCCTATCGGAGTGCGCGGGCCGAGGCGGTGGTGCGCGCCGTCATGAACGTCATGCAGACGGTGCCGATCTTTGCCTATCTGATCCCGACGCTGCTCCTTTTCGGCTACGGGCCGGCGGCGGCCCTTCTTGCGACCGTCGCCTATGCGTTGCCGCCCATGGTGCACAACACGGTGCTGGCGCTGAAGGGCGTGCCGCAGGAACTGGTCGAATGCGGGCATGTCGCGGGCTGCACGCCACGGCAGCTCTTGTGGCAGGTGCAGCTACCGGCGGCCGTTGGCGGGATCGCCGTCGGGCTGAACCAAGCGATCATGATGACGCTCAACATGGTGATCATCGCCTCGATGATCGGGGCGGGCGGTCTGGGCTTCGATGTGCTGCAGGCGCTTCGCAAGCTCGACATCGGCGCGGGCCTCGAGGCGGGGCTTGGCATCGTCGCCCTTGCCGTGGTGCTCGACCGGCTAAGCCAGGCTTGGGCGCGGCGTGCGGCCGAGGGGCGACGGCGGCTCGCGGGGCAGCGGCCGCTCTGGCTCATGGCGCTCGGCTGCATTCTGATCGCGACCCTTGCCGCGCAGGCGATCGAGCCGCTGCAAACCTGGCCAGAGGGTTGGACGATCTCAACGGCCAGCTTCTGGAACGGGCTCGTGAGCTGGATGAACCAAGTGCTTTACGACAGCCTCGAAGCGTTCCGGGCCTTCGTGCTGCTCGAGATCATGCGGCCGCTGCGCGATGCGCTCGCGGTGATGCCCTGGGCGATGGCGGTGGGGTTGCTCGGCATCGCGGCCTTTGCCATCGGCGGGGGGCGGAACGCCGCGTTCTGTGTTGGCATGGCGCTCTTCGTGGTCGTCACCGGCTTTTGGGAGCCGGCGATGAACTCAGTCTATCTGATGATCATCTCCGTCGCACTGGCGCTGATCATAGGCTTCCCGGTCGGCTTTTGGCTGGCGAGCAGGCCCGGGCTGCGCCGTACCGCCGACCTCGCGCTCGACACGCTGCAGACACTGCCGACGCTCGTCTACCTGCTGCCGGCGGTGATGCTGTTCCGCATCGGCGATGTCTCGGCCGTGATCGCCATCTTCTTCTATGCCGTGGCACCAGCGATCCGCTACGCGATGATCGGGCTTGGCCAGGCGCCGCCGGCACGGCTTGAGGCTGCGGCCATCGCTGGCTGTAAGCCGTGGCAAGTGATGCTCTATATCCGGCTGCCGGCTGCCGTGCCGACGCTGCTGCTCGGCGTCAATCAGACGATCATGATGGCGTTCTCGATGCTCGTGATCGCGGCGCTGGTGGGGACCAAGGATCTGGGCCAGCAGGTTCTGATCGCGCTCAACCGATCGATCGTGGGGCAAGGGATCGTCGCGGGCCTCTGCGTTGCTGCCCTGGCGCTGATCGCGGACGCGCTCCTCAAGGCCGCGGCACGGCGGGCCGGCACCAAGGTGGACGCTTCGTGAACGGCCCGATGCTCGCCTGCAGCGATCTGTGGAAGGTGTTCGGTGCCCCGGACGGCGCATTCGCCGCCTTGCCCGCGGCCGAGCGCACCGACCCGGAGGCGCTGGCGGCCAGGGGCTGGACCGCTGCCGTTCGCGGCGCGCAGTTCTCCATCGCGCGCGGCGAGGTCTTCGTGATCATGGGGCTCTCAGGCTCTGGCAAGTCGACGCTCGTCCGCTGCCTTTCGCGCCTGATCGAGCCCACCCATGGCAGTGTCACCATCGATGGCCAGGACCTCTTGGGCGCGAAGCCCGATGAGCTGATCGCGCTTCGCCGCCGGCTGATGGGCATGGTGTTCCAGCACTTCGCCCTTCTTCCCAACCGCAATGTGCTGAACAACGTCGCCTTCCCGCTGCAGATCCATGGCAGCAAGCGGGCAGAGCGCGAGGCGCGGGCGCGCGAGATGATCCGCCTCGTCGGCCTCGAAGGGCGGGAGGATCATTTCCCCAACGAGCTCTCGGGCGGCCAGCAGCAGCGGGTGGGCATCGCCCGCTCCCTCGCCTCCGACCCGGCTGTCTGGTTTCTCGATGAGCCCTTCTCCGCCCTCGACCCGTTGATCCGCGCCGATCTTCAGGACGAATTGCTGAGGCTTCAGACCCAGCTCCACAAGACGATCATCTTCATCACCCATGATCTGGACGAAGCGATCAAAATCGCCGACCGCATCGCCATCATGGATCAGGGGGAGATCGTGCAGATCGGGACGCCAGACGAGCTCGTGCTGGCGCCGGCCAACAGCTATGTCGCGCGCTTCACCCGTGATGTGCCGCGGGCGAAAGTCATTCGGGCCGAGATGATCATGGAGCCGATTGCCGATGCCTCGGATCTCTCGGACGCCGTTGCCATCAGGTCGACCGATACCATCGACAGCATCGCCTCAATGCTCGTTGGTGCGGCGCGACCCGCCGTCGTCATCGGGCCGGATGGCGAAAGGGCTGGCCGCATAACTGCGCAGGCCGTCATCCAAGTGCTGGCAGGTGTCGAGCCACGGGTAACGCTCGGCTAGCCCGCCTACTGACCTCACATGTTCATGGGAACCACGTCGTTGCGGGGCTTGACCCGGCAATCCGGGGTCAAGCCCGTGCATCACACGAGGAGGGGAGGTCGGTAGGCGCTCCACCCTGCCGTCGCGCTTGCTGGATCCCGGGGCGGGGCAGGGCGCCGGGCACGCGCCTCAGGCAGTGTCGCCTTCGATGATCGTCGTCTCCAGGCTTTGACGTTGCGCCTGAGCCCCAGCGTTGTCACCAGTGGTCACCCATGCAGCAGCAGCGGCGCCGATCTCAAAACGTGGGGTCTTGGTGGTCGTAATTCGCATTGGAAGGGCGTCGAGGAAATCGAGGCCGTTGCAACCGGCGATCGCCAGATCCTTCGGCACGCCGATCCCCTTGGCCAAGCAGTGCATCAACCCACCGGCCGCAAGGTCGTCGTTCGAGTAGTAGAGCACCTCGGGCTGACTATTCTGGCCCAAGATCTCGTTCGTGAGCTGCCGCCCCACCAGCATCGACGACGGCTCATGGGCCACCCGTTCGGCAAGGATCTGCGCGCCGGCCGCCTGAACCGTCGCGGCGAACGCTTCGAAGCGCTTCAGCGCTCGGAGATCGAGGCCGCTATAGCTGCCGACATAGCCAAACTGGCGATAGCCCCGGCTGAGGAGATAGCGCGCCATCTCGGCCCCCGCCGCCTCCTGAGAAAAGCCGAAGCAGGCAGACATCGGATCGCCGTCGATATCCATGATCTCGGCGGTGCGCACGCCAGTCTTCCGCACGATCCTGCGGACTTCGTCGGTATGCTCGAGCCCCGAGAGGATGAGCCCCCGCGGACGCCAGGAGAGCAGATCGAAGACCATGTCCTTCTCGGTCTCGAGCGAATACTCAGACACACCGAAGACGGGGCGCAGTCCCTTCTCATCCAAGGTGTCGCTGATCCCCGCCAGAACCTCGGTGAAGACCCGGTTCTGCAGCGTGGGTAAGACGACGCCCACTAGTGGGTTGTCATAGGCCGAGATGCCGCCTGCCAACCTGTTGTGGATGTACCCGATCTCGGACGCGGCCGCGCGCACCTGATCGCGCACCGCGGCAGAGATGTAACCCTCGCCCCGCATCACGCGGGAGACGGTCATCTGGCTGACCCCCGCGATCTGCGCGACATCTGTCATGGTCGGGGGGCCGCTACGCCGATCCTGACCGGTTTGCTTGGCCATCTGAAAACCACTGCCTGGAGCCTGATCCATGATTATCTAAACATAATTGAGTTGAATTTATGTTAGTGAAAACATAAGCAACATCGACACCGGATGAGGAGCGCGCGCCATTAGCCCCTCTCTGGAACCACCAGCGCCGAAAGAGGACGACGAAGGAATGACATCATCGAAATCGGTCGCGGTTATCGGACTCGGCTCCATGGGATACGGTGTCGCACTCTCCTGCCTGCGCGCAGGCCATCGCGTCTGGGGTGCCGATGTGATGCCGGAGCCTGTGCAGAGGCTCCAAGCCGAAGGTGGCGAGCAGGGCACGCTGACAAGCGCAGCGCCCGACCTCGATGCCGTCGCCGTCGTCGTCCTCAACGCAGCACAGACGCTCGAGGTCTTGTTCGGCGAGGCAGGCGTCGTCCCCATGATGCGCGCAGGTTCTGTGGTGATCGGCTGCAGCACCGTCGCGCCCGATGTCGCCCGCGAGGTCGAGACGCGTTGCGCAGACCATGGCGTCCACTTCCTCGACGCGCCGCTTTCCGGCGGTGCGGCGAAAGCTGCGGAGGGCAAGCTCACGCTCATGGCTTCCGGCACATCCGAGGCCTTCGCTGCCGCCGCACCGGTGCTCGACGCGGCAGCCGAGAAGGTTTTCGAGCTGGGGGATGCAGCCGGCGCCGGTTCGGCCATGAAGGCGGTAAATCAACTACTTGCAGGCGTTCACATCGCAGCGATGGCCGAAGCGCTGACTTTCGGCATGACCCAGGGTGTCGCGCCGAAGACCTTCGTCGACGTCATCTCTCGCTGTGCCGGCACCTCATGGATGCTCGAGAACCGGGCGCCGCACATAGTCGATGGCGACTACACGCCGCTCAGCCAGATCAACATCTGGCCCAAGGATCTCGGGATCGTGCTCGACATCGCCAAATCGGTGGGCTTCGCCGCACCGATTACCGAGGCCGCGCTGCAGCAGTATCGGGAAGCTGTGGCAATGGGTCTCGGACGTGAGGACGACGCGGCCGTCGCCAAGGTCTATGCGCGCAACGCCGGCGTCACGCTGCCGGGCGAGCGCGAATAGCCGTCAATCGCGCTTAAGCACGCCTCATCGCTCCATTCTCTGCACTCGTTCGGCGCGAGCTTCGGCCCCTGCGGCCGGGTGGGGGCCGTTGATCTCTGCCACACGGCCCTGTGACTTTCTGGAATGTCATTTTGGCACCAACGCCTATTGCCGAGCATTTTGATCGGAGAAAGCCTTTTCCCGAGCAAAACAGTCTGCTATCCAGACGATGTCACTGACGGCAGGAACAGACACCCACAACAGTCAGCGATGTCAGACAGGCCATGATGCGAGGAGCGACCAATGGCGAGCCCCAATGTGATCACAACTGACGAGGCGCGGCGCTGGAATGGTGAGCGCAAACAAGATTGGATGCCGGGTGAAGCGGTCGATAGCCGGTTGCTTCTGGGCGGCTCCCACACTGTCCGGATCGTCCATGGAACTGAGGTCTACACCCTGCGCGAGACGCGGGCTGGTAAACTGATCCTCACAAAATGACAGTCGGACCGGATACGGCGCAGGAGTGGCGCCGTAAGAGCTGGCTGGCGGAGGCGGGACCGGGCGACCAAATCTTGGTCGTCACCCTCCGACGGTGGCTCGAAGGGCCCGACGGACAACAAGCGGTTTGGATCGGCCTGTCAGGCGAGATCGGCGAATTGTCGGCCGAAACGCTTCTGCAGGCACTCGAAGACTTTCTCTACGCCTTGAGCCATGGCCTCAACCGGCAGCTTACGAGGCATTCGGCATACTGCCCGTGCCTCGGTGAGGATGAGATGCTGTTGGCGGATGTCGTGCGTGCCGCCGGGCGCGGCGACCATGACACCGCTGCTGCGCGTGCGGCGGAAGTTGTGCGGTCCTGCGAGTTGGCGCCGATCCTGGAGCATGCGGCCAGATTGGGCATTCTGCTGGACGAGATCCCGTTCGAGACCAGCTCAACGCAACCCGGTCAGAGGCGGCTGCATTAGGTCGCAGGCTGTCCGCTAGGGCACCCTCGACAATCCCTCAACACTGTTTCAGTACTGCGGCTAACGCCAGCGGGCCCCTTGCGCGGGCCCGGCCAGCCTCAGGTAGTGGAATGAGCAAGATCCCGTCGCCCTGTATCGACGTCTGCAAGCACAAGATGAAAGGCGGCCACTGCATCGGCTGCTCGATGACGAAAAAGCAGAAGTCCGAGTGGAAGGGCCTCGACGGCAAAAAGCGTAAGCGCGCCTTCATCGAGCGGCTGCTCGATCAGCAGCAGGCGCTGGGCGGAAAGTTCAAGGGATGGGCGATCGCCTACCGCCGGAAATGCGCCAAGAAAGACGTCCCCTGTCCGATCGACGACAGGGTCGACGCCTAGCCTGGCAGGCGGGCTTTGGCCCGCCTTTGCGTCACTTCAAGTGGGCGCGAAGGAACCAGGCGAACTTCTCGTGCACCTTGCCGCGCTCGATGGCGAGGTCCTCGGTCAACGGGTCGCCGTTCTTACCGGAAACCTCGGCCAGCGCGCTCATCGTGCCGGCGAGAAGTTCCTGGTCCTCGGCGAGAGCCTTGACCATGTCTTCGGCCGAGAGGTGACCGTCGCTCTCCTCGACTTTCGAGCGCTTGAGGTGCTCGGAAAGCCGGCCCTCGGCGTGACCGTCCAGCGCCTTGATGCGCTCGGCCAGGTCGTCCTGCGCCTCAAAGTGGTCCTCATACATCTTCTGGAACAGCTCATGCAGCGGCCCGAAAGCCATGCCGGTGACGTTCCAGTGGAAGTTCTGCGCCTTCATCGTGGCGACAGTGGTTTCGGAGAGGGCTTGGGTCAGCCCTTCGGTAACGGCCTCAATCGCGGAGGCTTCGAGCCGGGTGGCAAGATTATTCATAGCGTTCCTCGAATCGTCATGATGCCGGCCTGGCTGGCTCGTCACGAGCTCAAGCGCGACTGGCTGGCTGGCGCCTCTTTAGAATAGTTCTAGATCGGCGCCGTCAAGACCCTCGAGGGAACGTTCAGCTAATCCACGTACCGTCGAACGCAGATGCGGCTCCACTCGGGAGCAGAGCGCGAAGGCGACGCTGTTGTCGTCCTTGCGCCTGATGCTGTCCAAAAGCGACAGCAGCCACTCTTCATCGAATGTGGTGTCCTCGGCCCCCGGGCGGTGGAAGACCACCTGCCTGCGGAGCGCGATGGGCAGCAGCTTGAGGAGAAGCGAGAAGGTCTCGTCCTGGAATGGGCACCCATCGCAGCGAATCACATTGAGCAGTCCCTCGCGATCCATGCGCCGGTCCAACCGGGCACGCGCCGCGCAGTGACGCACACGCTCGAGACAGGTCGAGCGAAGGGATCGAACTGCTGTCTGAGGCGCTTCTTCCGGGAGCGCGGTCGCTTCAGATGTCGCCATGCCTCTCTCAATCGTCTTGCGGGCCGTGGCTGCGGGGCGGCCGCCAGTGGCGAAGTCCCCGAGCATTCCAGTCAGATATATGTGTATCGATGAACTCGGTTGCCAATGCAAGGCGCCGAACCGCTACCGAAATGCGTTGGTGATCCTTCGATCTTGCCGGTCGCGCCGTGCGGCCTGCCGTTCTCTCAACCACCCCAGTTTCCGTGCCCGTCAGCCGTTGCCCGTTTCACTGCATGGGCTTTCGCGACATCGCAGCATACTTGACCAAAAAGCTCGGCATCCCTTAGCTCAAGGAGTCGTGACATTCGCCACCAAGCCGTAGGCGCCTGCGCCACGCCAGGAAGCCCCGTTGACGACCAACCTGGAACAGGGGCGGAGAGTGGCGTGGCAAACGCAAGATCGATGAAGCGGGAATTGGCCGGGGCGCTCGCCGCCTGTCTGGCGTCCGGGGCGGCAGCAGACATGGCGAGCGCGCAAACCGCAGTCGGCGCGAGCCGCTCGGCGCAATTGCCAGAGATCACGGTGTTCGGCGGCGCGCGCGACGAGCGTGCCTTGCTCGAGACACCGAATGCGGTCTCGGTTGTGGGGCAGCAGGAGATCATCCGGCGCAACCCGTCGACATACGAAGAACTGATCGGCGACGTGCCGGGCCTCACGATCGAGGGCGGTCCGCGCGCCATTGCGCAGGAGCCGAACATCCGCGGTTTCCAGGACGAGCAGGTGGTGATCCGCATCGACGGCGCGCGCCAGAACTTCGACCTCGCGCATCGCGGCCGCTTCTTCACGGACCCCTCGATCCTCAAGCAGGTCGAGGTTCTGCGCGGCGGGCAGTCGACGCTTTTCGGCTCCGGCGCTATCGGAGGTGTGATCTTCCTTGAGACCAAGGATCCCGTAGATGTGATCGCGCCCGGCGATCTTTGGGGCGGAGAGGTCAAGCTCGGCTTCAATAGCCAAGGCACCGAGTTTCTGGGCGCGGGCACCGCTGCGGTCCGCTACGAAGCGTTCGACGCGCTCGTCTTCTTCGCTGGGCGGCCGATGTTCTCCGATCTTGAGGACGGCGACGGCGACGACATCATCGATTCGGAGATCGACGCCCTGAACGGACTCGTGAAGCTCGGCTTCGAGCCGGAAGGGGGGCACCGGATCGAGGGCAGCTATCAGATCTACACCGACGATGGCGCGACCCCGCCGAATGCCAACGTCCAAGGCTCCACCACCACGACCGTAGACCGCGATCTGCGCTACCAAACGGCGCGCCTCGCCTGGGATTGGGCGCCGCCGGGCGACGAGCTCGTCGATCTCTCGGTCCTCGCCTACTACAACGACGTGAAGGTGGACGAAGATCGCTTTTTCGACGGCCGCTTCGACGAAACCGATTTCGAGACCATCGGTTTCGAGGCGACCAACATCTCGCGCTTCTCGCTTGGCAGCGTGCCGGTCTCCATCTCCTACGGCATCGAGTTCTTCCAGGACGAACAAGAGGCGTTTCGCGATGGCGCGCCGCGCGTGCAGGCGCCCGAGGCCACGCGGCGCTTCTTCGCCGGCTTCGCGCAGGCGGATTTCGAAGTCGTGCCGGGCGTGACCATCACGCCGGGCATCCGCTTCGACTACTTCCAGCTTCGCCCCGACGGCGATTTCGAGGATCGCGAGGAGGGTCAGCCCTCGCCGAAACTCGCTGTGAACTGGCGCCCGACGGACAATCTGCAGCTCTTCGCGTCGGCCTCGCGCTCCTTCCGCGCACCGACGCTGACCGAGCTTTATGTGGACGGTGTGCACTTCGTGATCCCGAGCTTCCCGCTCGGCGGCCCAGGCGCGCCGTTCTTCACCGGCGTGAACGAATTCGTCCCGACCCCGGATCTCGAGCCCGAGCGCGCGACACAGATCGAAGTTGGTGGCCGTTATGACATGAACGATGTCGCGCTTCCGGGCGATCAACTCCGCGTCTCCGTCAACGGCTATTACTCGCGGGTGAAGGACTTCGTGGACACGCGCGTCGAGGCGATCGACTTCTCGACGGTGGGCTTCAACCCCTTCACCCGTCGGCTCGAAGTGAGCGGCACGACCACCAATCTGAATGTCGACGCGGTGCTCTTCGGCTTCGAGGGCGAGGTCGAGTACGACACGGGGCTCTGGTTCACCTCGGCCAGCATCACGATCCCGAGGGGCGAGCAGCAGGACGATGCGGGCGAGCTTGGCTCGATCCCGCAGGACCGGCTGGTGCTGACCGGCGGCGTGCGCCCGATCGACGATATGGAGGTTGGGATCCGCGGCACGTTCACCCGGGGCATCAACGAGGATGACGTGCCCGAGGGCTCGGTCACGACCTCTGGCTATGCCGTCTTCGACATCTTCGCCAACTGGGCACCGTCGGAGGGTCCGCTCGCCGGCGCAATCTTCTCGGCCGGGATCGACAACGTGACGGATAGGCGCTTTAGCATCCACCCGAACGAGCTAAATAGCCCAGGATTGGCGGTGAAACTGGCCGCCACGATCCGGTTCTGAGGAGAAGGCTCATGGGCGAGCTTCAGGTCGACGCGGCCCGGGGCGATCTGGCAGCCGAGTATCGCCGCAGGAAAGCGAGCGATACCGGCGCGCGGGCGCGCGATATCGCCGATGCCTTGGGCGTCGGCGAAGGCGTGCTGGCCGACGCGCGCCGTGGTGACGGTGTGCGCAGGCTGCGGGGGCAGGGCATCGACTTCATGCCGCTTCTCGAAGGTCTGAAGGCTGCGGGGCCCATGATGACGCTCACGCGGAACGATGCGGTCGTGCACGAGACGACGGGCGTGATGGGAGAAGTCGCCCATCACGGGCATATGGGCCAGGTGACGGGGCCCATCGATCTGCGGCTCTTCCTGCGCCACTGGCATGTGGCCTATGCCATGTCCGAGGAGACGCGGTCGGGTCTCCGCCATTCGGTGCAGGTCTTCGATGCCGCCGGCACCGCGGTCATCAAGCTCTATGCTGTGGGCGAGACGGATCAGGCGGTCTGGGACAAGGCCGTCGATGAACGCGTCGACGATGACGGGGCACCCGCTCAGTTCGAGGCACCGCCGCCGATCCCCGCCGACCCGCCCGACAGCGAGATCGACACGGCCGCCCTCCGCGACGGCTGGCAAAAGCTCGAGCATAGCCACGATTTCTTCGGGCTTCTGCGCCGCATCGGCGTGGGCCGTGAGCAGGCGCTGCGCCTCGCGGGTGAGGATCTCGCCTTCCGTGCCGATAATGCGATTGTGGAGCGGCTGCTCAACGGCGCCGCCAGCGCCCGGGTCTCGATCATGTGCTTCGTCGGAAACCGCGGCTGCATGCAGATCTTTTCGGGCCCCGTGGAGCGGATCGTGCCCATGGGGCCGTGGCTCAACGTGATGGACCCGAGCTTCAACCTGCATCTGCGGACCGACCGGGTGGCGAGCGCCTGGGTCGTGATCAAGCCGACCCAGCTTCGCGGCCGTATCACTTCTGTGGAGCTGTTCGACGCCGACCGTCAGCTCATCTGTCAGTTCTTCGGCAGCCGCCCACCGGGCGAGGGCGAGCGCGAGGCATGGCGCGCCGTCGTGGATCAGAGCATCGGAGAACCAGCATGAACCGACGCAGCTTCAACACGCTCGCCGCGTTGGCGATGGCCGCCGGTCTCGTGGCGGCCGACGGCAACACCGGCGCCTGGGCCGAGGACAAGGCGCCGGGACGGATCGTCGTAGCGGGGGGCGATCTGACTGAGATCGTCTTCGCGCTCGGCGCGGGCGATAGTGTCATCGGCGTCGATCAGACCTCGAACTTCCCGCCGGAGGCTGCGGAGCGGGAGCAGATCGGCTATGTGCGCCGCCTCTCGCCCGAGGGCGTGCTGTCGCTGACCCCGGATCTTGTGATCGCAGCGCATGATGCCGGGCCCGATATCGCGCTCGAGCAGCTCGAGGCGGCGGGTGTGGCGATCGCGCGCGCGCCTGAGACAGATGCGGCAGCGGCGATCCCCGAGAAGATCCGGTTCGTCGGTCAGGCGATCGATCGGGCGGACGCGGCCGAGGCGCTTGCCGCGCGTTTCGAGGCGGACTTCGCCAGCGTGAAGGACAAGGTCGCAACGATCGGGTCGTCGCCCCGCGTGCTCTTCATCCTAGGCATCCGGAACGGTGCGCCGATGATCGGCGGCACGGGCACGACCGCCGACAACATGATCACGCTCGCAGGCGGGGTGAACGCTGGGGCGGGCGTCGAGGGCTACAAACCCATGAGCCGTGAGGCGATCATCGCGGCCGCCCCCGATGCGATCCTGGTCATGAGCCAACATGCGGACCGGATCGGCGGGCTCGACGCGATCCTCGATCTGCCGGAAGTGGCGCTGACCCCAGCGGGCCAAGCACGCCGCGGGATCGCGATGGAGGGCATGTTGCTCCTCGGCTTCGGGCCCCGCACGCCCGATGCGATTGCCGAGCTTGCCCGGGCGCTGCATGCGGAGAACGCGGTCGCGGCCGGTCTCTGATCGCATGGAGGCGACGCTCAGACTTGGCCGTCGTCTCGCCTCTCCGGCTCTCCTGCTCCTCGGCTTGCTGGTCGCGGCCCTCGCGCTTGCAGGGCTCGCCCTCGGCCCGGTCGAGATCCCGCCGCCCCGCGTCATCGCCGCACTGTTTGGCGGGGGCACGCCGGCGGAGAGCGCCATCGTCTGGCAGATCCGCCTGCCGCGCGTGCTCCTGGGGCTCGCAACCGGTGCTGCTCTGGCGCTTGCGGGCGCGGCGCTTCAGGGCGTCCTGCGCAATCCGCTCGCGGATCCAGGGCTCATCGGCGTCACCGGCGGCGCGTCGCTCGGAGCGGTCGCGACCATCGTCCTTGGCGGCTTCGTGGCCGGTGCCCTGCCGGCGGGGTTGCGACCGTTCCTCCTTCCCGTCGCCGCGTTCTTCGGCGCGGCCCTCGTCATCTCTTTCGTTTTCGCGCTCGCGCGCCGGGGCGGTGAGACCTCGGTCGCCACGCTGATCCTGGCGGGCGTCGCCGTGAACGCCATTGCGGGCGCTGCCATCGGCGCGATGGTCTATGTCAGCGACGACACCCAACTCCGCGATCTCACCTTCTGGACCATGGGCGCGCTCGGCGGCGCGGGTTGGACGCTGGTGTTTGCGGCGGGCGCGCTTGCCGTGGCGGCGCTCCCGGTGCTGCTCGCTCGTGCGCGGGATCTCGATCTCTTTCAGCTCGGTGAGCGGGCGGCCTTCCACGCGGGTCTCGATGTCGAACGCTCGAAGCTTGCCATCGGTCTCGCAACCGCCGTCGCGGTCGGTGCGGTGACGGCGGCGGCTGGGCCCATCGGCTTCATCGGGCTCGTGGCGCCGCATTTGGCACGCCTCGCCCTCGGGCCCCGCCACGCGATCCTGCTGCCGGCTTCGGCGCTGATGGGGATGGCGCTGATCCTGGCGGCCGATCTCGGCGTCCGCCTTGCGGTGCCGCCGGCCGAGCCGCCCATCGGGCTCGCAACGAGCCTTATCGGCGGGCCGTTCTTCCTGTGGCTCCTGCTCCGCGGGCGGGGCGGGCGCGGCCATGCTTGAGGCGCGGGATGTCACGGTCGTCCTCGGCGGCCGCCCGGTCCTCGACGGCGCAGCGCTCCGCCTCCAGCCCGGCTGCGTCACGGCGCTGGTGGGACCGAACGGGGCTGGGAAATCGACGCTCCTCGCCTGTCTCTCGGGCGCGCTCACCCCGCGCGCCGGCTCGATCCTGATGGACGGCACCGATCCCACAAGCCTCAGCCCCGCGGCCCTCGGCCTGCAGCGCGCCGTGCTCGACCAGACACCCGCCGCCGCCGCCCCCTTCACGCTCGCGGAACTCGTCGAGCTTGGCATCCCGAGGGCGGTCTCCCCCGCCGACGCCACGCGCATCGTGCGAGAGGCGGCCCGGTCCCTCGGCCTCGCGGGCCTCCTCGACCGGGGCATCGACGCGCTTTCGGGTGGAGAACGCCACCGGGCGCATATGGCCCGCGCGCTCGCGCAGCTTCGCGCGGGGCAGCTCCTCGGCGGCGGGCGCTGGCTCCTCCTCGACGAGCCGACCGCGAGCCTCGATCTTCGCCACCAAGCCTCGGTCATGCGCGCGGCACGCCGGGCGGCGGAGGACGGCGTCGGCGTGCTCGCCGTGCTCCACGACCTCTCGCTTGCCGGCGCGATGGCGGATACAGTCGCGCTTATGAACGAAGGTCGGATCGTTGCAGTGGGCACGCCTGAAGAAACACTGACGAATGCGCGCCTCGCCCCCGTCTACGGCCTGCCGGTCGCCATCTCGGAGCCGGCGCCCGGCCTCCGCGCCATCGTCCCGATCTACGCCTCAGCCGAAGGAGAGAGCCAATGTTCGTAGCCATGAACCGCTTCCGTGTCGTCAAAGGGCATGAGGAGGCGTTCGAGACCGTCTGGCGCGAGCGCACGACCCATTTGAACGAGGTCGACGGCTTCAAGCGCTTCAACCTTCTGCGTGGGCCCGAGCGTGAGGATCATGTGCTCTACGCCTCCCACACGATCTGGGCGGATCGCGCGGCCTTCGAGGCTTGGACGAAGTCCGAGCATTTCCGTGCCGCCCACAAGGACGCGGGTCAGAACAAGGTCATGTATCAGGGCCATCCGGAATTCGAGGGCTTCGAGTCGGTCGTGGGCGACGACGTGGCCGCGCCGTCGGCGGTGGGCTGACTGCGCTCGCGACGCACCGACGTCATTGCCGGACGTGATCCGGCAATCCAGCCCTCCTCACGACACCCGAATTCAATCAGTTTTCTGGATCCCCGGGTCGAGCCCGGGGATGACGCGTCTGGGTTCGTTCCGTGCAAGTCAGACCACTCCAACGCACCGATGTCGTTGCCGGACCGGGCCCGGCAATCCACGCAGCCACGCGATGTTCTCGGGCCCCAAGTCGCGCCGGGCGATGACGGCTCAGGCCTGATGAATTGGCTCAGCCGCGCGGTGAAAACTGCCCCTAAACTGCCTCTAGACTGCCCCTGCGGCGTCATCGCTTGGCGCATCGGTAAATCGCAGTGTACCCTTCCGTAGCGGCGGCGAGACTGCCGCGTCGAAGGCGTCCGTCAGAGATGCCTGTGGGAGGATGCCATGTGTCAGATCTTTGCCGGGCAGGACCCTGGCGACTATGCCAGCGAGACGCGGTCGATGCGGCTCAGCGGTCATTCCACGTCGATCCGGCTCGAGGTCGCGTTCTGGCGGGTGCTGGACGAGATTGCCGAGCGTGATGGGATCACGGTGCCGCAGTTCTGCTCGAAGCTGCATGACGAGGTGACGGAACTGCGCGGCGAGGTTGGGAACTTCGCCTCGCTTCTCCGCTGCGCCTGCCTCGTGCACTTGCATCGGAACGCCAACGAGGCCGCCGTGCCGGTCGCCGCTGAGTAGTAGTCGGCTACCACCATCCCCAGCCGACAGGCCGTAGACTTCCCTGAAACGACATCGGCGGGGAAGGCGACGGGGAAGGCATGGCCAAGGCGATCCACATGATGATCCGAGTGCTGGATGAGCAGCGCTCGCTCGACTTCTACGACCGTGCCTTCGGGCTCAAGGTCGCGGACCGGCTCGATTTCGAGAGATTCACGCTCGTCTATCTCCGCAACGCGGAGAACGATTTCGAGCTGGAGCTGACCGTGAACAAGGGCACCGATGAGCCCTACGATCTCGGCAACGGCTATGGCCATATGGCGGTCTGCGTCGACGACCTCGACGCCGAGCACGCGCGGTTCGAGACGGCGGGCTTCGCACCCCGCAAGCTCGTCGAATTCGCGCCAGGCGGCCCGGGCACACCCGTGATCGCCAAGTTCTTCTTCGTCAAAGACCCCGACGGCTACGAGATCGAGGTGATGCAGCGGGCGGGTCGCTACCGCTGACGCCCCTCGACCCAACGACAAAAAACAACGGAGGAAACCATGATCCTATCACGACGGTTCGTCCTGCGAGGGACGGCATGCGCGGCAGCACTCGGCCTCGCATCGGCCGACAGGCTGGCCCTCGCGGGCATCAAGATCGAGGTCGATGCGGAGAGCAAGGCGCTCCTTCTGCGCATGATCCGCGTCGCCTTCCCGCATGCCCAGTTCCCGGACGCACCCTACGAGCGCACGGCAGACGCTGCGCGCGAAGGGGCCAAAGCATCGCCTGCCAAATCGCTGATGTTCGCCGAGGGCATGCACGATCTGGCCGAAGCGGGCTTCGCCGAAATGGACGACGCAGCGGCGCTAGCGCATCTCAAATCCATCGAGGGCACGGCCTTCTTCCAGCACGTCCGCGGCACCGTGATCGTCACCCTCTACAACGACCCTGAGGTTTGGGCGCTCCTCGGCTACGAGGGCGCGAGCTACGACAAGGGCGGCTACATCAACCGCGGCTTCAACG
>JBCDFC010000065.1:0-21075 GCA_039178805.1 Pseudomonadota bacterium | reverse complement strand
GCGCCGAGGCCGAGCTGCCAGCGAAGGAGACGTGCCGCACCCAAACCCATCAAGAAGCGAACGGCGAAGAGGCTACCCGCGACATAGGCCGGGGCGGCCCAGTTCGGTTGCGCTCGCGTCACGAAGGCGAGCGCCAGCATGGCGAAGAGGAGCGTGCCCGTCTGCCAGGCGAGGAGACGCATGCGCCAATCCTCGCGCCAGGTGCCGCGGAACCAGAAGGCCGCGAGGATCGCCGGAAAGAGCACAGGGCCGATCACGCCGAACTGGGCGCCCAAGAACTCCAGAAACTTCAGCGGGTTGAGGTAGCCGTCCCCTGGATCGGCGTCCTCGGCCACATGGGTGACGGTCGCGAAGCTGTTGTCGAGGTTCCAAAGAAGATTGGGGCCAAGCACGACCAACGCGGCCGCCACCACGATCCCCGTACCCCTCCAGTCGCGCCCGCGCGCGGAGAGGAGCGCATAGCCGAGGGCGCCGACGGGTAGGACCAGCATTGTGTATTTCGCGAGGGCGCCAAGACCGATCATGACGCCCATGAGCGCCCAGTCTGTCGCTCCTCCGCCCTCGGCCGCGCGGAGCCAGAAAAGAAGCGCCAGGACCCAGAACGCCATCATCACCGGGTCGGTCGACATGATCATCGACGAGACGCTGACACCGGGCGCGAGCGCGTATGCAGCCGCCGCCCAGAACCCGGTCGCAGCATCGAAGAGCCGGCGGCCCAGGACAAAGAGGCCTACCGCGATGATCGCATGAGCGACGGGAGCGCCGAAGCGCAGCCAGAAGAGCGTGTCCCCACCGAAATCGGTCGTGATCCTGATGACGGCGCCGACGAGAGGTGGCTTGGAGAAGTAGCCCCAAGCGAGCTCCTGCCCATAGGCCCAGTACTGCGCCTCGTCGAAATGCACGGGTATGAGATCGAGCGCGTTCACGCCGAGACGGAGGGCTGTGAGCCCTCCGATCAAGAGGACCGCGGCGAGGATCCAGCGCCCGGCGGCCTCGTCCCGCTTCGTGCGTGCATTCGCTTGCGCCTTGCGGCGGGTCTTGCCGCCCTTGCCGCCCGGCTTGGCCTTGGTGGCTTGGCCAGTCGTCGCCCGCCCGCGGCTTGCGGGTTTCTTCGCACCCGCTCCACGTCCAGAGCTGCCCTTCGCGCCGCTCCCTGCCCTAGCCATACCATCCTCGCGCAGAAGCACCGCGGCATCATGGACAGAGGCGCCCTGGCCGCGAAGCGCTTCTACGACAGCGACACGTCAAGCGCCACGCCCCCTCCCTGCATCGATTTTAGCACTCTCTGCGGCCCCCTATATGGCCCCCTGTGCGGCACCGAGCCCAGGCGATGGGGCTGGGCGGCACGGGCCTTGCGCGCTATGCCGAAGAGGAAGACGCCATGGAGCATCCCCGATGGTTGAGATCGCCGACGCCGACGCTGCGCCCGAGACTGGTCAGACCGTGCGGCTCGCCGACTATCAACCGCCCCCCTGGCTGATCGACGACGTGCGTCTCGACTTCGACCTCGCCCCGCGCGCAACCCGCGTCCGTGCCAGGATCGCCTTCCGACTGAACGACGAAACCGCGACTGACAGCTTGCCGCCCCTCCGCCTCGACGGTCGCAAGCTCACCCTGGTCTCGGCAGCCATCGACGGCCAAGCCTTGGAGGGGGGCGACGCGCTGACGCTCGATCGTGAGGGGATGACCGTTGCGCCCTCCGCTCTACCCGGTCCGAGCTTCGAGTGGGATTGCACGACCGAGATCGACCCCGACAGCAATACAGAACTCGAAGGCCTCTACCTCTCGAACGGCATGTTCTGCACGCAGTGCGAGGCCGAAGGGTTCCGGAAGATCACCTACTATCCGGACCGGCCCGATGTGATGGCGCCCTTCACCGTTCGGATCGAAGCGGACGCTTCCTCCGCCCCGATCCTGTTGTCCAACGGCAATCCAGGTACGACCGGTGCGCTGGCGAAAGGGCGCCACTTCGCTGAGTGGCACGATCCCTTCCCTAAGCCCGCCTATCTCTTCGCCCTCGTCGCCGGTCGGCTTGTGAGCCACGAGGACCGCTTCGTTACCGCCTCCGGCCGCGAAGTCGATCTCAAGCTTTGGGTGCGGGCGGGGGATGAGACGCGCTGCGCCTATGCCATGGACGCGCTCGAACGCTCGATGGTTTGGGACGAGCAGGCCTATGGTCGCGAATACGATCTCGATCTCTTCCAGATCGTCGCCGTCGACGACTTCAACATGGGCGCGATGGAGAACAAGGGGCTCAACATCTTCAACTCGCGTTATGTGCTGGCGAGCCCCGATACCGCGACCGACCGGGACTATGCGCTGATCGAAGGGATCGTGGCGCATGAGTATTTCCACAATTGGACGGGCAACCGGATCACCTGCCGAGACTGGTTCCAGCTCTGCTTGAAGGAAGGGCTGACCGTCTTCCGCGATCAGTGCTTTAGCGAGGACGAACGCTCGGAAGCCGTCTGCCGTATCGATGCGGTCAAGGCGCTGAGGGCGCGGCAATTCCCCGAGGATGCGGGTCCGCTCGCCCATCCGGTGCGCCCCGAAGCCTATATCGAGATCAACAACTTCTACACGGCCACCGTCTACGAGAAGGGCGCCGAGATCATCCGGATGCTACGAACGCTCGTCGGGGCTGAGGGCTACCGGGCGGCGCTCGATCTTTACTTCGAACGTCACGACGGCCAGGCCTGCACGATCGAACAGTTCCGGGCTTGCTTCGAAGATGCTTGCGGCATCGATCTCTCGCGCTTCGCCCGCTGGTGGAGCCAGGCAGGGACCCCCCGCCTCTCCGTCAAGGAGGCATGGGATGGCCGGGTGCTGAGCCTCACGCTGACCCAGCAGCTCTCACCCACCCCCGGGCAGTCCGAGAAATCACCCCTCGTGATTCCGCTCGCCCTCGGCGTCCTCGACGGAAACGGGCGGGAGGTTTTGGCAACGACCGTCGTGGCCCTGACCGAACAGTCCGAAACGATCTGCATCGCGCCGGCGGATGGCACGGCGCGCCTGCTCGCCGCAGGTGAGACGGTCGAAGGGCCGGGCAATCAGCCCCGCCCCACTGTCTCGCTCCTGCGCGGCTTCTCTGCACCCGTGATCCTTGAGCGTGAGATCGAAGATACGGAACGCGCGTTCCTGCTCGCCCATGACACCGATCCCTTCAACCGGTGGGAGGCTGGGCGGCGTTACGCGATGTCGATCGCTCTGACACGGACCGCCGACCCGGCGGCCGCGATCCCGGATGCCTGGACCGATGCCCTCGGCCGCGTTCTGGCTGACCGCAATCTCGATCCCGCCTTCCGCGCGCTTGTTCTCGAACTCCCCGGCAATGACGAAGTGGCGGCAGAGATCGCTGGCCAAGGCGGCACCGCCGATCCCGATGCCATCCACCACGCCCTCCAAACCATGCGCCAAGCGCTCGGCGAACGGCTGGGAAGCCTGCTCACCGAGACCTACGGCGCAATGGCTGTCGCGGGCCCCTACACGCCGGATGCAGCCTCAGCGGGTCAGCGCGCGCTCCGCAATCGTTGCCTGACGCTCTTTCTCGCGTCCGACAGCGCGGAGGCGCACCGCACGGCCGAGACGCATTTCGACGATGCCAGCAACATGACCGACAGCCTCGCCGCACTCACCGCCCTCGTGCATTCCGGCGCGCCCGGTGCCGATGCCCGCCTCGAAGCCTTCCGGGCGCGCTGGTCGGGTGACGAGCTGGTGATGGACAAGTGGTTCGCCGTGCAGGCGACTGCCCCCCTGCCCGGCGCGGTCGACAGGGTCGAAGCACTCACCAAGGACACCGCCTTCAGCTGGAAACGCCCGAACCGGTTCCGCTCCGTCATCGCGAGTTTCGGCATGGCAAACCCTGTGGGCTTCCATGCTCAAAGCGGTGCGGGCTACCGCTTCGTCGCCTACTGGCTGATCCGTCTCGACGCGCTGAACCCGCAGACCGCCGCCCGCGTCTGCGGCTGCTTCGAAAGCTGGCGCCGCTACACGCCCCATCGCCAGGCGCTCATGCGCGCCGAACTGGAGCGCATCGCCGCTCTCAACGATCTCAGCCGGAACAGCCGTGAGATCGTTGAGCGCTTGCTGGCGGGCTGATCGGTCCCGCAAAGTACCCGCCCCCCGCTCCCCACGGCCGACCTCGCGCTGACGCCGTCACGCGCGCTCCCCTCAACCACGCTTTCCGATCCACCCGGGCGGGCTACCTTTTCTTCCCTGACGATCCTTACCGACATCCGCCTTTGGCAAAGGGAGAGGACGCATGGAAACCATTAAGAACCCGATCGAATACACCGGCCAACAGGTCGCGAACGCCACCGGCTGGCTCGCCTCCGTCGCCCGCGCCATCCGTGGCGTCGCAGGAGAGACCGCGAAACCGGCGACACGCAGGATCACGCTCGGCGATCTCTCCGAGGCCCTCGCCGAGGGATGGGAGGATATCGGCCGTTTCCGCAGCGACGTGGTCGCGCTCTGCCTCATTTATCCCGTCATCGGCGTCGTGATCTCCGTCCTCGCCTATGACACCGCGCATCTGCCTCTGATCTTCCCAATCGCCGCAGGTTTCGCGCTCCTCGGACCCTTCTTCGCCGTCTCGGTCTACGAGCTCTCGAAGCGACGGGAGGACGGACGCCCTGCGGGCTGGGCCGATGCGCTCAGCGTCCTGGCAAGCCCCTCCTTCGGCGCGATCTTCTTGCTCGGTCTCGCTCTCATCGCGCTCTATGTGGCCTGGCTCGTCTTCGCGCAGATCCTCTACGATCTCACACTCGGGCCCGGTCACCCGGTCTCGATTGCCGATTTCTTCGACAACGCCCTCGGCACGACGGCAGGCTGGGTGATGATCATCGGCGGGACGGGCGTGGGCTTTCTCTTCGCCCTCGCGGCGCTCGCGGTCGCGGCCTTCGCTTTCCCGATCCTCGCCGATCGCGATGTGGGGCTGAGGGTCGCGGTAGAAACGTCCATCGACGTCTTGCGCCAAAACCCCGGCACCATGCTCGCCTGGGGCTTCCTCGTGGCGCTCTTTCTTGTCGTGGGGTCCCTGCCGGCTTTCGTGGGCCTCATCTTCGTCATGCCGCTCCTCGGGCATGCGACTTGGCATCTCTATCGCCGCGCCATCGCCTGGCCCGGTGCGAGGAACTGAACCCGCCGCCAGCGCCACCCGCTTCGGCACCGCCGCAAGGCGGTGACTGAGCGACACGAGCGTCGCGTCGGCGACACTGCAAACGAGGCCCCGAAACCCCTTACCCGCCCTCGCCAGCTCCTTCGCGCCGGCGTCCCAGCAAACGGCCGAGATAAGGCGCCACGATCGGGATCAGGATGGTCGCGAGCGCAATGAGCAAGATCGAGAGCGTTAACGGCCGCTCCCACAGGAACGACCAGCTATCGTTGTTGATGAGGAGCGCGCGGCGCAGGTTCTCCTCCATCATGCCCCCCAGGATGTAGCCCAGGATCATCGGCGCCATCGGAAAGCCTAGCAGCCGCAGCGCGACCGCCGCCACCGCGAACACCACCATCATATGGATGTCGAAGGTGTTGAAGCTGACGAAATAGACGCCGATGAGCGAGAAGAAGAAGATCATCGGCAACAGAAACCGCCCCGGGATCGCCAGGACCCGCGCGATATAGGGGATGAGCGGCAGGTTCAGGATCAAGAGGATCACATTGCCGATCCACATGCTGATGATCACGGACCAGAACACGTCCGGCTGATCGATATAGAGCCGTGGCCCCGGCTGAATGCCGTATGAGATGAGCGCCCCCAGCATGATCGCCGTCGTGCCCGATCCCGGGATGCCTAGCGTCAGGAGCGGCACGAAGGACCCCGTCGCCGCGGCATTGTTCGCGCTCTCCGGTGCTGCCAATCCGCGGATCGAGCCTTTGCCGAAAAGCGCCCCCTTCCGCGACCCGGCCAGCCGCTGCTCGGTGCCATAGGCGAGGAAGCTTGCAATCGTCGCCCCCGCCCCCGGCAGCACGCCGATCAAGAACCCGAGGATCGAGGAGCGACCGATCACGGGGGCGATCTCCACAGCCTCGGCCCCGGTCACCTTCATGTTGCCGACGCCGCGCTGCGCGTCCATCTCCCGCTGCCGGTCGGCCTCAGAAACAGGCTTCATCACCCCCATCAGCGCCTCGGAAAGCGCGAAGGTCGCCATTGCCAGCAGTAGGAACGACACGCCGTCCAAAAGGTCGATCATCCCGAAGGTGAAGCGCTGAATACCCTGCGTCTGATCCGTCCCCACGGTCGAAAGCATCAGCCCCACGACCGTCATCAACAGCGCCTTCAAGACCTGACCACGCCCCGCAAAGGCCGCGACCGCCGTGAGCCCCAGCACCATCAGCGCGAAATAGTCCGTCGATTGGAAAGCGAGAGACACCTCCGCAAGGCTCGGCGCTGCGACCAACAGCAGGAGCGCCCCGATCACCCCGCCCGAGAAGCTCGCATAGGCCGCGATCGCCAGCGCCTTGCCCGCATGGCCCTGTTTCGCCAGCGGATAGCCGTCGAAGGACGTCGCAACCGTCGAGGCAACGCCCGGCGCGTTGATCAGGATGGACGAGGTCGAGCCACCGAAGATCGCACCATAGTACACCGCCGCCATCAGGATGATGCCCGCCGCCGGGTCGAACCCGATGGCAATCGGGATCATCAGTGCGATGGCCGACATGGGCCCGAGCCCCGGCAGCATCCCGATAAAGGTGCCGACCAGGCAGCCGACCACCACCATGATCAGGTTCTGGAAAGTGAGGGCCGTGCCGAGGCCGATCAGGATCCCCTCAATCATCGCTCGCACCCCCGCTCGTACCGCCGTTCTCCGCCGCAGGCGGCGCCGCTGTGCCGAAGTCGATCTCCGGCAGCGGCTGCACGTAAATATCGAGCCCGTAGTTCATCAGCGCCCAGAACGCGACGGTGATGGGCACCGCGGCCAGGATCAGCGTGAGCGGGTTCCGCTCACCCAGTGCCAGAAACCCGCCCATGAGGAAGATCGATGTCGAGAGGAGAAAGCCGAGCGGCCGGAGCGCGAGCCCGTAGAACACCATGAGGCCGATCATCATCGCGCCCAGGCCCCATTTGAAGCCCTTGAGCTCAAGCTTCTCATCCGAGCCCGGAAAGACCAGCAACAAGAGGCAGAGCCCCGTGCCGAGTACCGCCAACGCTTCGGGCATGGTGCGGGAGTTGAAGGCCGCCGCCGCTTGAAACGGCAGCATGCGGATCTGATACGTCATGTACCAATAGCCGCAGCAGAAAACGAGGAGCAGAAGCGCCCCGATCCGGTCTTTGGAGAGGGTCATGCGCATCCTCCGATGGCGGCGCCGGCGGGTGAGGCCATCACCTGCTGCTGGCGGCGAGTTGGGCGATGGCCGGGAACGAAGGCTCACCGCCCCGCTCCCGCCACCGTTCCCGCATCGCCGCCGTCGTTATCGCAGCCTCACAGGAAGCCGAGTTCGCGCATGAGATCGCCGATCTGCTTTTCCTGCGTCTCGAGGAAGCTCGCGAACTCGTCGCCCGGGTTGAAGATCTCGACCCAGCCGTTGCGGGCGCGCACGGCCTCCCACTCCTCGGTGTCATACATCTTGGTGAAGGCCGCGACATAGGCCTGGCGCTTGTCCTCGGAGAGGCCCGGCGGGCCGAAGAAACCGCGCCAGTTCACGAACTCCGCATCCGCACCTTCCTCCTTGCAAGTGGGCACCTCGGCTGCGGCCGCCACGCGCTCGGCCGAGGTCACGCAAAGAATGCGCACCTGATCCTGTCGCGCGAGATCGATCGCCTCGGAGAACCCGGTCGAGAGCGCCTTGATCTCGCCCGAGAGAAGCCCGGCCATGGCCTTGCCGCCCGCGTCGTAGGGGATGTACTTCACCTTGAGCGGATCGATGCCCGTCGACTTCATCACAAGGGCTGCGACCAGGTGGTCCATGCCGCCCGCGACCGAGCCGCCGCCGATGGCGACATTGGTTGGATCGGCATCGATCGCAGCCTTCAGCTCCCCAAAGCTCTGGATCGAGCTGTCCGTGTTCACGACGAGCGCCGCGTAGTCGCCGATCGTACCCGCCACCAAGGTCAGGTCGCGGAAGCTCTGCGGGAACACGCCCTGCAATGAGCGAATGACGATCGGCGTCGAGTTCACCATCAGCGTGTTCTCGGCCTTGGGCGCCGTCTCGATGATATGCGCGATGGCCTTGCCACCACCGCCGCCCGACATGTTCTCATAGGTTGCGCTGCCCACGATCCCGGCTTTGGTCAACGCCTCGCCCGTGCCGCGCGCAGTCCCGTCCCAACCGCCGCCGGCGCCCCCAGGGATGAGGAAATGGATCTCTTCGATATCCGCAGAGGACGCAGGCGCGCCGCCAATGACCGTCGCGGTGAGCGCCGCCGCGACAATGTGGACCAATCTCATGATGTTCCTCCCAGGTCGTGTGAGATTTGTTGTTGATCCGACCATGCCTCGGTCAGCGACCCGGATCAAAGATTGTTTTACCGCTTTTCAGATGCTCGCGACCTGGTCGATGGCGGGACGTGCTTGACGTCACGCCCAGGTCAAGGTGCACTAGGGTTTGTATGTATACGCCGATTGAACATTCGAGACGTGGATTTTCCAAGGATGAGTACCTCGCGAGGCTCGCCCGGGCGCAGGAATTGATGTCGGAGGCGAAGCTCGGCGCCCTGCTCCTGACGACTGAGCCCGAGGTTCGCTACTTCTCGGGCTTCCTCACACGCTTCTGGGAAAGCCCGACGCGCCCATGGTTTCTCGTCGTTCCGGCAGAGGGCATGCCCGTGGCCGTGATCCCGGAGATGGGCGCGGCCGCCTTCGCTCGTGAATTTATCGGCGAGATCCGCACTTGGCCCTCACCAAGGCCGAGCGACGAGGGCATCAGTCTCGTTGCGGACACGGCGAAATCGCTCGCGGGTCGGCAGGGTCGGATCGGCGTGCCCATGGGGACCGAATCCCATCTCAGGATGCCACTGGCCGATTGGGGGCGCCTTGCCCAGACGCTCGGTCCGGGCCGCCTGGCACCAGATGCCGGGATCATGCGCAAGCTCCGGCTCGTGAAGTCCGAGGCCGAGATCGAGAAGATCCGCACCGCCTGCGCGATCGGTGGCCGCAGCTTTGCGCGGCTTGGTGAGATTGCGGCCCCTGGCGTACCGCTCGACCAGGTGTTCCGACAGTTCCAGGCCCTCGCACTCGAGGAAGGGGCCGACTGGGTCGCCTATCTCGCAGGCGCCGCCGGGCCCGCAGGCTATAGCGACGTGATCTCGCTCGCGACCGAAGCGCCCTTGGCCGTGGGCGATGTGTTGATGCTGGATACCGGCATCGTCCACGACGGCTACTACTGCGATTTCGACCGAAATGTCGCCATCGGGGAGCCTGCGTCCAAGATCGCCGATGCCCATGCCCGCTTGGTCGAGGCAGTCGACGCCGGCGCAGCCGTCGCGCGACCAGGAGCAAGCGCCGCCGATCTCTTCCAGGCCATGGCCAAGGTGCTGGGCCTGCAAGACGGTGGCGACGTTGGGCGTCTCGGCCACGGGCTCGGCATGCAGCTCACCGAATGGCCGTCGCTGATCCCCTCGGACCGCACGGTCCTGCAAGAGGGTATGGTCCTGACGCTGGAGCCCGCGATTGCGATGGGGAAGGGTCGCGTCCTGGTGCATGAGGAGAACATCGTGATCCGCGCGGACGGGCCCGAGTTCCTAAGCCCCAAGGCCCGCGCGCAGATCCCTTTGATCGGCGGTGCGGCGTGAGCGCCTTTCCCTATCGCTCCGAAGAGCCATCGGGCCCGGTGCTCGGCCTCATGGCGCTCCAGGCCGATGAGACGATCGAAGGCGACTTTCGGCGCATGTTTCCAGTCGAGACGCGGCTCCTCGTCACACGGGTGCCAAGCGGGCTCGAAGTCACGTCCGACATGCTCGCTGCGATGGAGACCGCGCTCCCCGCCGCCGCAGGTCTTCTGCCGCGGGGCCTCCGCTTCGATGTCATCGGCTATGGCTGCACCTCGGCCAGTGCGCAGATCGGATCGCGGCAAGTTGCCGAGGCGATTCGCATCGGCGCGCTCACCAACGCTGTCGCAGATCCGCTGAGCGCGCTTCTCGCGGCATGCAAGACCCTCGGCATCAGCCGCATCGCCTTTCTCTCGCCCTATCTCCCCGAGGTTTCGGAACGGCTGCGGGGCGCGCTGATGCAGGAGGGGGTCGAGACGCCGCTTTTCGGCAGCTTCGACGAAGCGAACGAGGCCAAGGTCGTCCGCATCGCACCCCGTTCCGTCTTCGAGGCCGGGCGCGCGCTCGTGCAAGGGGGCGGCGTCGATGCGCTCTTCCTCTCCTGCACCAACCTTCGCACGCTTCCCATCGTCGAGGCGCTTGAGGTCGAGACCGGCCTGCCGGTCTTGTCGAGCAACTTGGTCCTCGCATGGCATATGGCGCGTCTGGCTGGCTTGGAGGGCATTGTCGGGCCCGGTAGCCTATTGGCTGTCTCTCGCGAGAACGCCTGAAAGCGGAGGGTGAGCATGGCCCGCATCGGGTTCTTGGGCACCGGCGCGATCGCTGCAGCGATGGTGCGTGGCATCGCGCAGGATGGGCACCGGATCCTCGTCTCCGACCGTGGGCGGGATCATGCAGCGACCCTCTCGAGCGCGTTCGAGAACGTTGAGATCGCGTCGAACCGCGACCTTGTGGCGGAAAGCGAGATCGTCGTGCTGTGCCTCATGGCGGAAACCGCGCGCAGCGTCCTGCCGACGCTTCCGTTCCGAACCGGGCAGCAGGTGATTTCCGTCATGCTCGGCGTCGATCATGCCGAACTGACGAAGCTCTGCACCCCCGCGAAGGACATCGCGATCACGATCCCGTTGCCCTTCGTTGCCGAGGGCGGCTGCCCCCTGCCCGTCTGGCCCGATGCAAGCGCTGTCGAGGCGGTCTTCGGCCAGCGGAACCCCGTGATCGCCCTGCCGTCGGAGGCGGCGCTCAACCCGCACTTCGCCGCCACTGCGCTCTCCTCTGTCGTCCTTGCCCAGATGGCGGTGACGACCCGTTGGCTCTCCAATCTCACCGGCGACGAGCAGGGTGCTGAAGCCTATGTCGTGGCGATGCTCGGCGGGTTCTTGGGCAGCCTGCCAACCGACGGCGCAGGGCGTATCGACGAGGCCATCGCAGCACTCGACACCGAAGGCGGGCTGAACCAGACGCTCCGTGAGCGGATGCGGGCGGAGGGAAGCTACGACGCGCTCGAAGCAGGGCTCGACGCGTTCCGCGAACGCCTCGGCCTGCCGGGGAAGCGGGCATAGTCGGCGAGCCGAGGCATTTGAACCCGTCATCGCCGGACGCGGTCCGGCTATCGAACTTACCGACTAGCAATTGAAAGACCGGTGTTCTCGAGCGCCCTCGTGGTTAGAGCCTGCAGGAAGAGCCATTCACGTCATCCCCGGGCTCGACCCGGGGATCCAGAAGACCGAGTGAATTGGAGTGCCTCTTGGAAACTGGATTGCCGTATCAAGCCCGGCCATGACGATAACAAGGGTCTTGGCCCAACAACTAGCATTCGGTCCGAGACCTTTGACGCCGAAGTTCCCGGACCTGATCCGGCGATCCAGCCTTCGGCCAAACCCCTGGAACCGAGAGAATTTCTGGATCCCAGGGTCAAGCCCGGGGATCGCGTGGATGGGTTCGTTCCGCCCGAGCCGCACCACGAGGTCTATCCCGCGCGCCGCACCGCAGAAAACGCTTGCAGGGTCGGGTGCGCCCCGCCCTAGACTGACGCATGGACGACTTGGCCGAACAGACGCCCAGCGTTGCGGGGTTTCGGAGCGCGGAGCCCGGTGGCGGGATCGAGATCGCAGGCGTCTCCAAAGTCTTTGGCTCAGGCCCCGCCTCGGTCACCGCCCTCGACGCGGTCTCGCTCAAGATCCGCCCGAACGAGTTCTTTACGCTGCTTGGCCCCTCGGGCTGCGGTAAGACCACGCTCCTGCGGCTGATCGCGGGCTTTGAGCAGCCGAGCGACGGGCGCATCCGCCTCGGTGGCGAGGACATCGCCCATCTCGCGCCCAACCACCGGCCCGTGAACACGGTTTTCCAGTCCTACGCTCTCTTCCCGCATATGAGCGTCGCGCGGAACATCGCGTTCGGGCTCGAGATGCTGAAGCGGCCGAAGGCGGAGATCGACCGCACGGTCACCGAGATGCTGGCGCTGGTGCGCATGGAGCATCTCGCCGCCCGCCGCACCGATCAGATCTCGGGCGGGCAGCAGCAGCGCGTCGCCCTCGCCCGTGCCCTCGCGCCCCATCCGAAGGTCCTGCTGCTGGACGAGCCGCTCTCCGCCCTCGACTACAAACTCAGGAAGGAGATGCAGGTGGAGCTGAAGCGCCTGCAGCACGAGACCGGCATCACCTTCGTCTTCGTCACCCACGACCAAGAAGAAGCGCTGACCATGTCAGACCGCCTCGCCGTGATGAGCGAGGGGCGCATTCTGCAGGTCGGCCCGCCCAGGGAGATCTATCACCACCCCCGCGAGCGCTTCGTCGCGGACTTCATCGGCGACACGAATTTTCTCGAGGCGGACGTGCTTTCGGCCGAAGGCGCCCGCGCGCGCGTTGCGCTTTCCTGCGGCGGGGCGGTCGAGGCGCAGGTACCGCCGAGCGTACGTCCGGCCGGGCGCGTCACCGCGGCGGTGAGGCCCGAGCATGCGCGCCTCACCCCGCCGGGCGACGGGGTCTTCGATGGATCGGTCGAGGGGCTGACTTTCTTCGGCACCGACACGCTCTGCCGGCTTACGCTCGACGATGGCGCCAGTTTCACCGCGCGCATTCAGAACAGCGTGCCCGATGAGGGCACTGCGGAGCCGGGCACCCGTGTCGGCATCGCCCTCGCCCCCGGCGCCGTTCAGATCCTGAAGGACTAGGCGATGCCCCCGGCGGAGACGACAGCGACAGCCGAGACCGAAGCGACACCCGACGCCGCGCCGCGCAACCCCGAACACGAGGCCGCAAAGCGGCGCTGGTTGCTCAATCTGCCGGCGATCGTCTGGCTCGCCCTCTTCGCGACCGGCCCCCTCTTCGTCGTGATCGTCTATTCGTTCCTCGAGGCCGGGCCCTATGGCGGGGTCATCTGGACCTTCTCGACCGAGGGCTGGTTCAAGGTCCTGATGACGCGGGACATCTTTGAGGACACCCTACAGATCCAGGACGCGCATCTTGCGATCTTCTGGCGCTCCGTCAGGCTCTCGATCCTCACGACGCTGGTTTGCCTCATGCTGGGCTTCCCCACCGCCTACTTCATCGCGACCCGCTCGCCCCAGAACCGCAATCTCTGGCTCTTCCTCATCACCATCCCGTTCTGGACGAACCTCCTCATCCGCACTTTCGCGATCCTCGAATGGATCCGCGCGCAAGGCGTCGTGAACTCGGTCCTGATCGGCATCGGCGCGATCGAGGAGCCGATCCAGATGCTCTACACCGATTTCGCGCTGACCCTCGGCATGGCCTATGTCTACTTCCCGCTGATGGTCCTGCCGCTCTACGCCTCGATCGAGAAGCTCGATTTCAGGCTCGTGGAGGCGGCCTACGACCTTTACGCGGATCGGCTTCAGGTGCTGCGCCGCGTGATCCTGCCGCTCGTCGCGCCGGGGATTGTCGCGGGCTCGATCCTGGTCTTCATCCCATCCCTCGGCGCCTATGTGACGCCGCGGGTCCTGGGCGGGGGCAAGAACATGATGCTCGGCAACCTGATCGAGCTGCAGTTCGGGCAGGGGCGGAATTGGCCGCTCGGTGCCGCGCTCTCGATCACGCTGCTGGCGCTCGTCATGGTGGCGCTGATCTTCTATGTGCGCGCCGCACAAAGGGCGGCGAAGGATGGCTGAGTTCTCGGTCAAACGGCAGCGCGGCTTCGTGACCGTGGCGCTGATCTGCTTCGTGGCGCTCTACGCCCCGATCATCACGCTCGTCTTTTACTCCTTCAACGCGGGCTCCAACCTCGCTGTCTGGGAAGGGTTCTCGGTCCGTTGGTACCTCTCGGCTTGGGAGAACGAGCAGGTGCAGGAAGCGGCGATCCGGTCCGTGGTGGTGGCCTTCTGGGCCTCGCTCCTGGCGACGACCTTCGCGACGCTGGCAGCGCTCGGGACAACGCGGACGCCGCCCTATCGCGGGCTGACGGCGGTCTATGCGTTGATCAACCAGCCGCTGATGGTGCCGGAAATCGTGACGGGCGTGGCGCTCCTCATCGTCTTCGCGGTGGTGAAGGAGGCGACGGGCTTTCATGGCCTCTTCTATCTCATCGCGGCCCACACGGCCTTCTGCATCCCCTTCGCCTATCTGCCCATTCGCGCTCGGCTCGAGGGCATGGACACGACGCTCGAAACCGCGGCCGCCGATCTCTACGCCACGCCGTGGGAGACGTTCCGGCGCATCACCCTGCCGCTCATGGCGCCGGGGATCATCGCAGGCGCCATGCTCGCCTTCGTGATCAGTCTCGACGACGTGGTCATCACCGAATTCGTCAAATCCGCAGGGCAGGACACGCTACCCACCTACATGCTGGGCCAGCTCCGCCGGGTCGTCACGCCCGAGGTCAATGCGATCTCCTCGGCGCTCCTCGCCATCTCGATCCTGATCGTCTCCCTCTTCTTCCTCGTCACCCGCAAGCGACGATGAATTTGGCCCCGTGCCGCCCATGTCACCCGTGCCGCCCGTGCCCCCCTTCACCGACGAGGCCAAGCGTCGACGCATGGTGGCCTCAGAACCGACACAGCCCGAGGCTATCAGTGCTAGCGTTTAGGGCCCCCATCCGTACAATCCTGAGCGTCGGACAGGGGCCAGGTGGCCAACGCGGGCTAGCACGCCGGATCGACGCGTAGTGTCAGGGAACAGCGGTATGGATGACATCGAACCCATCGTCTCCGTGGTGATCTGCACAGCAGAGACCTTCGATCACTGCCGCGAAGCCATCGACCATTGGCGCGCTCAGACCATCGTGGGCCGCATCGAGATGGTCGTCGTCGGCCCTTCGCGCGAGCGGATGAAGGTCGACGAGGCGGTCCTCGAACCTTTCCAAGGCTTCCGCATCGTCGAAGCGAGCGAAGTGCGCATCACCGGCCATGCGACCGCCGCCGGCATTCGCGAGGCCACCGCACCCTTCGTCATCTATGCGGAGGAGCACGACTATCCGGATCCGCACTTGGCGGAGAACGTCATGCGCGTCTTCGACCAGGGCTACAACGCAGTCGGCTGGGCAATGGAGAACGCCAATCCGGGGCTCGTCAGCTACGCCCATCTCTACCTGCAGTTCGGACCGAGTGCAGCCCCCGTAGAGAGCGGCGAGGTGGATCGGCTGGTCGGTCACCATACGGCGTACCGAAAATCGGTGCTCCTCGCGCATGACCATCGGCTGGAAGACGTGATGTGCAAGGAGGATGCGCTGCATCTCTTCATGCGCGATCGCGGCGAGCGCTTCTACATGTGCGGCGATGCGGTCAGCCGACATGTTCAGATCTCCGATCTCGGTCATCTCATGGTCCATGAATGGGTGAGGCATCGGGCACTTGCCTGCAGGCGCATCGAGACGATGGGATGGGATTTGGGCAAACGCCTGCTCTTCGCCGCTGGAGCGCCGCTCATCCCGTTCGTGAGAGTGCGCCGGGCGCTCTCGGCGCTTAGCCGCGCGCCCGAACGGCGTCGCGAATTGATGCCCTGGATCGCCCTCGTGATGCTTCTCGCGGCGACGGCGGGTGCCTTCGGCGAGGCGCTCGGCTACCTCTTGGGCGGCAAGACGCAGGCGTTGGAGAAAGCCGCACCGGTCGAGCTCGACCGCTTCGCCTTTGTGTCGCCACGCGATGCCCGATCGCCCATCGTCTCGAGAATGGGCGCCAACCGCCGTTAGGACGTCGATGGCGGTCCGCTATCCTTGAGGTCAGCTTGTCTTCTGACCCGAACGCTCGATGCCGTCATTGCCGGACTTGATCCGGCGATCCAGCGCCATCGGCCTTGGATGCCCGGGTCAAGCCCGAGCATGACATGAGTATGTGAGGTCGAAGAGCGCCCTAGGTCTGCCGTGCCTTCAGGAAATCGCCGATATGATCGGCCAGCGCCTTCTTCATGTCGTCGACATCGAGGTCGGCGAAAACCGGGGCGCTCTGCTGGCGCATCTCTCTCTGCTTCTGACGCACCAGATCGCGGAGCGTGTCGCCGACGCCGATCGGATCGCCGGGCTTGGCCATGCCGGGCAGCCAGGTGATGTCCCACTTCCCGCGCTGCCAAATCTCATGCGTGATCGGCACTTCGGCGTGGCAAAGCACCGTCTCCCGCGCGATCTCGATAGTGTAGGTGTCCGCATACTCCGCGACCATCTCGACGAAGGTGTCGAGCTGGACCGGCGTGATCGGATGTTTGCCCTTTTTGAACGGCCTCTCCTCCGCCCCGCTCATCGCCGCCATGGCAAGTCCGATGGAGCCCGTGTTGAAGGCGCGCGTATGCGCTGCGTATCGGCCGTCTGAGGTCGAGTTGTTGGCCTCGGGCAGATGATCGCCCTCCACCCTCTCGCCATCGCCTTCGACGATCTCATGATAGTGCCGCTTGTCGACCGAGCTCGCGCTGTGGCCACCGGCGGTCCAGTGCATGATTATCCGCTTCAAAGCCATCACTTCCTCCCAATCATCGCCTCTCAGAACATGGGGGCGAACAAGCACTTTCGAAAATCAACTGTGCTCTCAGCATACGCCGAAATGTCGTTATAATCATTTATTTTCTTGGCATTGCACTCATACGCCGGATAGAGCGGTCGAGCGTCGAGTCTTCCAACCAAGCCGCGCATGGATCGCCCCTATGGAGACCGAGATCGAACGCCCTTTGCTCGCGCATGCGTGGCATGGCCCGAAGGACGACGCGCCGATCATCCTCTACCTCCACGGCCTCGGTATTGGTGGCTGGTGTTGGGAGCCGGTGTGGGCCGCGCTGCCCGATTACGGCGCCCTGGTGCCGGATCTGCCGGGCCATGGCGGGAGCGTGGGCATCCCCTGGCAGTCGCTTGCCGAAAGCGCTGAGCGCGTCACGGATCTGGTCGATACGCTGGCGCCCGACCTCCCCGTGCATGTGACGGGCCATTCGCTCGGCGGATACATCGGAGCGCTCCTCATCGCGCAGCGGCCGGATCGGTTTGCAAGCGCGTTGCTGTCGGGCTTCCACATCGGCTCGATACGCTATCCGCGGTTCCTCAAGCTCGCCTACACGATCAACGGCGCGATCTTCCGCTTCCCACCGCTGCTGCGGCGCGTCTCGAAGATGTTCGGCGGCGAAGAAACCGCGCAATGCTTCTTCGATGGCGCGCGGATCATGAGCCCGAGAACCATTCGGCGCGCCGGTACGCAAGTGGTCGATTTCCAGTCGCCGTTCGAGGACCACCGACCCTCGATCCCGATGACCATCGTCGCGGCAGAGCGAGAGCCCGCGTCCATTCGCGAAACGCCGGCGCGGCTGGCAGAAACCCTCCCCAACGCCAAGGGCATCGTTCTCGATGGCAAGGACCACCTTTGGCCGATCAAAGAACCCTTGCGCTACGCGGACCTGCTGACGTCCCATCTCAACGGCGCCGACTGATCGCTTCGTCATCGCTCCGGCCCGTTTCGCCGCGGACGAGGGCGACGCGAAGCGGCAAACGCTTCACCTCCAGGGCAAAACACCCTTAGGCTGTGCGCTGGGCGGCGCACCAACGACGCCGCGGCAAACAGAGTATCGACAGGAGGTTCCGATGATCCGCAGCATGATGGCAGGCGTGTGCGCCATGGCCCTCGCTCTCCCCACCGCGGCGCTCGCCGAGGGGGAGCTGAACATCTTCAACTGGGGCAATTACACGAACCCAGAGCTGATCGAGAAATTCGAGAAAGAGACGGGGATCAAAGTCACGATCACCGACTACGACTCGAACGACACCGCCCTCGCCAAGATCAAGGCCGGCGGCCACGGCTTCGACATCGTGGTGCCCTCGCATTCCTATGTACCCATCTGGGTCAATGAAGGGCTGATCGAGAAGCCCGGCATCCCCGAGATGGCGAATTACGGCAACATCGCCGACGAGTGGAAGAACGTCGCCTGGGATCCGGGCCGTGAATACACCGTTCCTTGGCAGTGGGGCTCGGTCGGGATTGTCGTCGATACGTCGGTTTATGACGGGGACATCAACACCTCGGCCGTGATCTTCGATCCACCTGAGGAACTTGTCGGCAAGATCAACGTCGCGCCCGAGATGCAGGACGTGATGCACACCGCCATTTACTACCATGGCGGCGAGGCCTGCACGACCGACAAGACCGTGCTCAAGAAAGTGCGCGACACGCTGGTGGCGGCCAAGGAGAAGTGGCTGTCGATGGACTATGGCGTGATCGAGAAGTTCGCGGGGCGCGATCTTGCCGGGGCGCTCTACTGGAACGGCGCCGCCTTCCGGTCGCGCGAGAAGAACGCGGATGTGCGCTACGGCTATCCGCAGGAAGGCTTCGTGCTCTGGATGGACTCGGTCGCCCTGCTCTCGGATGCGAAGAACGTGGAGGAGGCGAAGAGCTTCATGAACTTCATCATGGATCCGGAGAACGCGGCGCTGATCTCGGCCTTCGCGCGCTATGCCAACGGCATTGCGGGGTCCGAGCCCTTCATGCCCGCGGATATGAAGGATGCGCCGGAGGTTGCGATCCCGGCCGAACTGGCCGCGGCAGGCCGCTTCAACCCGCCCTGCCCGCCCGAAGCGCAGCAGCTTTACACCGCGATCTGGACCGAGCTGCAGAAGTGATCCTCGCGGTTCGTCGCGGGCGTTCGAGACCGTCATTGCCGGGCCTGATCCGGCAATCCGGTTTGTCTCCTCGCCCGCTTCGGACCGACGGCGCCCTCTCCGAGCCCTTCGGAAGCGCGTCCCCTTTCAGCGGGCGACCGGCGTGAGGACGTTCTTCCATCCCGGCACCGACGCGCATGATCCGCGCTTCTTCCTCATGCGCGGCCGGGTCGTTGCGAACGAGGAGCGGGCGGAACGGGCGGGGCATCTGATCGGCGGCCTAACCCGGCTCGGCCTCGTGGCCGAGGAACCGCCCGCAGCGGAACGCGCCGCCCTCGAAGCCGTTCACAGCGCTGACTATCTTCGCTTTCTCGAGACCGCGTGGCAGGCATGGCAGGCGCTGCCCGGTGCGGGGCCCGGTGCGGGCGACGAGGTCGTGGCAAATGTTCACCCCCATCGCGGATGGGGCCGCTATCCCGACAGCATCGTCGGGCGCGCCGGTTGGCACATGGCCGATTGCGCGGCACCGATCGGGCGCGGCACGTGGGAGGGGGCTTCCCGTGCCGCCGACTGCGCCGTGGCCGCCGCGGATGCGGTCTTGGCGGGCGAGAGTTTGGCCTACGCCCTCTGCCGCCCGCCCGGTCACCACGCCTATCGCGACATGGCGGGCGGGCATTGCTTTCTCAACAATGCGGCAATCGCGGTGGAGCGGCTTCGGCGCGGCCATGATCGCGTCGCCGTCCTCGATATCGACGTGCATCACGGCAATGGCACGCAGGCGATTTTCTACGAGCGCGCCGATGTGCTGACGGTCTCGATCCACGCGGATCCGCACCAGTTCTACCCGTTTTATTGCGGCCATGCGGGCGAGGAGGGTGACGGGCTCGGTCGCGGCTACAACCTGAACCTGCCCCTTGCCTTGGGCACGGGAGATGCGGGCTGGCTCGCGGCCCTCGACAGAGCGATGGCCCGGGTCGCCGCGTTCGACCCCAGCGCCGTCGTTCTGGCCCTCGGCCTCGACGTCCACGAGGATGACCCGCTCCGCGGCCTCGCCGTCACGACCGAGGGCCTGCGGGAGGCCGGGAAGCGCGTCGCAAGCCTTCCGACGCCGATCGCGATCACGCAGGAGGGCGGGTACCTCTCGCCGGCCCTCGCCGATACGCTGACCGCCTTCCTCGAAGGGCTCCTGCGGCACCGGAAATGAGCGCAGCGACAGTCGCGGTCGCCATCCTATGGGACGACCGGTGACGACCGAGGGGCGGGTGCCAAGGACGACTTGGCGACTTTCGCCGGACGGGCGCCGCACCTGACCGCCGCGCGACGCGACCGATGCTGCCCCTGCTCCCCCAAACGCACCCGCGATGTTCGACAGGACCCGGAACCCATGGACAGCGACGGGCGCGCCCAACAGCTGTTCACAGGCCACCCAGAACGCCGTCCGACCAACGAACCAAGCGCTCTCCCGCCCCATGACGGTTGGAGCGGATTGAGCGGCATTTGAATCGCGGGATTTCCAGTCTGGCTGGGTTGTGATTCATCGTTTTGGCCGGTGAAGGAGGCCAGCCCCGATGGCCAAAGCTCTTTCCGTCGATCTTCGCCGCCGTGTCGTGGATGCCGTTGAGGCTGGCACCTCGTGCCGACAGGCTGCTGCCCGGTTCGGGGTTGGCGTCTGGTCGGCGGTGCGCTGGGTGGCACGTTCGCGGAAGAGAGGGCACCTCGAACCGGACAAGCGCGGGGGCAACGTGCGCTCGTACCGGATCGACGTCCATGCGCCGCTGATCCTCGGTTGGATCAACGAGAAGCCGGACCTCACGCTGTCGGAGATCGCCGAGCGCCTCTCGGCAGAGGTTGGCTACCGGCCACTGCCCAGCATCGTCTGCCGGTTCTTCCAGCGTCATGGCCTGACGCGCAAAAGAAGACTGGCCATGCGAGCGAGCAAGATCGCCCCGACGTAGCGGCCCGGCGTGCGGCATGGTTCGAGGGGCAGCCTGATCTTGACCCCGAGCGCCTGTTCTTTGTCGATGAGTGCGGGACATCGACGAAGATGGCTCGTACCCATGGCCGTGCGCCGAGGGGCGAGCGATGCAGAGCACCCGTCCCACACGGACACTGGAAGACCACAACTTTCGTCGGTGCGCTAACGCTTGGCGGCATGACGGCGCCCTGGGTCATCGACGGCGCCATGGACGGCGCCATGGACGGCGAGATGTTCCTCCATCGGGTGCGGACCCAACTGGTGCCGATCCTGCGCCCCGGCGACATCGTCGTGATGGACAACCTCGGCAGCCACAAGAGCCAGACCGTGCGCCGGGAGATCCGAGCCGTCGGCGCCCACCTGCTGTTCTTGCCCCCCT
>JBCDFC010000064.1:0-21183 GCA_039178805.1 Pseudomonadota bacterium | reverse complement strand
TTGGCGGGGTACGATCGAGACGCCGAGGCCCGCATGCACCATGCTCGCGATCGCCTCCAGGCTGTCCAGCTCCATGCTGTCCACGACTTCGACGCCCGCACCGCGCAACCAGTCCTCGATCATCGCGCCGACCACGGCCCTGCGGGAGAACCGGATGTAAGGGCTCGAACGCAGAAGCTCGACCGGGTCCTGCGTGGGGCTGTCGGGTGCGGCGATGACCTCCAAGGGCTCGGCCGCCAGCGGGCGCCAGACCTGGCGGCGGGTGAGTACCGGGGGGCGGGTCACGATGGCAGCGTCGAGCGCATGGCGCTCAAGCTCCGCCATCAGGTCTGCCGTGGGTCCCGGGACGACACGCACCTGAAGCTCAGGGTGCCCGGCCTTGAGGCGCGCGACCGCCTGCGGCACGAGCCCTGTGAGCGTCGTCGGCACGGCGCCTAGGATGAGCTCCCCGCGAAACCCTTCATCGCCCAGCACTGAGGGCACCATGCCGTCATAGGCGGCGACCACCGCCCGAGCGCGCTCAACCAGCGCCCTGCCCTCGGCCGTCAGCACTGGCGTACGGCGCGAGCGGTCGAAGAGGCGAACCTGCCACTCCTCCTCGAGCGCTTTCATCTGCTGGCTGACGGCCGCATGGGTGACGAACACCGCCTCGGCCGCAGCCGTGAAAGTGCCGTGGTCGGCAATCGCGATCAACGTTCGAAGATTACGGATCGACACCGTTACCAGCGCTTACAGAAGTGGTCAGTTCCGTTGCCTTAATTTGAGATAGCCTTACGTTTTTGCAGTGTCAATTCAGCGCCCTCCGGTGCAGATTGATGACCATACGGCCCCGAGAGAACGGCCGGCCACGTAAGGGAGTACATCGATGACCATCAGACTTGCAGTCTCCGGGCTGGCGCTTGCGCTTGCCCTGCCCCTCAGCGCAGCAGCCGAGTATCCGGAACGACCGATCAACATGGTCATCCCCTACGGCCCGGGCGGCGCGACCGATATCTCGGCGCGGACACTGGCGGAACCGCTTGGCGAGGCCGTGGGCTCGGCCCTGGTGATGACGAACCGTACGGGCGCGGGCGGCGCCACGGGTTCGGTCGTCGTGCAGAACGCCAAGGCTGACGGCTACACGCTCCTCTTCGCGCGCGTCGGCTCGCACAGCGTGAACCCGGCGATGAAGGAGACGCTGCCCTACACGCTTGAGGATTTCCGCTTCGTCGGCGTCTACGAGATCAACCCGGTCGCCTGCGCGGTGAAGGCCGATAGCGACATCAATTCGATGGACGATCTGATCGCCAAGGTGAAGGAGGGCGGGGTCTCCTACTCCTCCTCGGGCGTGGGCTCGCTCCTGCATCTCGCCGGTGCCATGGTGTTGAAGGAGTTCGGGATCGAGAGCCCGTTGGAGGCCGCGACCCATCTGCCGCTGAAGGGCGGCGGCGCAGCGGCGACGGCTGTGTTGCAGGGCTCAGCAACCTTCATCTGCACCAACTCCTCGGCGCTGGCGAGCTTCGTCTCGAACGGGCAGCTGAAGCCGCTGATGGTCACGACCAAGGAGCCGGTGGTGGGCTTCGATGCTCCGACCGCCGCGGATCTCGGTAAGCCCGCGCTGCATCAGCTCGTGGGCTGGACGGGCGTGGCGGGGCCGGACGATCTGCCAGATGACATCGCCGCAAAATGGGGCGGCTGGCTCGCCGAGGCGACCGCAGACAAGGAGTTCGTCGAGAAGATGGAGGCCCGCGGCTCCGTCATCCGCCTGATGGACCCCGCTGAGAGCCAGGCCTTCATCGAGGGTCAGTACGAGGTCTTCCGCGCCCTCGTCGATCAGCTCGGCATGCGCATCTCGGGCTAAGCCCCGCGATCGACACCTGAACAGCCGCTGTGGCCCCGGGTATGAGGGGGCCGCAGCCAGCCAGAGGGGTAGCGGATGGCGCGGCAGAAGCACGTGCAGGTGGGCGCGGCTGCGGTCCTGTTCGCGGCGTTTCTCTATTTCGTCGGCATCCCCTACGGCATCACAGCACCCACCAATATCCAGAACATCGTGCTCTCGCCGCTCTTCTGGCCGACGATCTTGGCGGCACTTCTGGCCGTTGCGGGGCTGGCGCTCCTAGCCGCCTCCCGCAGCCTGCCGGTCGAGGCAGGGGAGGCAGCTGAGGACGAGGAAGCGTGGCAGCCCGGGGCGGGTATGCGCCTCGCGGCAATGGCGGTGCTGATGGCGGCCTTCACGCTGAGCGCCACAACGATCGGCTTCGTCTGGGGGGCGATGATCGCCTTCGCGGCCACGGCGCTGCTGGTGAAGACACGGCACCCGGTGGCAGCGCTCGTCGCGGCGGTCCTCGTGCCGCTCGTCCTCTACGCCTTCTTCGCCCATGTCGCGGGCGTGGCGATCCCGCAAGGTGAGCTGGTGAGGCTGCCGTGAGTTTTCTCGATAACCTCGCCCAGGGTGCGGCGATCTTCACCAACCCGGAGGCGCTGATCGCGCTCGTTCTGGGCGTTGCCATCGGGACGGTCGCAGGCGCGATCCCCGGGCTTTCGGCGACGATGGCGGTGGCGCTGACCCTGCCCTTCACCTTCTCGATGGAGCCTATGACGGGCATCCTCCTCCTCCTCGGTGTCTACAAGGGCGGGATCTTCGGCGGCTCGATCCCCGCGATCCTGATCAAGACGCCGGGCACGCCAGCGTCTTCGGCGACGGTGCTCGACGGATACCCGATGGCGGAGAAAGGCGAGGCGGGCCGCGCCCTCGGCATGGCGCTCTACGCCTCCTGCACGGCGGATTTCTTCTCGAACCTCGCGCTCATCCTCTTTGCCGGCTGGCTTGCGAGCTTCGCGCTCTCCTTCGGCCCGCCGGAGTTCTTCACGCTGATCCTGTTCTCGCTGACGATCATCGCCGGGGTCTCGGGCGAAAGCCTCTTGAAGGGCATCGTCTCGGCGATCCTGGGGCTTCTGCTGGCGACAGTGGGGCTCGACCTTGTCTACGGTACGAACCGGTTCAATTTCGGCGATCCGAACCTCATGGGCGGGCTCAACTTCATCGCCGTCCTGATCGGTCTCTTTGCCATCCCCGAGATCCTGGCGATGGTCGCGAACCCGCACGGGATCGACGGCAAGGTACGTGGCCTCGGCTCGGATCGCGTGCATTGGAGCGACTACAAGCGCTGCTTCGTCTCGATCCTGCGGGGCAGCGCCATAGGGGCCTTCCTTGGCTCGATCCCCGGCATCGGTGCGGCCCCTTCGGCGTTCCTGAGCTACAGCGAAGCGCGCCGCACCTCCCCCAACCGCGAGAATTTCGGCAAGGGCGAGATCGAGGGGGTCGCGGCGTCGGAGGCCGGGAACAACGGCGTCGCGGGTGCGACGCTGATCCCGCTCTTGGCGCTTGGTATCCCCGGTGACGTCATCACGGCGATCATCATCGGCGCCTTCATGATCCACGGCCTGCAACCGGGGCCGATGATGTTCATCCTGAATGTCGACATCATCTACGGGCTCTTCGTCGGCCTCATCCTCAGCTCCTTCGCGCTCTTCTTCATCGGGGGCGCTGCGATCAAGCTCTTCCGATATGTGGCGGACATTCCGCGCGGGATCTTGTTCCCACTGGTCCTCGTGCTCTGCGCCTATGGCTGCTACGCGGTGAACAACAACATCTTCGATGTGGGCGTGATGTTCGCGATCGGCTGGCTCGGCTATCTCATGATGTGCTTCGGCGTGCCGGCAGCACCCTTCCTGATCGCCTTCATCCTCGGCCCGCTCTTGGAGGACAATTTCAGGCAAGCGATGCTGATGTCCGGTGGTTCGCCCGACATCCTCTTCCGCAGCCCCATCACCTGGACATTCTGGTCGCTGACCGCGATCACAGTCGCTGCTATCGTATTAACAGGCATTCGAAGCGCACGCGGCGGTGCGACAGCATCGGGAACGAATGCCGGCTCATAAGCATCGGCCGTAAGGGTTGATGCTGGCATTTCATCCTGGGGGTCGGAGCGGCTCCCACCGTCGAGAAGGATGCGACGACGATGAAGTCACTCCTGAGGGTTCTCGCAGTGTTGTGCCTGGTGGGTTCGCCGCAGGCCTTCGCACAAGAAACGGCGAGCGACGAAGCGGCCGCCGGTGGGGAGGAGCCCGATGCGCGGGCCCTTATGCTCGCATCGGCCGAGTTCCTCGCGGCGCAACCGGCCTTCGCCTTCGGTTGGTTCGTAAGCTACGACGAGCCCGTCGATGGTCGCGAGATGATCACCTATCTCATCAGCGGCCGGACGACGATGAAGCGCGATGCGGGCTTCTTCTCGGAAACCGAGCGCGGCGACACGTTGCGATCCTACTACTATGACGGCGAGGTCTTCACGCTCGCCTCTCCTGACCAAAACTTCTACGCGGAAGCCGCTTTCGACCGGGGGTTCGATGCGCTGATCGAGGCCGTGGAGCAGCGCACAGGCACCGTGCTCCCGCTCTGGAGCATCATGAGCCCGACATTGCCCGAACGCTTGGAGCGGGGGACGGCGAACGCCGCCTATCTCGGCCGGACGCTGCTCGCCGGCAACTGGACCCATCATCTCGCCTTCGCCGATGAGCGGGAGGATTGGCAGATCTGGATCGCCGATAACGACGCCGAGCCGCTGCCGCTCTTGCTCATCGGGACGAACACGCGGGTGCAGGGTTGGCCGCAATACCGCGCGCATCTCGTGAACTGGGATCTCGCGCCGGAGACCGAGCCGAGCGATTTCGTGTTCCAGCCGGATGAGGACGATCAGATCGTGAGCATGCCGTCGCTGATCGCGGCAGGGCCCACGGCAGCTACCGGAGGCACGGAATGAAACGCTTGGCCCTCGCTACGATCGCACCGGTCGTTCTCGGCCTCCTCCTGGCCGTCAGCCCGTCTCCACGGGGCATCGTCGGCCTCTCCCCTGGTGTCGAGACGGCGGAGGCCCGGCCCGGCGGGCGGGGTGGCGGTTTTCGTGGTGGGCGTAACTTCCAACCGAAAGGGGCGCGGTCGCGGCCCGCACGCGCCGGCGGACGGCCGCATGGCCGACCGTCCCAAGGCTCGAGGCCGAGGAACGACATCGCGAGCCGGCCGGGCAATCGCCCAGGGGTCGGCACGCGCCCGGGCAGTCGCCCAGCGAACCGGCCAGCGAACAGGCCTGGCAATCGCCCTGGCGCCGGCAACCGGCCTGGAGATCGGCCGATCGCAGGCACCCGACCCGGCACCCGACCCGGCACGCGGCCACCGGGCACACGGCCCGGGAACCGCCCCGGTGGCTATCGCCCTCCCGGCGGCCGGCCACCCGGTTGGCGACCACCGCATTGGCGCCCGCCGGCTTGGCGACCGCCCGCCTATCGACCACCCTTCTACCGCCCCCCCGATTGGCGCTGGGGCACGTATTACTACTATCCGCGCTGGGGCTGGTACTTCACGGCGGCGGTCGCTGGGGCCACGCTGGTCTATGTCGCGACGCTGCCCGAGGACAAAGAGTGCGAGAAGGTCACGTCCGAAGGCGAGACGCTCTATGTCTGCGATGGCGTTCTCTACCGCTCCACGCTCTACGAGGATGAGCAGGTCTACGAGATCGTCTCCGAGCCGGACGAAGTGCTGGATGCGGAGGCCGGTGAACCCGCGACCTACCGCCCCGAGGACAGCGTCCTTCAGCTCACCTCGCCCCGGATGCGCGGCGACGATGTGCTGGCGCTGCAGAGGGTTCTGGCAGGTCGAGGATATCCCATCGGCACACCCGACGGCGTGTTCGGCCCAGCAACGGATCGCTCGCTCCGTCAGTTCCAGGCGGATGAGGGACTACCGACCTCAGGCGTGCTGACGGCAGAGACATCGACCGCACTGGGACTTTAGCCGAGAGAACGGTCGCCCCTGGCATGCGCTCGGGGCGGCTCGTGCAGGACTGCTGGGAATGCGTTCAGGTGAAGCCCAGCCAAAGGATGACCTCGCCCGCCACCCAACCGAAGGCCAGGCCAAGCAGGACCGCGGGCATCAACCGGAACTCCTTCGCCAAGTCGATCCAGCCCTCGGACCGGGCCCAGAACATGAGCAGGGTGACACCCGGCAAGCGATAGAGCGCGATGCCGAAATAGGCCATCATAGTACTGTCGAAGGCGATCAGCGCGGTGAGCGTGACACCGATCAGGGTCGCCGCGTCCACGAGCATGACCGTCGCGCCCACGCGAAAGCGGCGCTGCGCCATGAAGGCGCTGCTGACAAAGCTCGACCCGAGAAGCGGCAGCGCAAGCGCCAGGATCTGCACGATAGGCCCGGCTTCGGCATAGCGCGCGTCGTAGAGCAGGACGACGATCTGCGGACCGGCCGCGACGAAGGTTCCGGTCAAGAGGTAGCAGAGCGCATCGATCGGCAGGCGGTAGCGATAGTACTGTCGGCGACGATCGGCCGGGTCGGGCATCTCCAGCAACCGATTGAAGACCTGCACGGAGGTCGTGCCACCGAAACCTCGAAGCATGTTGATCGGCAAGCTCGCGATCTGCTTTGCGATGAAGTAGGCGCCCAGAAGCTGCGCGGGCACGAAGAGGCCCAGGATGAAATTGTCCGCCTCCCGCGTGATCACATGGAGGCCCGAAGTGCTGATGATCCAGCGCAGATGGCCCACGATCTCCCGCCAGTGACGCGGATCGATGAGGAAACGCATGCGCGGCCCATCGACGAAGTAGGCGAGGGTCGCCACACGCATCGCCTCGCCAATCAGCCCCGCGATGACCATGGACCAAACCGTCGGCGTCACGAGCGCGAGCAAGATCATCAAGAGCGGGCTGATCACGAAGAATGCGATCCGGATCATCGAGAGCCGCAGGATGCGAAGCTGACGCTCATGCACGAACTGATTGGTGGACTGAAAACCCTGCACGAAGATGGTCAGACCGCAGACCGCCAAGGCGGCCGGCAAATCCGCATCGGAATAGGCGCTGTCCGCTGCGAAGAGCCCGGCATCTTGGCCGAATGACAGCCCGAAACCGAGCAGGCACATTACCGGCAGCAGGATGGCGCCGCGTAGGATCTGCAGCGTCCAGCAGGTCTGGATGAAGGACGGATCGACCGCCTCCTCGGCCTTCATCGAGATGATGAGCGCCCGGGGTCCGAAATCCGTGAGCAGCAGCATCATGATCTGCACGGTCATGATGATGACGAAGACGCCGTAGATCTCCGGCGCGAGGAGGCGCGTAAGGACCAGCGTCGCGCCAAGCCGGCAGACCATGTTGACCGTCTGCTCGACGCCTTGAAGCGCCGCCGCGATGGCGAGTTTCTCAGCCATGCTCCGCTCAGCGGCAGGCCGCCTTAGGGTCTCGCGCAGCCGGGCGAGCTTCTCGAGCATGGGCGCCTGTGCCTCCGTCGCGGCCCGCCATGTCCGTGAGCCCCATCGCCTTTGACCCGGTCGCGCGGCAGGCTGCAAGTCCTATGGAAACGGGCGACGTCCGGTGCCCCGCGCAACGCACCGCATGCGCCAAGGCGTGCGTCGCATCGGCATGGTCGAGAGGCGTCCCAATTTCTTGCTTTTGCGATGCGGCTCATTCACGCTTTCGCGACTGCACGGTTCATGGCCCAAGCGAAAACAAGACGGACCGGTCGCGGTAAAGCAGGAAGGAGATCCTCTAATGATGCATCGGCTCAAAACCTTTGGCGCAGTTGCGTTGGCCACAGTCATCGGCCTCGGCGCGGTCGCCACCGTTTCGGCGCAGGACATGAAGTTCTGGCGTATCGGCACCGGCGGCGCAGGCGGCACCTATTTCCCGATCGGCGGTCTCATCGCCAACGCCATCTCGAACCCGCCAGGCTCGCGCCCCTGCGACGAGGGTGGGTCCTGCGGCGTACCAGGGCTTGTCGCGATCGCCGTGTCGACCAACGCCTCGGTCGCGAATGTGAACGCGATCGATGCCGGCCAGCTCGACGCGGGCCTTGCCGGCGCGCAGTCGGTCACCCAGGGCTATAACGGTCAGGGCAAGTTCGACGGCAATCCGAAGCAGAACATCCGCGTGATTGCAAACCTCTACCCCGAGGACATGCATCTCGTCACACCCGAGGGCGTAAAGCTCAGCTCGCTCAAAGATCTGGCGGGCATGAAGGTCGGTGTCGCCGCCGCAGGCTCAGGCACCCAGGTCTCGGTTCGAATGATCCTGGAGCATTACGGCATCGAGGCGAACGAGTTCGAGCTCAACCTCGGACAGTCGACGCAGCGCCTCGCCGATGGTCAGCTCGATGCTTTCTTCTACGCGGGCGGCACGCCTTTCGCAGCGCTCATCCAGCTCGGCAGCACCAAGGGCTTCGAACTTTACGAGTTCTCGGACGAGGAGCGGGTCGAGATCAACAAGATCATCCCCTACTATGTCGAGAGCATGATCCCCGCCGGCACCTACGAGAACATCACCTATGATGTGCCGACCGTCGCCGTGAACGGCCAGCTCATCACATCGATCGAGCAGCCTGAGGATCTTGTCTACGACATCACCAAGGCACTCTGGAACGACAACACGCGCAAACTCCTCGACAAGGGCCACGCCAAGGGCAAGGCGATCCAGCCCACGACGGCGCTCAAGGGCGTGCTGATCCCGCTCCATCCGGGTGCGGAGAAGTTCTACAAAGAGGCCGGCCTCCTCGAGTGAGCCCTGCCCCGAAGCGGCTGCCATGCCCCGGCCGGGGCATGGCGCGATGCGCTTGTCGCGTTACGCATCCACAGCGAGCCTGAGCGGAGACGGTCGTGAGCCAGCAGTTCGACGTCGAGAAGGCCCAAGCGCTCGAGCGGAAATACGACACGACGCTGCAGACCCGGGCCATAGCCCCTTGGCTCGGCCAGTTCGTCTACGTCTTCGCGATCCTGTTCGCGGCCTATCACTACTGGACCGCAGGCTTCGGCACGCCGGTCGATTACTGGCATATGGGCTTCCATATGTCGGGGCTCTGCGTGCTGATCTTCATCGGCTTTCCGGCCTCCGGCCGCACAGCGGGGCTCGATCCCTCGGGCTCGCCCTGGGCGCGGCTCGGCAATGTGCCGCCCTGGGACTGGGCGCTGATGGCGCTCGGCATCATCACCGCGCTCTATATCGGGGTGACCTGGTACGGCGTCAGCTTCCTCGGCTTCGAGCTGCCGGAGCAGGTGCTGCGGCAGGGCAACCCCGCGACCATCGACATCGTGATGGGTACGATCCTGATCGTCGTGCTGCTCGAGGCGGTGCGCCGCACGCTCGGCATCGTCGTGCCGATCATCATCGGGATCTTTACTGCTTATGCGGTCTTCGGCCCCTACATGCCGCTCCAGATCCTGATGCATCCCGGCATCTCCTGGGCGCAGTACATCAACAACATGTATTTCCCGGCCGAGGGGATCTACGGCGTCACGCTTTGGATCGTCTCGACCGTGGTCTTTCACTTCGTGCTCTTCGGTGTGCTGGCGCAGCGCATGGGGCTCGGTCAGTTCTTCGTCGACGTGGCAGCGGTGATCGCCGGGCGCTACACGGGGGGGCTCGCCAAGGTCTCGGTCGTCTCTTCTGCCTTCTTCGGCACGATCTCGGGCAGCTCCATCGCCAACACGGTCTCGACCGGATCGCTCACGATCCCGAACATGAAGCGGATGGGCTATCCGGGCCACCTTGCCGGCGGGGTGGAGGCCGCGTCATCGGCCGGCGGACAGATCACCCCGCCGATCATGGGCGCCGCCGCCTTCGTGATGGCCGAGTTCCTGGAGGTACCCTACACCACCGTCGTGCTCGCGGCCCTGGTGCCGGCGGCGATGCACTATATCGGGGTCCTCTCGATCGTGCATTTCCAGGCACGGCGCCTCGGCCTCAAGGGCATGGACGAGAGCGAGATCCCGCGCTTCTGGCATGTGCTGAAGCGCGGCTGGCCCACGGCGGTGCCACTGGTGGTGTTGATCTACGTGCTCTTCTCGGGCTACTCGCCGAACATGGCGGCGTTCTGGGGGATCACCTCAGCGCTCGCCATCGGCTTCCTGAACCCGATGCACCGGATCGGGCTGCGGGACGTCGCCGATGCCTGCGTCATGGGCGTGAAATACGCGCTCGCGGTCGGCGCCGTTTGTGCGGCCATCGGCATCGTGGTGGGCGTGGTGAATTCTACGGGCCTCGGCTTCCGCCTGGGCTTCATGGTCACCAACAGCGCGAAAACCATGGCCGAGACGGTGCTGCCTGCCATCACGGCGATACCGCTCATGGACTTCTCGCTCGACGCGGTGACGCTGCTGATCTCGCTCATCCTGATCGCGGTCACCTGCATCCTGATGGGGGCGGGGCTGCCGACGACCGCCCTCTACATCATGCTCGCCACGGTCGCGCAGCCCGCGCTCGGCAATCTCGGGGTGCCGCCGATCGCCTCGCATCTCTTCGTACTCTATTATGGCGTCATCTCAGAGATCACGCCGCCCGTCTGCGCATCGGCCTATGCCGCGGCGGGGATCGCGGGGGCGAACCCGTTCCGCACAGGCCTCTCGGCCTTCTCGCTCGGGATCGCGAAGCTGATGGTGCCGATGGTCTTCGTGTATCAGCCGGCGATGCTGATCGTGACCGACGCCTTCACCTGGCAGGCGTTCCTGGCCACCACGATCACCTGCGCGGCCGGGGTGTTCATGGTAGCGACCTCCTTCGCTGGCTTCTTCCTCGCGCCCATGCCGATGGTCTTCCGCATCCTTATGGCCATCGCCGGGGTACTGATGGTGGCGCCCGGCATGACGAGCGACCTCTACTCCCTCGCGGTCGTGATCCCCGTGCTCGTGCAGCAGGTGCTGGCGCGGAAAGCACGGTTGGCCGCCGGCATCGACGGGCCCGCCGCGAAGGTCGCGCCCGAGACGGCGGCGGAATGAGCGATGCGCCGGATGCCGGGATCGCCGTCATCGGTGCCGGCGCCGTCGGTATCGCTTGCGCGCTGGCGCTGATCGAGCGGGGGGAGAAGGTCACCGTCTTCGACCCGGACCCACCCGCCTCTGGCGCGAGCTACGGGAATGCGGGCGTGATCTCGACCTGGAGCTGTGTGCCGCAAGCGCTGCCGGGGCTCTGGCGTTCGGTCCCGCGCTGGTTGCTCGACCCGGAGGGCCCGCTCCGCGTCCGCCCCAGCTACCTGCCGCGTTTCGTCCCCTGGGCGCTGCGCTTTCTTGCGGCGGGAAGGCCCGAAGGTCTCGACCGGATCGGCGATGCGATGTTCGCGCTCAGCCGGCCAAGCCTCGATCTCTACCGCCGCAATCTCGAGGGGACCGGCCAAGAGCATCTCGTCCGCGACAGCCTCTATGTCCATGTCGGCAAGGACCGCGCCGCCCTCGGCCTCGGCGGGGCGAGCTGGCGGATGCGCAAAGCGCGCGGCGTGCCCTTCCATGTGGTCGAGGGCGAGGAGGTTCGGCGGATCGAGCCGGCGCTCGCGCCAAGCTACACGACCGCCGTGGTGATCGAGGGTCAGGGCCGCGCGATGGATCCGGGCGCCGTCGGCAAGGCGCTGGCGAAGAAGGCGCGCGAGAAGGGCGCCCGCTTTCACCGCCGCGCCGTCGACCGGCTGCAGCGCCACGAGGGGGGCTGGGCGCTCGGTGCCGGTGGCGAGAGCTTTCAGGCCCGCCTCGTTGTCCTCGCCGCGGGCGTCTGGTCGCTCCGCCTGCTCGAGACATTGGGCGTGCGTCTGCCGCTCGAGGCAGAGCGCGGCTATCACTGCGTCCTGGCCAATCCGGGCGTCACGCTCAACAATTCGATCATGGATATGACGGGCAAATTCGTGGCGTCCTCGATGGCGATGGGGGTGCGCTGCGCCGGCACGGCTGAGTTCGCGGGGATCGATGCGGCACCCGATCTGCGCCGCGCGGCAGTTCTTGCGCGCCAAGCCAAGCGGCTCTTCCCCGAAATCAATACCGAAGAGCCCGAGTACTGGATGGGGCGGAGGCCGTCCTTTCCCGACAGCCTGCCCGCCATCGGCCCTGTCCCCGGTCAACCGGGCCTGATCGCGGCCTTTGGGCACGCGCATTACGGCTTCGGCATGGCGCCCGCGACGGGTGAGATCGTGGCCGGCATGGCGACCGGACAGCCGAGCAATGTCGATGTAGCACCCTATGCCGTCGAGCGCTTCGCATGACCGGGGGCGCGCCCGATGCCGTTGTCGTAGGCGGCGGCCTTCTGGGCTCCGCCATCGGCTATGGCCTCGCCGTAAGGGGCCTCCGCGTGACGGTGCTGGATGAGGGCGACGTCGCCTATCGCGCCGCCCGCGGCAATTTCGGGCTCGTATGGGTGCAGGGCAAGGGCGCGGGTGCAAGCCCTGCCCACGCCGCCTATGCGCGCTGGACACAGACCTCGGGCGAGCTTTGGTCGGCCTTTGCTGCCGGGCTCGAGGAACTGACAGGCACGCCGCTCCAACTCAGCCAGAAGGGCGGGATCCATCTCTGCCTCACAGAAGAAGAGTTCGAGGCGCGCGCCCAGAAGATGGCCGGCCTTGCCGCCCAGAACGGCAGCCGCTTCACCTATGAGATGCTGGGCCGCAACGCCCTCGCCCGCCACCTGCCGGGCCTGGGGCCGGACGTCGTGGGCTGCTCCTGGTCACCCCAGGACGGCCATGTCGATCCGCTGAAGCTGCTGCGCGCGGTGCAGGAAGGCATCACCGCCCTTGGCGGCGCGATCAGGCCTGGCCATCGCGTCTCGCGGATCGTGCGTGAGGGTGGCGCCTTCCGGCTCGAGACCGAGGGCGGTGCCCTCTCTACGGCGCGCCTCGTCCTCGCCGCAGGGCTCGGCAACCGGGCGCTCGCCCCGATGATCGATCTCGACCAACCGGTTCACCCGCAGAAGGGGCAGGTCCTCGTGACCGAGCGGCGGGAACGGTTCCTCGACATCCCCACGACCTTCGTCCGTCAGACGGGCGACGGCACCATCCTCCTCGGCGACAGCAAGGAGGATGCGGGCTTCGACACAAGCGCGAGCCCCGAGATCCTGCGGACGATCGCGGACCGCGGCCGGCGCAGCTTCCCCGCGCTCGCTGAGGTACAAATCGTGCGGAGCTGGGGCGCGCTCCGCGTCATGACGCCGGACGGGCTGCCGATCTACGGTCAGTCGCCCACGATGCCCGGCGCCTTCGCCGCAGCCTGCCACAGCGGCGTGACACTGGCGGCGGCCCATGCCGGACCCCTGGCGCAGGACATCGTCGAAGGCAGGCTTTCCGGCGAGACCGCAGCCCTCGGCGCGGAACGGTTCCATGTTCAAGCGGCCTGAAGCAGCGATCGGCCGACCGGTGCGCCTCTCCTTCGAAGGGCAGGAGATCCGCGCAGCCCCCGGCGACAGTATTGCCGTCGCGCTCCTGGCGGCCGGGGTCGACTTTTTCCGGCATACCCCGCGCAGCGGCGCGCCCAGAGGCCCGTGGTGCATGATGGGCGCCTGCTTCGACTGTCTGGTTGTGGTCGATGACGTGCCCAACCGTCAGGCCTGCCAAATCACCGTCGCCGACGGCATGAAAGTGGCGCGCCAGCGCGGTGCTGCCGAGGTCGGGCCATGAGCACGCCGGACCTCGTAGTGATTGGGGCGGGCCCCGCGGGTCTCGCCGGTGCCAGTCTCGCGGCAGAGCGGGGGCTGTCTGTGCTGGTCCTCGATGAGCAGTCGGCGCCGGGCGGTCAGATTTGGCGTGGGATCGAAGCCGCCAACGCCGCGCATCGAGCGCGTCTTGGCAAGGATTATGGGTTAGGCCGAAGCGCGGTCACCCGGTTCCGGCGATCGGGCGCACGCTACGTTCCCGGCACCACGGTCTGGCAGCTCGACGAGACCGGCGAGATCGGCTGCACCGTCGGCGGGCGCACCCACCTCTTCCAAACATCCGCCGTGCTTGTCGCAACCGGCGCGCAGGAGAGGCCGTTCCCGGTGGCCGGTTGGGAGCTGCCGGGCGTCATGGGTGCGGGCGCAGCACAGGTCCTGCTCAAGACCGGAGGGCTGTTGGCGGAGCGCGCGGTCCTCGCCGGCAGCGGCCCACTCCTCTACCTCCTTGCGGTCCAGTATTTGGCGGCGGGCCATCCCCCTGCCGCGATCCTGGACACGACGCCGCCGGGGGCGTGGCGCATGGCGCGCCGGCATCTGCCGGGCGCCCTCAAACACCCGCTGCCGCTCCTGAAGGGCCTCGGCTGGTTGAACGAGATCAGGCGCGCGCGCGTGCCATGGGAACGCGGTGTCTCTTCCCTCGTCCTCGAAGGCTCAGGCCATGTCGACGCCGTCCGTTGGGAAGCGGCTGGCGGGCGACAGGGTCGGATCGAGACCGACCATGTCTTCCTGCACCAAGGCGTCGTGCCCTCGGTCAACCTTACCATGGCGGCGGGCCTCGATCATGACTGGGACGAAGGGCAGCTCTGCTGGCGCCCACGCACCGACGACTGGGGTCGGAGCAGCGCCGAGCCCATCCATATCGCGGGCGATGGCGGCGGCATCGCGGGATGGGAAGCGGCGGCGGCAACGGGCGAGATCGCCACGCTAGACATCCTGCACCTTGCTGGCAGCCTGCGGGAAGCGGAACGAAACGCCCTCGCCGACCGCCACCGACGGCGCGTGCGCGGCGCGCTATCCGTGCGCCCCCTCCTCGATGCGCTCTACCGCCCACAGCCACAGTTCATGCTTCCGTCGGAACCCGCCACGGTGATCTGTCGCTGCGAAGAGATCGCGCGGCAGGATCTCGAACCGCTGATCGGGATCGGCGTCCTCGGCCCCAACCAGCTCAAGAGCTTTAGCCGCGCAGGGATGGGTCCCTGCCAGGGCAGGCTTTGCGGGTTGACGGTGCAGCGGCTGATCTCGGAGTGCACGGGGCGCGGCATGGCGGAGACGGGCTACTATCGCCTACGCCCACCGGTGAAGCCCGTGCCGCTCGGCGCCTTCGCCGATATGGACTGCGGCAATGCCCCCTAGCGCCGACACACCCGACGTCCTCGTCATCGGCGGCGGCTTGCATGGCTGCTCGGCGGCGCTGCATCTCGCACGGCGGGGCGCGCGCGTGACGGTGATCGAGAAAGACACGGTCGGCCGCCACGCATCCGGCGTGAACGCAGGCGGCGTCAGACGCCTCGGCCGCGCGACGGCCGAGATCCCGCTATCGGTGCGCGCAACCGTGGCTTGGCGCGGGATCGAGGACCTGGTCCGCGATGATTGCGGCTATCGGGAGAGCCGGTATCTCAAGATCGGCTTCACAGACCAGGAGATCGAAGACGCCCATCGTCGGGTCGCGATCCTCCGCCAACAGGGCTTCGAGCATGAGGAGGTCATCGGCCGCGAGCGGCTCCGCGAATTGTTGCCTGCCGCGGCACCCGACTGCCTAGGCGCGATCTTGGTCGAGGGCGACGGCTACGCCCATCCGCTCCGCACGGTCCACGCCTTCCGCCGGCGAGCAGAGGCATTCGGCGCCGTGTTTCGGGAAGAGAGCCCTGTCGCCAGCCTCGAGAAACGCGGTGGAACCTGGCAGGCGACGACCCCCGAAGGCGTCATCAGCGCGCCAGTGGTGGTCAACGCGGCCGGTGCTTGGGGCGGGAAACTCGCGGCGCAGCTTGGCGATCCGATCCCCCTTGAAGCGCATGCCCCTATGCTCGCCATCACCGCTCGAATGCCGCCCTTCGTCGATGGCGTCGTTGGTCTCCTCGGCGGTGCGCTCTCGCTGAAGCAGTTTGACAACGGCACGGTGCTGATCGGCGGCGGGGTGCGCGGGCGCGCTGATCCGGCGAACAATAAGACCAAGCTCGACCTTCCAGGCATCCAGCGCTTTCTGGGCGCGGCGCGGCGCGTCTTCTGCAACCTCGCCTCGGCGGAGGTGGTGCGCTTCTGGGCCGGCATCGAGGGATACACGCCCGACGACCTCCCAGTGATCGGCCCCGGCCGGGAAAGCGGCGTCGTTCACGCCTTTGGTTTCTCCGCTCACGGCTTCCAACTCGCCGCAGCAGTGGGTCCAATCGTCGCTGACCTTGCCGAAGGGAAACCGCCCGATCTGGACATCGCCGCCTTCGCACCCGCCCGTTTCGAGAACGCCGAGCAACGACGACGGGCAGTGCCCTAGCCTTCGCTGCGGTGTCGCCGCGGCCTCCAGCGCTTCACCGACCGCTTCACACCAATCGGGTTTGTCGGCGAGATAGGCCTCCCGGTTTGCACGGGCCTTGCACGGGCCTCCTTCGGAACGGCGGCGAAAGGGACGCTCCGCCCGGCTCAGGGGGACGAGAAACCAAAGTCAGAACGTTCGCAGACCGCCTGGTGCGCGTTATCGCAACTGCTTTGCGACGAGCGATCCTCGGTCCGAGGTTCGATCCGCCGATCACGCTCGGCAGGGTGATCAACGAAAGGTGAGTGCTGGCTGGTGGGCGCGGCTGGGATTGAACCAGCGACCCCTACGATGTCAACGTAGTGCTCTCCCGCTGAGCTACGCGCCCTCGCCAGCGAAGCGCTGATAATCCGCAGGCCTGCTGGTGGCAAGAGCCGCCAGGCGAGAAAGGGGGGTGTGGCCGCCGCCGCGTCGGTCTACATGTACCAAATGATCGCGAACGGTTTCGATATCAGCCTCCCGGCGACGCATGCGAGCGGCGTGGTGTTCAGCTCGCCCCACAGCGGTCGACACTACCCAGAAGAATTCGTGCAAGCCTCGCGGCTGGACCGCCAAGCGCTGCGCGCATCAGAAGATGTCCTGGTGGATGAGCTCTTCGCCGGAGCGCCGGCTGCGGGCGCACCGCTCATCGCCGCGCGCCTGCCGCGCGCTTGGCTCGATCTCAACCGTTCGCCACGAGAGCTCGACCCGGCGTTGGTCGACGGGATTTCCGCACATGGGCTGAACCAGCGCGTGGCGGCAGGTCTGGGCGTCGTGCCCCGCGTCGTGGCCGAGGGTGCCGCGATCTACGATGGCAAGATCAGCCTGGCCGAAGCTGAGGCCCGCATCGCGGGTTTCCATGTGCCCTATCACGAAGCGCTCGATGAACTGTTGCGCGCGGCGCGTGGCCGCACTGGGCGGGCGCTCCTCTATGATTGTCACTCGATGCCAGCCGAGGCCCTTCGTGCGGCACCCCGCATCCGGGGCCGCAGCCCCGATATCGTGCTCGGAGATCGGTTTGGCGCCTCCGCCCATCGCAGCACGGTCGCTGAGACCCAGGAAGCGTTCGAGCGCGCAGGCTTCGTCGTCGGCCGCAATACCCCGTTTGCCGGGGGCTACATCACACAGCGTTACGGCCGGCCGGCCCGCGGCATCGAGGCCGTGCAGATCGAAATCAATCGTGCGCTGTACCTGGATGCGGCGCGCCTGGAGCCTTTGCCGAGCTTCGGTGCTCTGAGAGAGCGTATCGACAGCGTCATCCGCGATCTGATCAAGGCGATGCCAGCTCCGGGTACGCTCGCAGCGGAGTAAGCCGTTCAAAAAGAACCCTGTGCGGGAGGGACTGCGTCGACCTAGCAGGGCGCGCCACTCCGCCCCTCTGCACGTCTCCAGACGAAAAAAAAGGCCGGGTTGCCCCGGCCTAAGTCTAAGGGAGGAAACGCCCAGGAAGGGCGGCGGCACCGAAGTACCGCTGACGAGAAACGTATGTGTGCAGCGCAGCAAAGGCAAGGGTGCAGATGCGAAGAAGGTTATGCTGCGCAAAATCGTATGCAATTGGGGCAGGTGACGATGCGATGGCGTGACAGCTGCCTGCTTTGCATGCAGCAGAACAGTCTCGATACGAAATCATATCGCTCGCTGTCGATCTAAAGTGTGATTCTCAGCGCAATGCCCGACCGCGCATGATCGCATCGCGACCGAACCGCGCGCGGATTGCGTCGGTCGCGCGCTCCGCCGCGACGAAATCGGCGCTTCGATCCGCGATCAGCGGCTGCTGCGCTTCGCCTTCCGGCGCGAGACTAGAGAAACCGATACCGATCAGGCGGAACGGCCCCTCCTGCAGGACGCGTTCGAGCAGCAACGACCCCGCGCGGTAGAGAAGCTCCGCCGAACTCGTCGGCTCGGACAGTCGGGTCTGCCGGGTGATCGTCTTGAAGCGCCCGGTCTTAAGCTTCAGCGTCACGCCCGCGCCCGCGATGCCCTTTGCCTTGGCCCGGTCCGACGTGCGCACCGCCAGCCGCCAGAGATTGCCCTCGAGCACTTCGCGGTTGCCGGTATCCTCATCGAACGTCGTTTCGGCCGAGATACTCTTGGCGACGCCATCGGGATCGACCCGCCGATCATCCGCGCCGATCGCCAGACGGGCGAGGCGCGGGCCCGCGCTGCCGTAGAGATGCGTCAACCGCTCGGGCCCCGCCGCCACCAGATCGGCCATCGTATAGAGTCCATCGGCCTCCAACCGGGCGGCGAAGCGGGCACCGACGCCCCAGATCGTGCGGACCGAGCGTGGGGCGAGGAAGCTCTCCGTCTCCGCCACACCGATCACGGCAAAGCCCCGCGGCTTGTCGAGTTCCGAGGCGATCTTCGCGAGAAACTTGTTGTGGCTAAGCCCGATCGAGACGGTGACGCCCACCGCTTCGTGAATGCGGCGGGCAAGGCGCGCGAGGCTGAGCGCCGGGGGCGCGCCAAGCAAACGCTCAGTACCGGATAGGTCAAGGAAGGCTTCGTCAAGGCTGAGCGGCTCCACAAGCGGGGTCAGCTTGTCGAACTCCGCCCGCACAGCCCGGCTCGCCTCGACATAAAGCTCCATGCGCGGCTTCAATACGACCGCGTCCGGGCAGAGCTTGAGCGCCTTGAACATCGGCATGGCGGAGCGGACGCCCGAGATCCGGGCGATGTAGCAGCAGGTCGTGACCACCCCGCGCCGCCCGCCGCCCACGATCAGCGGACGATCGGCGAGCGAGGGATCCTCCCGCTTCTCGACGCTCGCATAGAACGCATCGCAATCGATATGCGCGATGGAGCGCTGCTCAAGCTCGGGATGCGCGATGAGCCGCGCCTTGCGACAGGCCGGGCAGCGGGGTCCGGGGTCGCTGTCATACCAGGCGAGACAATCGCGGCAGAGGGCGGGCATGGGGCTCTCCGATCGGTCGCCCCCCTGATACAGGATGCCGCGCGCTCGGGGAACGGTCGGCTCAGACCCTGGCGATCTCGGCCAGGATCGCTGCGGTCGAGGCACGCGGGTCGGCGGCGGCATAGATCGGGCGGCCGACGACGATGTGGTCGGCCCCGGCGGCAAGCGCACTCGCCGGCGTTGCGAACCGCTTCTGGTCGCCCAGCGCGGCGCCTGCTGGGCGCACGCCGGGCGTGACGATCAGCTTGCCCCGGGCTTCGGGCAATGCGCGGATCTCGGCAGCTTCCTGCGGGCTCGCGATCACCCCGTCGGCACCCGCAAGGAAGGCGCGACGCGCACGTTCGACGGCGATCGCAGCCACGGCCCCCTCGACCATCATCATCTCATCCAGATCGCCGCGGTCGGCAGAGGTCAGGATGCTGACGGCGAGGATACGGGTCGCCCGATCACCACGGCCTGCGACCGCCGCCCTCACGACCTGTGGATCGCCGTGCACTGTGAGGAAATCGATGCCGAAACCGGTCAGCCCACGCACTGCCCTCTCCACCGTCGCGCCGATATCGAAGAGCTTCATGTCGAGAAAGACGCGCTTGCCCTTCTCCTTCAGCTCCATGGCGAGCGCCAATCCTCCGCCCGTGAGCATGCCGAGCCCGATCTTGTAGAACCCCACCTCGGGGCCCAACGCGTCGGCCAGCCGCTCGCCCGCCAGGGCATCAGGCACGTCCAGCGCCACGATCAGCCGTTCATCCACCCGCGTCATCAAACCCGCCGCTGCCATGCTCTTTTCCCCTATCGCACACTGCAGCGGTTCTACCGGAGAGGGCCGGGATTTCGAAAGAGCCGAGGTGCTCTCCGCTTGCGACGGCCAGGCTTAGACACCAAATCGACACCAAGGGCGGCGGGCCGAGCGACGGGCGCCGCGCAGACACGGGCGGTGGAAGGCGGGCCGATGACGGGCGCCAGGTCATCGCGCTGACGGAGGAAGTTGATGGATCTCTCCAAGTTCACGGACCGCTCGCGCGGGTTCCTGCAAAACTGCCAGTCGATCGCCCTCCGCGAGGGGCACCAACGGCTGACCCCTGAACATCTGCTGCACGCGATGCTCGAAGACGAGGCCGGCTTTGCCGCCGCCTTGATCGGTGCTGCGGGCGGCGATGCGGGCACGGCGGCAACGGGTGCCCGCGCGGCTGTGGCGAAGCTGCCGAAGATCAGCGGCGGCAACGGCCAAGTCTACATGGATGCAAGCCTCGGCCGCGTGCTGGAGGAAGCCTCGCAGATCGCGACCAAGGCCGGCGACAGCGTCGTCACGGTCGAGCGCATGCTGATGGCGCTGGCACTCGCCAAGGGCACGGAGGCTGCGCGTGTGCTGGAAAGCGCCGGGCTGAAACCCCAGGCGCTGGAGAAGGCGATCCAGGATGTGCGGAAGGGTCGCACGGCCGACAGCACGAGCGCCGAGGACAGCTATGAGGCGCTGAAGAAGTATGCCCGCGACCTGACCGAAGCTGCGCGCGAGGGTAAGATCGACCCGGTGATCGGCCGTGACGAAGAGATCCGGCGCACTGTCCAGGTCCTCTCCCGCCGCACCAAGAACAACCCCGTGCTGATCGGCGAGCCCGGCGTCGGCAAGACCGCCATCGCCGAGGGGCTGGCCATGCGCATCGTGAACGGCGATGTCCCGGAATCGCTCCGCGACAAACAGCTCATGGCGCTCGACATGGGTGCGCTCATCGCCGGGGCAAAGTACCGCGGTGAGTTCGAGGAGCGGCTGAAGGCGGTCCTATCGGAGATCCAGACCGCAGCCGGTGGCATCATCGTCTTCATCGACGAGATGCACACGCTGGTGGGTGCTGGAAAGGCCGATGGCGCGATGGATGCCTCGAACCTCTTGAAACCGGCTTTGGCGCGCGGCGAGTTGCACTGCGTGGGTGCCACAACCCTCGATGAGTATCGCAAGCATGTGGAGAAGGACGCGGCGCTGGCACGGCGGTTCCAGCCGGTCTTCGTGGCAGAGCCGACCGTCGAGGACACGATCTCGATCCTGCGCGGGATCAAGGAGAAGTACGAGGTGCATCACGGCGTGCGCATCGCCGATACCGCGCTTGTCGCCGCCGCCACTCTCTCGCACCGCTACATCACGGACCGGTTCCTGCCGGACAAAGCGATCGATCTGATGGACGAGGCCGCCTCGCGCCTGCGTATGGAGGTCGACAGCAAGCCCGAGGAGCTGGATGCGCTCGACCGCGACATCCTGCAGAAGCAGATCGAGGCG
>JBCDFC010000063.1:0-21215 GCA_039178805.1 Pseudomonadota bacterium | reverse complement strand
CCAAGGGGTTCAGGACACCGTCTGGTGTCGGCACGCACATCGCCAGCCGCTCCACACCGGCGACACCTGCGGGAATGGCGTTCATGAGGAGCGAGGATGGGTAGCTTGCGAGGCCGCCCGGAACATAAAGCCCCGCGGCATCGACCGGACGCCAGCGCCAGCCGAGGCGGACGCCCACACCGTCCTCCCATTCCGCATCCTCGGGCAGTTGGCGGGCGTGATAGGCGCGGATGCGTTCGGCTGCGAGCTCGAGCGCTAGGCGGGTGTCGTTGGGCACGCTGGCGATCGCGCGCTCGATGTTGTCTTCACCGAGCCTGAGTGTGTCATCCGTCACGTCCCAGCGGTCGAACCGGCGCGTAAGCTCGACAACGGCGTCCACGCCGCGTTGACGCACATCGGCGATGATCTCGGCGACGGGCCCGTCGACGCCGGCATCTGAGTCGCGCTTGGCTTCGGTCAGCGCGCGGAACGCCGCCTCGAAATCGGGCGCGTCGTGGCGAAGGAAGGCAGGCATGCAGGCGCCCCTCGGCAAATCACGGTGCGATCGCGCCCTGATAGGCCCCGCAGCGGCGCCCGCGCAAGGCAGCCTTCGCTGGCGCGATGCCCCTCCGCCCGCTATGGAGGGCGCGTCTCGATGGGGGAGGAGGGGCGTCATGGAGGAGATCGCGGCGGAGATCCGGCGCCTAGCGATGGAGGCTGGGCGGGCGATCATGGCGGTCTATGAGAAGGCGGAGATCGCGACGGAGACGAAGGCGGACGCCTCGCCCGTGACGGAGGCCGATCTCGCCGCCGATGACATCATCGCAGCGGGCCTCGCCTACGCATTCCCGGATATCCCCGTGGTGACCGAGGAGCGGGCGGAGAGCCAAGAGGGTCCCGTTCCGCCGCGCTTCTTCCTGGTCGACCCGCTCGACGGCACCAAAGAGTTCGTGCAGCGGCGCGGGGATTTCACGGTCAACATCGCGCTGATCGAGGCTGGGCGCCCGGTGATGGGTGTCGTGCTCGCGCCCGCCAAGGGCAGGCTCTTCCGCAGCCTGCCGGGCGGTGGTGCGGAGGAAGAACAGGTGGATGCGCTCATCCATCCCGTGCCCGACAGCGCCCGGCCCATCGCCGTTCGCGAGGCGGACGAAGAGGCGCTCGTCGTCGTGGCTTCGAAATCCCACAACAATCCCGAAACGAAGGCGATCATCGACCGCTTCTCCGTCAAGGAGGCGCGAAATGCCGGCTCCTCGCTGAAATTCTGCCTCGTGGCGGCGGGGGAGGCGGATTTTTATCCCCGCCTCGGCCGAACGATGGAGTGGGACACGGGCGCGGGGCATGCGGTGCTGGCCGCGGCCGGCGGCGAGGTTCGAACGCTCGAGCATCTGCGGCCGCTGAGCTATGGCAAGCCCGGCTGGGACAACCCGCATTTCGTCGCCTACGGGCCCGGGGTGCCGATCGACCGGGTCGCATGAGCGGGGAGGCCGTCACCATCGTCGTCCCGGCGCGCTATGCGTCGAGCCGGTTTCCCGGCAAACCGCTGGTGCCGCTCAAGGGCGCGAGCGGGGCCGAGAAGACGCTGGTCGTGCGGGCCTGGGAGGCTGCGATGGCACCGACAGGCGTCGATCGGGTGATCGTCGCCACCGATGACGACCGGATTGCGGAGGCTGTGCGGGACTGCGGTGCAGAGGTGGCGATGACGTCGCCCGAGGCGCGCAATGGCACCGAGCGCTGCGCCGAGGTGGTCGCTTCGCTCGACCTCTCCGGGATCGTCGTCAATTTGCAGGGCGATGCCCCCCTCACCCCGCCCTGGTTCGTCGAAGCGCTGATCGCAGCGATGCGCGCCGATCCGACCATCGATGTTGCAACGCCCGTATTGCGCTGCAGCGATGGTGCATTGGCTGACTTCAGGGCAGATCGCGCCGCAGGTCGGGTCGGCGGAACGCTCGCAGTCTTGGACAGAAACGGTCGAGCGCTCTATTTCTCGAAAGAGGTGATCCCGTTTGGTGCCGGCGGAGAGGTCCCGGCCTGGCACCATGTCGGCGTGTATGCCTTCCGTGCCGCAGCGCTTGCGGCCTATATGGAGCTGGCACCTGGTATGCTGGAGACTGCCGAAGGTCTTGAACAACTTCGCTTTCTCGAGCATGGATTGCCGGTGACCTGTGTACCGGTCGACGCTCGCGGCGCCCATTTCTGGGAAGTGAACAACCCAGAGGACGTCGAGCGGGTCGAAGCGGCGCTCCAATCGCGTGGCATCGCGTGAAACCTTCCGATCCATCGAGCCAAGCGCGCTACAGGCGGCGCGCCACATGGGGCTCAAGGGCCTGCTGCACTGGCGAAGACGCCGGATTGCAGAGGACAAGCCGAACCGCTGAAGCGGTGCCGGTTCAATAACGAGAGGACACTCAATGTCGAAACCCGTCCGGACTGCCGTCTTCCCCGTCGCGGGGCTGGGTACGCGCTTCCTGCCCGCGACGAAATCGATGCCCAAGGAGATGCTGCCGCTGGTCGACAGGCCCCTCATCCAATACGCGATCGACGAGGCGCGCGAGGCGGGCATCACGGAGTTCATCTTCGTGACCGCCAAGGGCAAGTCCTCGCTCGAGGACTATTTCGACAGCCATTTCGAGCTGGAGCAGTCGCTGGAGGCCAAGGGCAAGACCGCGCTTCTCGATGAGGTGAACCAGTCGACCATGCCGTCGGGCGCAATCGCCTATATCCGCCAGCAGGAGGCACTGGGTCTCGGCCATGCAGTCTGGTGCGCGCGGCGGCTAATCGGTGATCAACCATTCGCCGTTATCCTCCCCGACGACGTGATCAAGGGGCCCAGGGGCTGCATGGCGCAGATGGTCGACGCTTACGAGGCACGGGGCGGCACGGGCTGCATGGTCGCAGCGGTGGATGTGCCCGACGATCAGATTTCGGCTTACGGCACGCTCGCGATCCGTGAGGATAAGGGCCAGGTGGTCGAGGTCAGCGCCATGGTGGAGAAGCCGAAGAAGGAAGAGGCGCCCTCCAACACTGCTGTCATTGGCCGCTATATCCTGACCCCTGGGGTGATGGAGTACCTGGATCAGAAGAAGCTGGGCGCCGGGGGTGAGATCCAGCTGACCGACGCCATCTCGGCGCAGGTCGATGCGCCCGGCGGCGTGTCGGGCTTCCGGTTCAAGGGACGGCGCTACGATTGCGGGTCCAAGCAGGGCTTCTTGCAGGCGACCGTCGCCTTCGCGCTGATGCGCTCGGATCTCGGGCCTGAGTTTGCGGACTTCCTGCGCAGCCTCAGTGCCGAGGACATGGCGGCCTAAAGCGCCGCAAGGGGGCGCGATGCCGGCCAACCGCGCGCCGCGCCCCGCATTACTGCTCGACATCACGCGCAGCGTTGCCCGGTCGGGTCTTTCGCGCCCAACGGGCATCGACCGTGTCGAGCGCGCCTATCTCGACTGGGCACTGACCCGCCCCGGCGGCGTTTGGCTGACGGCTCGGCTCGGGCCTGAGGGGCAGGGTGGTCGCGTCTATCTCATTCCCCCCGACAACGCCGAAGACGTGGCCCGGCGCATCGGGCCCGGACATCGCACAACGGGCCCGATCGACTGGCGAGGACGGCTGGAGATCTGGCAACCGCCTGTCCTTCGCACCGCGGAGACTGCGATCCGCAGGGCGTCGATCGCCACGTGCCGCCTTGCCGAGCCGGCGCTTCGGCCGATCCTGGCGCAGGCGTTCCCCGCAGGCGGCATCTGGCTGAACGTCGGTCATGAGAACATCGCGGCGCCATTGCTCGCCGCCCTCCGCGGTGTCGGCGTGCGAAGCTTCGTGATGATCCATGATCTGATCCCGATCACGCATCCTCAGTTCGCGCGGCAAGATGCGGCCCGCCGGTTCCGCGCGCGCCTCGAAGCGGCCCTCGGCGCCGATCGCCATCTCTACAACTCGCACGCCACAGGGCAGGCGGTCGACCAGTATGCGGCTGAAGAGCGGCGTGAGAGGCCTCTAGGCGATGTCCTGCCGCTCGGCATATCACCACTGTCATCGCCGCCACCACCGCCGACCCAGCAGAAGACGGTGGAGAAGGTCCCAGTGCCTCCGGCGGGCCATTTCGTCCAGCTCGGCACGATCGAGGGCCGCAAGAACCACGCCCTGACACTCGCCATCTGGCGCGAACTGAACGAAGCCGAACCGCGCGACCGGGCACCCCATCTGCATATCGTCGGACGCCGGGGATGGGCAGCCGAGCGCGTGGCAGCGATGCTCGACCATGAGCCGATGATTGGCCGCACCGTGTTCGAGCATGCGTCCCTCGATGACGAAGCGGTGGCAAAGCTCCTCGTCTCTGCACGCGCTCTTCTCATGCCGAGTTTTGCCGAGGGTTATGGTCTGCCGGTGGCCGAGGCACTGGCCGCCCGCGTGCCTGTGATCGCCTCTGATCTCCCAGCTCTCCGAGAGGTGGGCGGTGCTGCGCCAGAGTGGCTGGACCCGCATGATCCGCAGGCCTGGCGCGCGGCCATCCGCGACTACGCGCGCCCCCACTCACCCCGCCGAGACGCCCAGATTGCGCGCCTCGCCGCTTGGCAGCCGCCCAATTGGCACACGCATTTCACGCGTTTGGAGGAAGCGCTTGAATGGGTTTGAGGAACGCGTTGCGCAGTCTCGGCATGCCAATGGATGTGCTTTCTCGACCACGGCTCCGAACTGACGACACCTCGCCCGTGTGATCTTCGAACTTTCTTCAGAACTCGCAGCTTAGCCTGAAAATGGGAGGGCGCGGAGCCGCCTCGCCCCTTGCCCGGGCAGCCGAAGCTTCAAGCAACCACACGGCCTGACGAGGTTTGCGCAGCTTTCGTCCCGGCAAGTCAGACGCAGTCAGATACGTTGATCGTAGTCTCCGACGCTGGGCTCTGTTCGGATGACTGCGTCCAAGGCGCCAAAGATCGCCTTCAGCTCCTCGCGGCTCTCCGGCGTCTCGCACACCACCACAAGGTTTGGCGTGTTCGAGGAGGCCCGCACCAGCGCCCAGGCGCCGTTCTCGAGCATCACGCGCGCACCGTTCACCGTGACGACGTCCTTGATGCGCCGTGGGCCGAGTGCCTCGCCCGCGGCCGCCATCGCCTGCAGCCGAGCCTGCAGACGCTCGATGACGCCGTACTTCTCCTCGTCCGGGCAATAGGGGGACATGGTCGGGGTATTGTGCACGACCGGTAGGGCCTTGCGCAGATCCGAGAAGCGCTTGTCCGGGTTGCGATCCATCAGCTTACAGAGCTCGACCGCAACCCGCATGCCGTCGTCGTAGCCTTTGCCGATGGGCGGGGCGAGGAAGTAGTGGCCGGACTTCTCGAACCCCGCGAGTGCGCCCAATGCATGCACCCGGCGCTTCATATGGCTGTGGCCCGTCTTCCAGTAATCCGCCTTGGCGCCTGCTTCGATCAGCGCAGGATCCGAAGCGAAAAGGCCCGTCGACTTCACATCCGCAACGAAAGTCGCGCCGGGATGGAGCTTCACCAGATCCCGCGCCAGGATCACGCCCACTTTGTCCGCGAAGATCTCTTCACCCTCGTCATCGACCACGCCGCAGCGGTCCCCATCGCCGTCGAAGCCGAGGGCGAGATCGGCGTCCGTCGCGCGCACCGTCTCGGCCATGTGGTGGAGCATGGCCATGTCCTCGGGGTTCGGGTTGTAGTTCGGGAAAGTGTAGTCGAGCGCGTTATGGCTCTCGATCACCTCGACCCCGATCCGGCGCAGGACCTCGGGCGCGAAGGCCGAGGCCGTACCGTTACCGGTCGCGCACACCACGCGGAGCGGCCGCGACATCCGAAAATCGCCGACGAGATCGTCGATATAGCGCTCGCGCACGCCCTCTTCGCGCAGAAGGCGCCCGCCGGGCCGCGCCACGCCCTCGCCCGTCAGCACGATATCGCGGAGGCGCCCCATCTCGTCAGGGCCATGGGTCAGCGGGCGCTCCATCCCCATCTTTACGCCCGTCCAGCCGTTCGGATTGTGCGAGGCGGTAACCATCGCCACCGCCTGCGCGTCGAGATCGAACTGCGCGAAATACGCCATCGGCGTGATGCAGGGGCCGATATCGCGCACTTCGGCGCCACCTGTCACAAGGCCCAGCGTCAGTGCCTGTTTGATCGCGAGCGAATAGGACCTGTAGTCGTTCCCGACCGCCACGACCGCCGGCAGCCCCGCCTCGTGGAGTTGCGTCGCAAGGCCGAGGCCGAGTGCCTGGATGCCGACGAGATTGATCTCCTCCGGGTAGCGCCAGCGGGCGTCGTATTCGCGGAACCCCGTGGGCTTGATCATCGGCAGCCATAGGCTGTCCCAGGTGTTCTCCTCGACCATCTGTTGGGGCGGAGGGAGCGTCATGGGCGTCCTCATCATGCGGCGATTGCTTCGGCGGATGGGCGCAATGCTGCCCAGAAGAAGGTTATCAGTTCGTTGCCTTCGCCAGCCGGTCAAAGGCCGCGAGCCGTGAGATGAGCGCGCGCATCGCGTCGAGCGGGATCATGTTCGGCCCGTCCGAGGGGGCGTTGTCGGGGTCCGGATGACATTCGATGAACCAGCCGGCAATGCCGATCGCCGCTGCCGCGCGCGCGAGCACTGGCGCGAATTCCCGCTGCCCGCCGGACGCCCCGCCGAGCCCGCCCGGCTGCTGCACGGAATGCGTCGCGTCGAAGATGACCGGGTAGCCGGTCGCCGCAAGCTGCGGCAGGGAGCGCATATCGACGACGAGCGTGTTGTAGCCGAAGCTCGTGCCGCGCTCGCACAGCATGATCCGCTCATTCCCGGTACTCGCGACCTTCGCCGCCACATTGGCCATGTCCCAGGGGGCGAGGAACTGCGCCTTTTTCACGTTCACGGGGCGCCCGGTCTTGCCGGCGGCGAGCAAGAGGTCCGTCTGGCGGCAGAGGAAGGCCGGGATCTGCAGCGCATCGACGACCTCGGCGACCGGGGCGCATTGCTCGGGTAGGTGAACATCCGTCAGCACTGGCAGGCTCGTCTGGCGTTTGACCTCCGCCAGGATCGCAAGTCCCTCGTCAAGACCGACGCCGCGCTTGCCGGAAAGCGATGTGCGGTTCGCCTTGTCGAAGCTCGCCTTGAAGACGATGCCTATCCCCTCCGCCTCGCCGATCTCCATGAGGTGTGAGGCAATCTCCACGGCGTGGGCGGTCCCTTCCGCCTGGCAGGGACCAGCGATGAGCGCTGCGGGCGCATCATTCGCGAAACGCACCCCGCCAATGTCCACGGCATGCGCGGAATTGCCGGTGATCGTCTCTAGGTGGTCCATCCGGATCGCTCCCGCCGCGCCGTTGCCGCCAGCACTATCGCGCGCCGTTGTAGACCCGGCGTGGCGGAACGTCACGGGCTTCCGATGCGGCGGCGCGGCGGATATATGCAGGTCATGTTCGATCGTATCATGCAGAAACTGATGAGTGCCGCGCCGGACGCCTCGCGGGGCCTCGATGCCGCCGATGCGCGCGACGCGATGGCTGTGATCCTGGTGCACGCGGCGCGGGCGGATGGCGCTTATGAGGTGGCCGAGCGCGACGATATCGACCGGATCCTAGCCGCTCGCTATCGGCTCACACCGTTCGAGGCGGGCGCACTCCGTCGTCAGGCCGAAGAAGGTGAGGCGAGTGCTGCGGGCCTGCAGCGGTTTACCAGCGCGCTGAAACATGCCGTGCCGTTCGAGGAGCGGGTCGGCATCATCGAGGCGGTCTGGGAACTCGCCTATGCCGATGGCGTGCGAAGTGCCGAGGAAAGCGCGCTTGTGCGCAAGCTCTGCGGGCTTCTTTATGTCGAGGATCGCGATGCGGGGCTTGCCCGGCAGCGTGTGGCGGCGCGGCTTGGTATCGATGCGGACTGAAACGGGCAGCGCTATCGGCGCGCGCGATAGCGTCTCGGAGGTTTTGTCGGCCCTCTCATCCTGTAGGCTTTGCGCCGAGCGCTTCGCGGGCACCGTCACGGCGCACAGGCCGCGTCCGGTTTTTCAGATCGATCCGCGCGCGCGCCTCTTGATCGCGAGCCAAGCGCCGGGGATGCGGGCCCATAAATCGGGGCTGCCCTTCGATGATCCGTCGGGTGATCGGTTGCGGTCCTGGATGGGGATTGGGCGCGAGACCTTTTACGATGCTTCGCGCATCGCAATCGTGCCAATGGGTTTCTGTTTCCCGGGCTATGACGACAAGGGCGGCGATCTGCCCCCGCCTCGCCTGTGTTCCGAGACCTGGCGGGCCGATGTGCTGCGCCTCTTGCCGAGGTTGGAGCTGATCCTGGTCATCGGGCAGTACGCGCAGCGCTGGCATTTGGGCCCGCCGCCGAAAGGCGGCGTGACGGCGCGTGTGGCGGCCTGGCGGGATGCGCCAAGCGGGCTTTTGCCGCTGCCGCATCCGAGCTGGCGGAACACGGCCTGGCTCAAGCGTAATCCTTGGTTCGAGGCGGAGGTCTTGCCGGTATTGCGGGCGAGGATCGCCGCACTTGTGGGATAAGGTGGTGAGGCCGGTGCGGATGAAGGCGCGGTTGGCCGGTCTCTGGCTGCTGGCCGGATGTGCAGCGGGCGGCCCCCTGCCAGCGGATGTCGAGCTTGGACCCAGCCTTGGCAGCCGGGCAGTGCCGGAGCCGGTTGCCCTTGCGCACAGCCTTCCAGCCGCCGATGGCTCGGCCCTGCCGACCTCGGTTTGGGAGCCGACAGGCGCGCCGGCCAAGGCCGTCGTGCTCGCCCTTCACGGTTATGGCGACTATGGCAGCTCCACCTTCGAGCCTGCTGCCGAGGCCTGGGCTGGGCTAGGCATCGTCACTTATGCGCCCGATCAGCGGGGTTTCGGACGGGGGCCGACCCGTGGGCGCTGGCCGGGTGCTGCGACGCTGTCCGACGATGCCGTGTCGATGGCGCGGGCGGTGAGGGAGCGCCATCCTGGGCTGCCGCTGACGGTGATCGGGCATTCGATGGGTGGTGGCATTGTCCTTGCGGCGGCCGATCCTTCGCGGCCCGATGGCGGCCTTCAGGCCGACCGCATCGTCCTTGCAGCACCCGCGATCTGGGGCGGCACGGCGCTCAATCCCCTCCATCGTGCCGCCGCCTGGATCGCGGCGGGCACTGTGCCCGAGCGCCGGTTCACTGGCCGCGGCGTCGTTCGCATCCAGGCAAGCGACAACATCGAAGCGCTGATCGCTCTCGGCCAAGATCCCTACTATCTCTCGCCCCCATCGGCGCGGGAGCTCTTCGGGCTCGTCCGCGTCACCGACAATGCCGAAGCGGCGGCCGAACGGGTGCGGACGCCCGCAATGCTGCTCCTTGGCGAGAAGGACCAGATCGTTCCTGCCGCGCGCGTCGAGGCCGTTTTCGCCAGGTTGCAGGGCCCCGCGGAGACCCGGCGCTACGAAGACGGCTGGCATCTCCTCTTCCGCGACCTCGGCGCAGAGGCCGTGTGGTCCGATGTCGCCGCGTTCGCGCTCGGCGGGCTGCCTGACAGCTAGGCCCAGGGCTTGCGACAGCGCGGCCATGGTCCTAGACCGCGCCGCGGCATGGCGGGCAAGGAGCGCGGGCGATGAGTGCACCGAAGAAAGTGGTTCTGGCCTATTCGGGCGGGCTCGACACCTCGATCATCCTGAAATGGCTGATGGTGGAGAAGGGCTGCGAGGTCGTCACCTTCACCGCCGATCTCGGCCAGGGCGAGGAGCTGGAGCCCGCGCGCGCCAAGGCCGAGATGATGGGGGCGGCCGACATCTTCGTCGAGGATCTGCGCGAGGAATTCGTGCGCGACTTCTGCATGCCGATGTTCCGCGCCAACGCGCTTTACGAAGGGCAGTATCTCCTCGGCACTTCCATCGCCCGCCCGCTGATCGCGAAGCGCCTGGTCGAGATCGCGCGCGAGACAGGCGCCGATGCGGTGGCCCATGGCGCGACGGGCAAGGGCAACGATCAGGTCCGATTCGAGCTTTCGGCCTATGCGCTGGAGCCCGAGATCAAGGTCGTCGCCCCCTGGCGCGAATGGGATCTCACCTCGCGCACGCGGCTTATCGAATGGGCCGAAAGCCACCAGGTGCCGATCCCCAAGGACAAGCGGGGCGAGGCGCCGTTCTCGGTCGATGCGAACCTTCTGCACACCTCGAGCGAGGGCAAGGTGCTGGAGGACCCGGCGGAGCCTGCGCCCGACTATGTGTACCAGCGCACGGCCCATCCCGAAGAGGCGCCCGATAGCCCCGAGATCATCGAGATCGGCTTCGAGGGCGGCGATCCGGTCAGCGTGAACGGTGAGGCGCTGTCGCCCGCGGCACTGTTGACCCGGCTGAACGAGATTGGCGGCAAGCACGGCGTCGGACGGTTGGACCTTGTCGAAGGGCGCTATGTCGGCATGAAGTCGCGCGGCATCTACGAGACGCCGGGGGGCACGATCTGGCTCGCCGCCCATCGCGGGATCGAGAGCCTGACGCTCGACCGCGGGGCGATGCATCTCAAGGACGAGCTGATGCCGCGCTATGCCGAGCTCGTCTACAACGGCTACTGGTTCAGCCCCGAGCGGGAGATGCTGCAGGCCGCCATCGACCACAGCCAGAAGCATGTAAGCGGCAGCGTGACCGTGAAGCTTTACAAGGGTCAGGCGAGCGTGATCGGACGCCGCTCGGCGCAAAGCCTCTACTCCGAGGCGCATGTGACGTTCGAGGAGGATGCCGGCGCTTACGACCAGCAGGATGCCGCAGGTTTCATAAAGTTGAACGCTCTCCGCCTACGACTGCTCGCTGCGCGGGATCGGAGGCCTCCGTCGGATTGACAGGGCGTGGCGCTCGGGTGCACGGGTCAAGCGATTGCAGGAAGCACCCGGATTGAAGCCATGGCCCTTGATCAGAGCATTCGCGCAACCGTCATGCTGCGCGACCTGCCAGAGGGAACCTCAAATCTCGCCTCGGTCTTACGGGACGCATTGCCGGGTGAGACCGTTGCCGAGTTCACCGATCTGGGGGCGACGGACTTCACGCAGGCCGCGCATCGGATGGCGCGGGAGATCCCGGGCCTCGGCTACCTCGCCAACGAACGGCGCGTGGAGGCGTATCGTGCGCGCTTTATGCTTGAGGGACAGCCCTTGGCGGCGCTGACGATGCCGTTCCCTTACTCTTTCGACCCCGATGCCGGGCTGAAGCCGATACGCGTAAACGAGCCGCATGAAGCGCTGAGGCGGCAACGCTTTCACGTCGTGATCGCGCCCGTCGGGGGTGATGCCGGCGAGCGTGTGGCCGCGCTCTACCAGGCGACCGCGGTGCAGACGGCGGCGGCGCTCCTTGCGAAAGGCGCGGGTGCGGAAGGGGTGTTCTGGAACCCCTCGGAGGGCTTTCAGACGACCGAGGATGCGTCGGACGCGGCCCGGCGCGCCCGTGCGGGCGATGTGCCTATCGACAAGTGGGTCCAGCTTTTCCCCACGCATTTCAGCGATCTGCCCGGGGGGCTTGGTCCTGAGTATCCGGGCATGCTCACGCTGGGCCTCCGCCCCTTCATCGGCCGGGAGCTGGAGATGGCTCCTTCGAAGCGCAAGCATATCTGGCTGGCGAAGACGCTCCTCGGTCTCGCGACCCTCAGCGTCGCGCAGGGCCGTGTCTTCGACGACGGGCACACGGCGGAGAACGAAGAGGACGGCACGCATTTCCGGATCCGCGCAGCCGATAAGGGTTGGCTGCGCAGAGCGGACGGCTTGCCGGCGCTCGTCATCGTTCCCGAGGACTCGATCGTAGACCCCGATACGCTGATGGTGCGCTCCGACGTGGTCTGACTTGGATCTGATCTGGGTCTAATCGTGTAGCGACATTCCCGTTGCCCGCCCCGTGCTCGCCCCGTGCTCGCCCCGTGCTCAACCGAATGCGGCAAAAAAGAGGCGCATCGCTCTTTCGTCGCGGGCTGTCTGGTGCGATATGCGGGCGTGGGGATGTTCGGAGCAGAGATGGCCACTCGCATCGAAGCTTATGTGCTGTTGAATGGGTCGTGGAAGCCCGACGCGGCCGAGTTCGCGGCTGTGCTCGAAGCGCGGTACCCAGGCATTGGGCGTGTCGAGGCCACCGGCGCCGAAGAGGGCAGCGGTCGGCCGCATGTCTTCAGCGTGGATGGTGCCGCCGTGCAGATGAGCATCGTCAATGCGCCGTACCCGCCTGAGCAGCTCACCCCGCCGCTTCGCCTCGTGGAACATGTCGATCCCGAAGTGCCGGCGCGGATGCAGGTCGCCTATGCTATACTGAGTGCCGAGTGGACCCCGCTTGAAGGTGAGGATGCGGCCCGGGCGAATGCCGAGATTGCAGGGGCCTACAACGCGCTCCTGACGCTGTTGGCGGCGACTGTGGCGTCCGAAGCGCCCTCGGTAGCGACTTTCTGGGCGGAAAGCTGGCGCATCAAGACCGAAGAGGAGATGGCGGAGGCTGCGAGCGCCTTGATGCGCGGCCGCCCTCCCTACGATCTCTGGTACTCGCTTGCCGAACTGAAAGGCGCGCGGGTGGGCGGTGCGGAGATGCGCGGCATGATGAGCTTCGGTCTCAAGGTGTTCTGCGATCGGGAAGTCGAGCTGGCCCCCGCCCCGGTGACGCCCGTCACCGCCCATGCCTTAAGCCGGATCGTCGCCGAGCGGCTCCTGACCGGTGAGCTGGTCGAAGACCGGGAGCCATTGGCGCATGAGGCGCTGGAGGAGCCCGCGGTGATCCGGCTCGCCGATCGTTTCATGCGGCCGCGCCAGAAGGTCGTCCTACTGGTGCTTCCCGGTGCCACGATCAATAGCGAGACGCTTGAGCCCAAGCGACAAGTGGGCGCTGCGCGTGGCGGTCTCGTATCCCGCCTTTTCGGCTCGGGCGGACGACGCTAGGGGACCTCGATGAGAACACAACTCGACCACCTCGTGATCGGTGCGGCCGATCTCGACAAAGCCGTTGACTGGGCGACGGCGCGATTTGGCATTGCCCCCGCGGCGCGCGGCAGGCATGCGCTGATGGGAACGCATAACGCGCTTTGGCATATGGCGGTGCCTGGGGCTCCGGATGCGTATCTCGAGATCATCGCGATCGATCCGGAAGCACCCGCGCCCGACCGCCCGCGCTGGTTCGGGCTCGACACCGATGCCGTTAAGAAAATGCTTGCGGGTGAGCCGCGTCTCCTGACCTGGCAGATACGACCGGGCGGTGGCCTCGATGCGATGGTGGCGGCGCTTGGGAAAGAAGAGATCGCGACGGGTGAGGTGCTTTCGCTGTCGCGGGATAGCCTGAGCTGGCGTCTCACCGTGACCGAAGATGGCGTGATGCCGTTCGAGGGGCGCCAGCCGATCATGATCGAATGGGCCGAGGGTTCGACGCCGCCCCCCGAAACCCTGCCCGCGACGGGCCTGAGCCTGCAGAGCTTCGCCGTGAACGGCACGCATCCGAAGCTTCTGCAGATGCTGATGCTCACGCGGATAGGGCATATCGCGAAGCTGGGCGGGCCTGGCTCGCCCAGGTTGAAAGCGGTGATTTCCGCACCGGCTGGGAGCGTCACCTTCGAATGAATGGGCCGGTCCCGTCCCGGCCGTCTTCCTAAAGCAGCCCAAGCAGGTGGAGCAGGATCCCGGCAGAGGCACCGAGGGACACGAGGAAGACGACACCCATTCGCCGCACGAAAACGAGGTAGAGCGCAAGGGCGAAGAGCGTGATCTTCGCCCAGGCGGGATCGCCCCCGAAGCCCGCGGGCAGGAATGCTGCCTCTGCCAGGTAAACCGCGAGGTTCGCGATAACTCCGACGACCGCCGCCGAGACGCCCGCGAGCGCCCGTCGCGCCCATGGCACCGTGCCCACATGCTCGACAATCGGCGCGAAGGCGAGGATCAGCATGAAGCTTGGCGCAAAGGTGTAGAAGGTCGCGAGGATGCCGGCGGTGACGCCCACCAGGGCCGTGCCCTCCGCCGACCAGCCGGCGAAGAACCCCGCATAGGTGTTGACGAGGATGAGCGGCCCGGGCGTCGCCTCGGCAATGGCGAGCCCGTTCAACATCTGGGCCGGGGAGAGCCAGGCATAGCTCTCAACCGCTCGGTCCGCGACGAAGGGCAGCACCGCATAGGCGCCGCCGAAGGTGACGAAAGCGGCCGTCAGGAAGAGCTCCGCCACCCCGTCGAAGGGATCGGTTCCAGCGATGCTTCGAGTGACGAGGAAGACCGCAGCGATGAGAGCGACCGTGACGGCGCCGACGGTGATCGCACTGCGCCCCAGGGTAGCCGTTTCGTCAGATTTGCCCGTGTCAGCGGTGCTGTGGGTCGGCAACAAGAAGCCTGCCACGGCGGCGAGGGCCACGATGAGGGGAAAGGGCAGGCCGAGGAGGGCGATCCCCGCGAAGGCCGCACCGGCCAGCACATAGGCAGCCGGGCTCTTCAGCGCGCGGCCTGAAAGCTTGTGCATCGCCTGGAGCACGATGGCGATCACGACGGGCTGCACCCCTGCAAAGAACGCGGCGACCAAGGGCAGATCACCCCCTGCGGCCGCGATCCAGGCGAGCATCAGCATCAGCGCCATGCCGGGGAGGATGAACGACAGTCCCGCTGCCAACCCGCCCGGGATCCCGTGGAGACGCCAGCCGAGCCAAGTCGCGAGTTGCTGCGCTTCGGGCCCCGGCAACAGCATCGCGAAGGAGAGCCCGCGGTCGAAGGCCGTGCCTGGGACCCAGGCCCGCCGCTCGACGATCTCGGTTTGCATCAACGCGATCTGCCCCGCCGGTCCGCCGAACGAGAGGAGGCCGATCCGCGCATAGACCGGCAGCGCCTCGGCGAGGCTGACGGGGCTCGCCCGACCCTCATCCTTCGCCCGAACTGCGGTATCGCTCATGTCCGGGTCTCCTCGAACCTCAGAGCCTCCGGGCCGCTCTTCTCGAGCGCCTCGAACCCGCCGGTGACGTAGCGCGCCTTGCCGCCGTGGACGAGGAGGAGGGCGGTGACGAATTGCGAGACTTCATGCCCGTGGACGCAGAAGACGACGATGGGACGGTCTTGGCCGGTTTCCACAAGGAGCGCTTTGGCCTCGGCATGGCCGAAGCTCAGCGGATCGACGATCCGGGCTTGAGCGACGGTTCTGCCCGAGACGGCGCGGGCAGGCGCCTTGCGCGCATCGATCAGAACCGGATCGTCGTACAGGACATCGGCGGGTGAGATTTCTGGAAGACGCATGGCATCACACTCCCTGATCCAGGGTTTCATGCGATGCTTGGGCCCAGCTACAGGCCTCAACTGCGGGAGATCGCTCAATCCCGCGGGACCTGTATGGCGCGGCATCGGTCGATTCGCCAAGGTCAGGGGGCGACGCGAAGAAGAAGACGCATCACTTGCCGCAGCCCAGAATGCCGCGGGCCGTCCTGCAGGAAGACCTGGCCCTCGAACGCCTCCAAGACCTGGGGCGGAGGAGTGTAGCATGACGCATGGTCGAGCGTTTGCTGAAGCGACCAGCGCACGGGCGGCGGTGGGCTGTGCGATGCAACGCCGATCACCGCACCGGCGAAGGTTTCGATCAAGAGATGTCCGCCTGGTGCGGTCGCGGCCAAGGCCAGCTTCAGCACGCGCTGCCGAAGGGCTTCGGGCACTTGCAGGAAGAGGATCGCTACGAGGTCGAACTGGGCACCGCCCGGCTCCCAAACCTCGAGATCCGCGGTGACGCGGTCGACGGCGACACCGGACGCGCGGTCCCGCTGTTGCCCAAGACGGGTCGCGGTCGGCGCGTAGTCGACGGCCGTCACCGCGACGCCCCTTTGCGCAAGCCAACTGCCGTTCCGACCGTCGCCATCCGCAAGCATCAGTGCCGTTCGTGGCGCAACATCGGGCCGCGCGAGGCATTGCAAGAGGCCGAGGCAGGGGGCGTCGCCGAAGGGGGCGGCCTCCGCATAGGCGCGATCCCAGTCTGCTGGCGTCTTGCCCATCTCCCACTCCTCGCTTGACGCCCCAGCCGCCCTGTCCGACACCGGCGAGCATGGATGCGGTCAGGGCGCAGTACGAAGCTTTCCCTTACCCGGCGCGCGACCCGGCCGAGGAGGCGCACCGGCTGATCCAGGGCTCCCCGTCGCATCCCGTCGAGATCGACCATTTCCTATTCGGCGGGCGGCGGGACTGGCGCAAGCCCTTCCGCGCGTTGGTGGCGGGCGGTGGCACGGGCGACGGTCTCGTGATGCTGGCTCAGAAGCTCTCGGATATCGGGTGCCCGGCCGAGATCACCTATCTCGATCTTTCCACCGCGAGCCGGGCTGTGGCCGAAGCGCGGGTTGCGGCGCGCGGACTGGATGTGCGCTTTCTGACCGCCGATCTCGCGGAGGCGCCGGGTCTCGGGCCCTTCGACTACATCGACTGCTGCGGTGTGCTGCATCACCTGGCCGAGCCCGATGCGGGGTTCCGCGCCTTGGCGGAGGCCCTGGCGCCCGATGGCGGCATCGGCCTCATGGTCTACGCGCCCTATGGTCGAACCGGTGTCTATGCGCTGCAGGAGAGTTTTGGCCTCTTGCTCAGTGGTGATACGCCCGCGGAGAAACTGGCGCTGGCCAAGGAGGTGCTGGATGGACTGCCCGAGAGCAATTGGCTGAAGCGTAATCCCTTCGTCGGCGATCATAAGGAGAGCGATGCAGGGCTCTACGATCTGCTGCTGCACGCCCAGGACCGCGCCTACGATATCGGCGCGCTGCTTGCTGCGGTCGATCGTGCAGGGCTTGCCGCCGTCAGCGTGTTGGAGCCGCGCCGCTACGATCCGACGCTTTACCTGCCGCAGTCGGCTGCCCTCCATGAACGGGTCCGGGCGTTGAGCAAGGCGGAGCGCATGGGGCTCGCGGAGCGGCTGGCCGGCAATATGAAGACCCATGTGCTTTATGCGACGCGGGCGGAGCATGCTGCGATGGCGATGGTCGGCAGCGGACCCTTTCTGGCGCCCGATCTCGTGCCGCATCTGACAGTCGATCCAGGTGCCTTGGCCCGGCAGGTGGCGAAGGCTGGGGGTTTCAGGCTGGCGCTGGATGGGCTCTCGCACTGGATCGGGGTCGGGGTCGGGCGCCAACCACAAGATCCGCTGGCAAGCCGAAAATGCGCGGAGATGATCGCGCGCATCGATGGGCGCCGACCGCTGGCGGAGATCGCGCTGCCGACGGTACCTGAGAGCGGTTGGGCGGGTTTCGATGCGGCGATGCGGGGCTTCAACCTTCTGCACTACAGCAAGGGCGCGAGGCGATGACGCAGGCGTTGCAACCTGAAGAACCGCAGGCGCCGCTGCCCCTGTCCGTGCCCGTCCCCGTGCCCGCTGCCGCCGCTCGGCCGATCCTTCTGGCCCCGGCGCCGCATCTGCCTTTCCTCGACAAGCGGACCGCCCACCCGCCTGGCGTGCAGCCCCTCGCGCCGCAGGACTGGATCGTCGTCGAAGGCGATTTTGCTGAGCAGATGGCCGCGCGCGAAGCGCTGATCTCGACCCGTCCGGAGATCGTTCTCGCCGCGCTGCCCGAGGCGGCGATGGCCACGCAGGAGCTTCTTGCAGAGGTCCTCGCGCATCTTGATGCCCAGCCACGCTACCGCGTCGAGGGCGCTGAGGTCCGCCGTCCCGATGGCGCCACGGTCATCGTCGATGGGGCAGCGCCGATGGCGAGTATCGGGCGGCTCGTTGCGGATGATTTTTGTCTGCTCCTGCCCGATGCGGCGTCTGGGGAGTATCGGCTCGTCGCGGCTGTCCTGTGCTTTCCTGCGCGTTGGTCTTTGGCTGAGAAGATGGGCAAACCCCTGACCGCGATCCATGCGCCGGTGCCGAATTATGCGGAGGGGTTGTCGCGCCGCGTCAACCGCTTGTTCGACGCTATCAGGCCGGAACGTCCTCTGTGGCGGGCCAATTGGCTGGTCTACGGCGATCCGGTGCTGCATCAGCCTGCGCTGGCGGCGGAGGACGGCCCTGCGCCTGGCGATGGCAAACGCTGGTCGCCGAACGGTCCTTTCTACCTCCGTGTCGAGCGTCAGACCTTACGCAGGCTCCCGGTCTCAGGCGCAGTTGCCTTCGGTATCAAATCCTCGGTCACGCCGGTCGAAGCCTTGCGGGCTGAGGATGCCGCTGTCCTCTCGCGAGAGCTCGCAGGATTGCATGAGGCCGAGATCGCCTATCGGATCGGGCAGGAGGCCGCGAAGGCGATATGCGCCCGGCTCGACGCGCTTGCCGCCGCTGGGTAGAGAGCATTCATGGGCGGGGTAGCCCACGCTCGAACCAGGAGAGAACCATGTCCGACAGCGTCGTGATTGTTGCGGCCCAGCGCACGCCGATGGGCGGGTTCCAGGGCGAGCTTTCGGGGGCGAGCGCTGCCGAACTTGGTGCAGCCGCGATCCGCGCGGCGCTGGAGCGCTCCGGGCTGCCGGCGAGAGAGGTTGACGAGGTTCTGATGGGCTGCGTCCTTCCGGCCGGTCAGGGCCAGGCCCCGGCGCGACAAGCAGCCTTCGGCGCGGGCCTGCCGGAAGCCGTGCCCTGCACGACGCTCAACAAGATGTGCGGCTCGGGCATGAAAGCCGCCATGATGGCACATGACGCGCTGCGGGCGGGCGAGGGCCGGGCGATCGTCGCCGGCGGTATGGAGAGCATGACGAACGCGCCGTACCTCTTGCCCAAGATGCGGGGCGGTGCGCGGCTCGGCCATGCGGAGGTCAAGGATCACATGTTCCTCGACGGGCTTGAGGATGCCTATGACAAGGGCCGCCTCATGGGCACGTTCGCCGAGGATTGCGCCGAGCATTATCAGTTCACGCGCGAGGAGCAGGACGGATATGCGCTCCGCTCGCTCGACGGCGCGTTGTCGGCGCAGAAGGACGGGCGGTTCGCGGCGGAGATCACGCCGGTTGAGGTCAACACGCGCAAGGGCATCGTGACGGTCGAGACGGATGAGCAGCCGCGAAACGCGCGCCCCGACAAGATCCCGCATCTGAAGCCCGCCTTTCGGAAGGATGGCACGGTCACGCCGGCCAACGCATCCTCGATCTCGGACGGGGCGGCGGCGCTCCTCCTGATGCGGGAGGCGGATGCGAAGGCCGCGGGGCTGCCGATACGCGCCCGGCTTCTCGCGCATGCAAGCCACGCCCAGGCGCCTGGCTGGTTCACGACGGCGCCCGTCCCTGCGATGCAGAAGGTGCTGGAGAAGGTCGGCTGGCAGATCGGCGATGTCGATCTTTGGGAGATCAACGAGGCCTTCGCCGTGGTGCCGATGGCCGCGGAGCGCGAGCTTGGCATCGATCGTGAGCGGTTGAACGTGAATGGCGGTGCCTGCGCGCTCGGCCATCCGATCGGCGCGTCCGGCGCACGGATCATGGTGACGCTCCTCCACGCGATGGAGGCCGCGGATGTGAGCAAGGGTGTCGCGAGCCTCTGCATCGGTGGGGGAGAGGGTACGGCCGTCGCGATCGAGCGTGTTTGAACGCAGCACCTGCCTCGCCTTTCCATAGTTTCGCACCCCCTTACCCTGGGCTAGAACAGGGCGCTGCGGGCGACCGGCCGACCGCGGAGCGTGGTGCGCAGGGATCTGAGCCGGCATTGGCCGAACTGGGAGCCGGAGACGCGCGATGCTCGCACTCGCCCTCGTCCTCGACGCGGTGATTGGGGAGCCGGCGCCGCTCTGGAAGCGGGTGCCGCACCCGATCGTTCTGATGGGGCGGCTCGTCGACATGCTGGACGAGGGCCTGAACACCGGGCGCTTTAGATACCTGCGGGGTGTGGCGGCTGTCATCATCCTGGTGCTGGCGACCGGCGCGCCAGCGCTCCTCCTCTCAATCGATCTCTTCGCTGGGATCGTCGAGCTTCTGCTCGCGGCCGTGCTGCTCGCGCATCGAAGCCTCGTCGACCATGTCACGGCCGTCGCCGATGGCTTATCGAAGAGCCTCGAGGAGGGGCGGGCGGCGGTTGCGCACATCGTCGGTCGAGATACCCAGGTTCTGGATGAGGCGGGGGTTGCACGGGCTGCCATCGAATCGGGAGCGGAGAACTTCTCCGACGGGGTCGTTGCACCCGCCTTTTGGTTCCTGCTGCTCGGCCTGCCTGGGATCGTGATCTACAAGGCGGTCAACACGGCGGACTCGATGATCGGCCATCGGACGGAGCGCCATGGGCGTTTCGGCTGGGCCGCAGCGCGCCTCGACGACGGTCTCAACTTCGTGCCCGCCCGGCTGACAGCGGGGCTGATCGCACTGGCCGGTGCTCTGGCCGGTAGCGGCGGGGTCGAAGCGTTGCGGGTCGCCGCCCGCGACGGCTGGTTGCATCGGAGCATCAATGCCGGCTGGCCCGAAGCTGCGATGGCAGCAACCCTGGGTGTCGCGCTGGCGGGGCCGCGGCACTATGGCGGCGCGCTGACGGATGATCCGTTCATGAACCCGGCAGGTCGGAAGACGCTCGGCGCCAAAGACATTCGCGCCTCAGTCACTGTGCTTTGGCGCGCCTGGGGTTTGCTGCTGGCCGTTGTCGCGGTGTTGTGGGTTTTGGCCTTCGCGGTGCGCTACCTGTTCGCCTGACCGTTGAGGGCGGCGAATGCTGCGGCCTCAAGCGTCGTCTCGTGCCCGATGCCGAGGATCCATCCCTCCTCATCGACGACCGCGCGTGTATCCGCCGCGTTGAGCCCATCGGGCGGGCCGCGAAAGAGCGCGTCAAGCGCGCCCTCGCGGTCGAGCCGAGCGAAGGCTTCGGCGAGCAGGCTGACTTGAGCGCGGTCTTTGATATCGTCGCCACGCGCGGCGACCGCCCGATCGATGAGGCTCGGGTAGATCTCGACAAGGACGGTGGTGCCGGCGTGGGCCTGCGGTGGACCAAGCCCCGTCTCGAACGGCCATACCGAAACCCGGCCGGGCCGCGCACGCCGCAATCGCTCTAGCGCGGCGATCCCCATCAGCGCTTGGCTGCCGACGCTACCGGTGGTGAAGAGCTTCCAGGTCGGTTGCGCGCGCCTCACGCGGCTTTCGACCAGCCGCCGCTCGTTCGGCAGCGAGGCGCCATAGCCTTTCGGCCGGGTCATCGCGAGGTGTTCGCTCACGCGGTTCGCTGGGCAGCCCCAGAACGGGCCAGCATCCGGACCCTGCCGCGCGTTGAGCGCCTTGGCCACATCGAAGCGGTTGTTCCGGTTCTTCGGTCCGTCCTCGATCGCTCGGCCGAGGTGGTCCCAAACGCCGCGCCAGTCCTGGTTGTTACCGCCGTCGAAGAGCCATGTGCTCCCCGCTGGATAGCCGAAGGGGAAGTCGAAACCGATGAGCAGCCGCTGTTGCTTCGTTGCTGCCTCGTCGATG
>JBCDFC010000062.1:0-21307 GCA_039178805.1 Pseudomonadota bacterium | reverse complement strand
GAGTTGGCCGAGGGCAGCACGCCCTACTATCCGCTGCGCGAAAGCAGGCTGCGCTTCTTCGGGGGCACCACCGCGATTTGGGGCGGGCGAGTCGCGGAGCTCGATCCGATCGACTTCGAAAAGCGCGATGGCGTGCCGAGTTCGGGCTGGCCGCTGGCCCATGAGGACATGCAGCCCTGGATCGAAAGGGCCTATGCAGTGCTGGGTTTAAAGCGCATCGCATCCCCGGCCGAGGCGTGGCGCCGACTTGGGCACACAGCACCGCCGGTCGATCCTGAGGTCTTGGCACCCGGCTTTTGGCAGTTCGATGAGCGTGCCGACCGCTTCGCGCTGCCAGCGGCGGCTGACCTCGTAGGTAACGACCGCGTCAGGATCGTTCTCAACGCCACGGTGACGCAGATTGAGCTGAATTCAGGCAGCACGGCCGTCTCCGCCTTCCACCTTCGGTCTTTGAAGGGGCGGGGATCGATCGTGCGAGGGCGTCACTTCGTCCTCGCAACGGGTGGGATCGAGGCACCGCGTTTGGTGCTCGCTTCGCGCCTCGCCGCCACCGGAGACCCGTCGCGTGGCTTCGGCGGCGATGCCGTGGGTCGATACTTCATGGAGCATCCGCATGCACGTGGCGGCAGGCTCGTGCCTTCGGAGGCGCCCGGAGCGGCGTGGCGGGCGCTCAGCCTATTGCCTCGTCACGCGCGCCACGGCGGCGTCCGCCACGCAGCGGTGTTTCGCCCGGCGGAAGGCGTGCAAAGACGCGAGGGGATCCTGAACAGCGCCCTCGGCCTGTCGGTAAGGCGGCCCGAAGCGGCCGGTGCGGGTGCCACGCGACGGGCCTATGCTGCCCTGCGCCATAATCTGCCCTCCTCGGCACCTTGGCGGACGGCGTGGCGGTTCGGGCGGCGCGGGGCAGCGGCCTGGAGGCGGCTTTCGGACCCAGCGCTGACCGGGCTTGCCACGTCGCTTGGCGGGCGCGAGATCGCGCTTTCGATCAGGGCGGAGCAAGCGCCGAACCCCGATAGCCGCGTCACACTATCATCCGACCAGCGCGATGCCCTGGGCATACCGCTGCCCGTGCTCGACTGGCGTCTGTCCTCCCTCGATCGCCACTCAGTGCAGCGGCTGGTCGCGCTCTTCGGCTCGGAAGTGGCGAGGCTTGGCCTCGGCCGCGTGGAACCGAGCGCTTGGCTTCGCGAGGACGCCCATGATGCGTGGCACTTCGACCCGGGCATCGGAAACCACTCCATCGGCGGCTACCATCACATGGGCACGTTGCGCATGGGCAACGATCCGCGGGAAAGCGTGGTGGATGCCGATGCACGCGTTCACGATCTCGCCAATTTGCATGTCGCTGGGTCTGCCGTGTTTCCCACTGGCGGTTGGGCAAATCCAACGCTCAGCATCATCGCGCTCTCGCTGCGCCTTGGCGACCGGCTGGCCGAGCTGCTCTCGCGCGAAACGGCCATGGCCCCGCCCCGAGATAGGGCGAGGCCGAGAAACGAAACGACCACGCCGCCCAACGCGCGGCCGACGACAGAGCGACATAGGCTAGTTGTACGGAGCGAGACATGACCGAGAATAGCGCTGAGGCGCGTGTGCTTGCGATGCTTGCCGAAAGGCTCGGTCGGCACGATCTCACCCCCGACAGCTCGATCACCGCCGATGCCGGCCTAGACTCCGTCAGCGTTATGGACTTCGTGCTCGAGCTTGAGGACGAGTTTGACACGACCATCCCGCTCGATCACCTGTCGAACGTGCGCACAATCCGCGAGCTTGGCGATGTGATCGCCCGTTTGCGTCAACCAGTACCCGGAGCCGCAGCGCGGGCCGGCCTAAACGGACACAGCTCATGAGCGTCGAAACAAGGTTACGCGAGGCGGCCGCTCGCTTCTCAACGGTCAAGGCACTGGGTCGCGATCCGAGCGCGCTCTCCTTCGAACACATGGTCTCGCCCATGGTCGGCGTTCTCGAAGGGCGCGAAGTGCTGCTCTTCGGGACAAACAACTATCTGGGCACGACGATGGAGCCGAGCTGCGTCGAGGCAGCGATCGAGGCGACGCAGCGTTTCGGTGTCGGCACCACGGGTTCGCGCATCGCTAACGGCACCTTCGGCGGCCATCGTCAGCTTGAGCGGCGGATTGCGCGGTTCTACGGGCGGCGGTCGGCCATCGTGTTCTCAACGGGATATCTCGCGAACCTTGGCACGATCTGCGCGCTGGCGGGCAAGGATGACCAGATCCTGATCGATGCGGACAGCCACGCCTCGATCTACGATGCTTGCCGGATGTCGGGTTCCGAGATCATTCGCTTCCGCCACAACTCCGCCGAGGATCTCGAGCGGAAGCTGAATCGGCTGGAGGGGCGCGGTGGGCTCAAGCTCGTCGTGGTCGAGGGCATCTACTCGATGCTCGGGGACACGGCACCGCTCAAGGAAATCGCCGAGGTGAAGCGGCGCGCTGGCCCCGATGTCTGCCTCGTCGTCGACGAGGCGCACTCGCTCGGCGTGCTCGGCCCGACCGGCCGTGGCCAGACGGAAGCTGAAAGCGTCGAGGCGGATTGCGACATCATCGTCGGTACTTTCTCCAAGAGCCTTGGGACGATCGGGGGCTTTTGCGTCTCGAACATCCCGGGCTTCGACACCGTCCGTGCGCTCTCGCGGCCCTATATGTTCACGGCGTCCGGATCCCCTGGCACCGTGGCAGCGGCGATTGCGGCGATCGATCGGCTAGAAGGCGACCCGGCGATCCGGGGGCGGCTCTGGGAGAACACGCGGCGGCTCTATGGTGGGCTCAGCGATATCGGCCTGACGCTTGGCCCGGAACCGAGCCCGGTGATCGGGCTCGTCTGTCCGGACCCGACAACGGCGGTGATGCTCTGGAACGGGCTGATCGATCGCGGGGTCTACACTAACATCGCGCTGCCGCCTGCAACGCCGAACGGTCTTGCACTACTCCGCGTCTCGGTTTCCTCGGCCCATACGCCGAAGCAGATCGACGAGGCGCTTGGTGTGTTCGCTGAGGCGGCTGCGGAACTTGGGCTCGGTGCCGGAGCGATCAGCGCAGCCGGCCCTCACGCCACAAGCGCCATAGCACCAGCGGTGCAGCCAGAGCCGGCCAGCGACGCTGCCACGTCGTAAGGGTCACCTCCCGCCCTGAGTGCCGTTCGACTTTGGCGAGCGCATAGGCGATGCCGCCTGAGTAGGTGAAGGCGGCCTTGGCCAGCCTGGCGATGTTGAGAAGCTTGCCCGCGACGCGCCTCAGCCTCCAGGCGCGTCTTGCGCGGGCCCTGTCGCGGTCCGTCGTCGGTGGCAACGGGGCGAGGGTCGCCATGTCCTCGAACCAACTCGGATCGGCGTCCGTGACAGCGGCGGCCCGATTGGCCCCGCGTTCCACGCGCAACTCCGCTCCGTAGGTGTGGCGATAGAGCCCCGCCCAGTCGGATAGGGGATCGTTGCCAGCGCCATCGACCAGATGCGCCGTCCACCAACGCGCCGTCCGCACGCCCTCAGCGATGGCCGCGTATACCGCGTCGGTCGTTTCTCGGTCGCGGGAGCGCAAGAGCCGCGTCGGCTGGGAGAAGCGCGCCCAGAGGGTTGTATCGATCCCCGCACGCCGCATCCGCCGTCCAAAGACCGTGAGCGTCATGACGGCAACTTTTGCGCCGTTCGGGCCCTTCGGCACGAAGATCACGTGGGGTGGGAGGAGGCGGCCAAGGACGCCGACGCCACTAGGATCTGTCAGCAGATAGAAGTCGAGCGGGCCCGCGCCTGGTGCGAGTGCTGCCTCCGGATCTCTTAACGCGGCGCCGTAAAACAGCACGGCCCGTGCTCCGGGCCGTTTCATCAGCGCCTCGGCAATCTCGTCGATTTCCGATGGGACGCCCGTGGAAAGCGTCTCGGCGGTCCGTGTCTCAAGCGCCGACTGCGCATCTTCGGCCGTCACGAAACCGACCTTTCGGCGGCTCCGCGCCTTTGGGCGGCATCCTCACCAACCGCTGCATGGGGCACCGAAAAACGGAGTGGGGGAGAGAGGCCGATGCTGATGGTCGAGGGCGCGTCGAACGCGATCACGTCGCCATCGATGACCAGCGAGCTCACCTCTTCGAGCATGATGCGCTCGGCTCGCCCTCGCCGATACCCCGCACGCTCCAGCCACGCGCGATCCCGCCCAAACAGCACAGGCAGTGCCGCCGCCGCGAGCCGCCGTCCAGGTGCCTCGATATCGAGCCAGCGGATAGCGCCCGCACCGGTTCGATCGAAGGGATCGAGACGGAGAGGCAGGCGTTGCTGGGCGATGGTCGCGGCGAAGAGAAGCCGTCGTCCTGTACGCGCCTCCCCATCATCGACTGCAATGGAGTGCGGCGTCCCCTTGCGCCACCGCCCTCCGGGCCCCTCAAACACCGCCTGGCCGAGGGCCCGGGCGATAGCCAGCGCGACACCGGCGGCGCCGAGCGGACCTGGCTTCTTTGCCGCGAGCCGGGTCGCCCGCTCATAGGCGCCAAGCCCCATGATCAGGCCATGTCGCTCCGTCCCAGCGCCGCTGATGCGCAGCACGCGCCGTGTCGCGATAGCTCCTGCCGATCGCGTGGGGAGGCCGCTCAACCACCCGCCGATCTCCCGACAGAAAAGGTTCGTGTTGCCGCGTCGGAGCAGGAGCAGCGTCGCGTCCTTCTCCGCCCCATGCCGCAGCACGCTGTCGATGACGAGCCGTGCAGTACCGTCGCCGCCATCGATCGCGATCCGCCGCACGCCCTTGGCCAGAAGGCCGCGCACGGCCTCCTCCACAGCCCCAGGCGCCTGGGGTGTCGCTAGGATGGCATCACCGGGCAGCTCCACGGGCCTCGCCTTGCGGTTCGCACTACTCGCCGGGTTCCTGATGACACCAAGCTCGTTCACGGCTCAGCCATCCAGGAGACGATCGGCCCCCGCCGCGTTGCCGCATGGGCCTGTAGGATCCTCAGCAAGTGAACGGCGAAACAGATGGTGACCCAGGCCGCAACGGCGACCAACCCCTCAGCCGGCAGGCCAATTGCTGCGAAGACCATGAGAATCAAGAGGTTCGGATTGCGCCGCGCCGTGATCTCGCGAAACGTACTGTCGAAGGGCCGCCAAGTGTGCATGTCGGCGCCGAAACGGGCGATGAACCAGCCCTCTTCCAGGCGCTGACCGATATAGCCGACGACGATCACGATCAAAGCGGGGCCCAAGAGAGGCTCCACCCCCTCGCCCCCGCCTAGGCCAGCATCGAGGCCAGCACCGACCGCCCAGGCCCACCACCAGAAGGGTGGATGCACGAGATCGATGCCATGATCGGCGATGTCGCCCACCGTCGAGGAAGTGAGCGTGACCCGCGCCAGTTTTCCGTCGACGGTGTCGAGGAAACACATGAGCCACCCGGCGGCGATCCCAGTGAGAAACCAGCCATGCCAGAAGAGCACAAAGGTTGCGACGACCAGAACCGCACTCGCGGCGGTGACGAGGTTCGGCGAGATACCGTTTCTTGCGCACCAGCGTACCGCCGCAAAAGCGGGCACTGGCCAAACGCGTTTCGTGACGAGGTCGGTGACACCTTTGTAGGACGCATCGAAGAGGGCGCGTTCGGCGCTGGGATCGGCTGCAGGTAGCGCGACCGGCTGGGCGTGTTTGCGAAGCTTGCGGTCGTAACGACCGACGAGCGTCGCGGCATCTCGCGCCGAAGGGGGCGCTTTCGCATGCGCGGCCACAACGGCCGCCAGCTCTGCGTCCTCCGCCCCGCCGAGGCGCGCCCCGATCAGCCGCCCCGCGCTGTCTGCGAGCAAAGTCCCAGGGGGCGCCGCCGCGAGTGCCTTGATGACATCGGTCGTGTAGGCGTGATCGTCGCGCAGATGAACCAGTGGCCGCAGCTCAGGCTCAAGCAACGCGATCTGCCGCGCGAGCCGATGCGCCGGCATCTCAGAGAACACGGTGCTGGGCCTCGCAGCAGGTTGCATGCCATCGAATACCGCCCATGATCCGACCGACGCAACCGCGACCGCCCGGCCAATGAGAGAGATGCAGCAATCAGCACGAAGTTTATGATGCTCGCCCATGTGAGCGACCCGCATGTAGGACCGGTCGGGAATGTCGGAGAAGCTGCCGTCCACGGAGCGCGTGGCCTTACGCTGAAGCAGCGCTTGGCGCTCAGCAATTGGCATCGGCGCCGGCGCCATCTCCTCCGGGCCGAGATCGCAGCCGCCACGGCGGCGGACATCGTTGCGGCAGCGCCCGACCACATCGCCGTAACGGGCGATCTGGCCAACGCAGGGCTCCCGGCGGAGTTCGATGGGGCGGCGGCCTGGTTGGAAGCCCTGGATCCCGGTTTTCGCAACGCCGAAACAGCCAAGCTCTCCATCATCCCCGGCAACCATGACGCGATGGCGCGCGGAACTTGGGAGGTTGGTGCTGCTAGATTGGGGCTTGAGAAGCAGTCTTATCCTTGGTGTCGACGGCTCGGCCCCATCGCGCTGATCGGGCTATCGAGCGCCGTGCCAACCCTACCGCTTTTGGCGACGGGCAGGCTTGGCGCGGAGCAGATCGATACGGCGGCGAAGCTCCTTGCTACCGCGGGTGCCGAGGGCTTGTGCCGCGTCGTACTCGTCCACCACCCACCCGGAGAGACAACCCTTTGGCGTCGGGCGCTGACCGACCGAAAAGCGTTTTGCCGAATGCTGTCTGAGGTGGGTGCTGAACTCGTCCTTTACGGCCACAACCACCGCAGCGAGGAGACGCGCATCGGGGCGGCCCAGATCTTGGCGCTCGGCGCGCCGTCGGCCTCCGCAGCACCGGGACCGCGGCTCGAGCCCGCAGGCTGGTTCGGGATAGAGATCAGCGGCAAGCCGGGCGTGTGGGAGGCAAACGTCACGCTACGTCGGCTGAGCCAAGGCGGGCGGTTCGAGACTGCATGGACGCGCACCCACAGCCTGTGATGCCTAAATGGACATCACAGGTGCGAGCCAGTACGCTCAATCCAAAGCGAAATTCGGGGTTTCGATGAACGCGACCATGGAGAAGTTCGGCTGGCCTGCATCGCGTGTCGCACGCTTCGATCATTGGGTCGTGGCACTCCGGCCTGCGCAACCGGTCGCCGGTAGCCTCGTTGTGATTGCGACCGAACCGGTCAAGGCCTTCGGGGATCTTAGCGCCGCTGCTTTCGCCGAACTGGGCACGGTCACGGCGCAGGTTGAGGCCTTTGCCAAGCGCGAGATCGGGTATGAGCGCATCAACTGGCTGATGCTGATGATGGTCGATCCTGACGTCCATTTTCACGTGCTGCCCCGCTATTCTGGCAGTCGTGTGGTCGCCGGCCACAGCATCGAGGATGCGGGCTGGCCCGGGCCGCCGCGGCTCGATACCGGCGTCACCCTGAGCGGCACAGAGCTTGAGGAGACAGCGGCGCGGATGGCGGAGACCTGGGTTCGGGCATGAGCGTCGCGGCGACGTCCCTCCCGCCGGCGCACGGCCGCGCGGTGCGCCTCGGCCCGTCGCGGATCGACCGCATGCTCTTCGTGCGCACGCTGCGCCCCATGGTTATCGGCCTTCTGATTGCGCTCGTCGCGCTTCTCAGTGAGCGTCTGATTAGGCTGCTCGATCTCGTTACCGCCGAAGGTGCACCCTTCGCCCCGCTCGTCTCGATGCTGGCGGCGCTTCTGCCCCACTACCTTGGGCTTGCCCTGCCTGCGGCCTTCGCCCTTGGGCTCCTCGTTGCACTCTCGGGCCTCAGTACCAGCAACGAGCTCGATGTGCTCGAAGGCGCAGGCTGGTCCGTCCGGCGCATCGCGGCGAGCTTCGTTCTCTCGGGCGTGCTGCTCGCAGTGCTCAGCATCGCGCTTTTTGGCTTCGTACAGCCCCATGCGCGCTATGCGTTCCGCGACGCGCGCCATGCGCTCTTGACGGCTGGGTGGAACGGGACGCTGCCCGAAGGCCAGATCTTGCAACTGAACGGCGGCGTGACGCTCTCGGCGGGCCGTGTCGGCGCCGGCGGGCAACGGTTGGAAGACGTCTTCATCCTGCAACGCCGCGACAACGGGGAAACGGTCACGACCGCGAAGCGCGGCCTGATCGCCCCGGATCTCGACACGGGCGAAGTGCGCTTCCTGCTGGAGGACGGGCGATCGCTGACGCCGTCGGGCGTGCTGGAGTTCGACGAGATGGTCGTGACCCATCGGTTGAAGGGCGATGCCGAAAGGTTCCGACCGCGCGGCGAATTGCGGGAACAGACCCTGACAGAGCTGGTGGCGAAGCTCAACGAAGCGCCTGCAGCGGCGGAGTTTCATGCCCGCCTCGCCCGCGCTTTCTCGCTGGTCACGATTGCCCTTGCCATGGTGCCGCTAGGCCTCTTGAGGAAGCGGACGGCCGTCTGGCCCCGCGTGGTCGTCGCGATCGTTGGGCTCACCATCTACCACCACGCCCTTCTCTTGGCGCAGGAGATGGGCGCTGCAGGGCGCGTGATGGCGGCGGCGGCGGTGTGGGGTACGGCCATCGTCGTCTTTCTGCTGGCGCTTTGGCTCTATCTCACCACGCCGAGCCAGGGCACGCCCTCGATACTGCGGAGGCTTCTGCGCGGCCTGAGCCTGGGCGTCGCGCCACCCCGAGCTCAGATGGCCGCACCACCGCGCGGTCAGGAGCTCTGAGGCATGCCGGCGCCGACCCTCGTCCTCTATCTCAACCGCGTCATAGCCTGGGCGATCCTGCTCCCGCTCGTGGGCTTCAGCATGCTCGCACTCGCGATCGAGCTTCGCGAGAAGGCGGCATCGCTTTTGGATTTGGGCGGGGGCGCAGCGCTTTTGCGCTACGCGCTCTACACATTGCCCGGCACCCTTGAGACGGTCGCTCCGATTGCGCTTCTCTCGGGCGCGGTTCTCGGCTTCGGCATCCTTGCACGGCGCGGCGAGGCTGTGATTCTTCGTGCCGCGGGACTGAGCACCCTGCAGATCGGCGCAGCACTCCTTCCGCTCGCCCTGCTCCTCGGCGTCGGCCTTCATCTCATGGTCGACCGGCTGGTGCCGCTCTCAGATACGGCGCGCCAAGCGGCGTTCCGCGACCTGGGCTCCAACGACCCCGAAGACCGCATCGTATGGCTGCGCGCGCCGACTTGGATCATCCGTGCAGAGCCCATGCGCGCCGATGGGACGGAACTCTCGCAGGTGACAATCTTCAAGCTTGGCCATGATGGCTCGCTGGAGCATCGGCTCGACGCTGATGCTGCTCATTTCCGTCAGAACACCTGGCGGCTTGTCGACGTGATCGAAACCTCGGCCCGCACCGGACAGGAGAGCCGCATCGCGACCCTCGACTGGCATTCGTCGATGGCACCTTACGACATGACGCGGGATGAGACGGACCGATCCGTAAGCATGGCGGACGCCAAGGCCGTGTTGGCAGGGGAGCGCATGGCGACCGAGCCGCGCAGCTTCTACGAAATGCGCGCCTCCCGCGCGGTTTCGATCGCTGCGATGCCTGCAGTGCTGATCCTGCTGGCGGCACCTGTGGTGCTCGGTTCTGGGCGGAGCAATGCGGCGCTGGTCCAAGCCGTTGTTATCGCTGCCGCCCTGGGCCTCGCTTTCGTCATGAGCGAAGGACTTGCGGCGTCACTTGGTGAGAAGGGTCTGGTCGAGCCGCAAATCGCAGCCTGGTCGCCGATCCTCATCGCCATGCTCCTCGGCTTCTGGGCGATGCTGCGGGCTGAAGGGTGAGGGGGTAAGATGAGCGCCCCTGCCAATCCCTCCGCTCCCGTCGCCATCTGGGCCGATCGCGATGTTGACGCGCCCGCCCTCTTCGCGCTGCCACCGGCGGAGCGGCTGCGGCGAACGCTGAAGAAGGCGGCGCTCGCGGAGCTGCCTCTCATCGTTTCAGATCCTGCCGATGGCCCTCTAAGCGACCGCCTCGGTGCGGCCCTTGGCGAGGCAAACGGCCCCGTCATTGTGGTCGAAGAGGGTGCTGCGACCGATCCGAGGCTCATCACCGCCCTTGCCCGCAGCGACGGACCCGCGGTCGCACGGACGGAAGAGGGTACGGCCCTCAGGCTTCTGCCGGGGACGGCACTGCCATCGAGTAAGACCCTTCCGGAGCTCGCTGATGCCCTCATCTCTTCGGGCGTTCCGCGCCTTCAGCAAGCCGATTTCGATGGGTTCATCGGCGTCCTCCGCCGCGATCTACCCTACTGGATCCTCCGTCCTCGAAATGCCGCAGACGCCCGGACGGCGGAGCGCTGGATGTTCCTGTCCAATTACAAAGGGTCGACTGATATCCTGACGGCCCATGTCTTCCCACCGCTCGTCTGGCCGCTCACCCGCTGGTGCGCCCAGCTTGGGATCTCGCCCAACGCGGTGACGATCGTCTCCATCGTGCTCACGGCGCTCGCGGCGCTGCTGTTCTGGGAGGGGTATCTCGCCGCCGGCCTCCTCGCGGCCTACGCCATGGCCGTGCTCGACAGCGTCGATGGCAAGCTCGCTCGAGTCTCCCTCTCCGACAGCGCGCTCGGCAACGTCCTCGACCATGGGCTCGATATCGTGCACCCGCCGTTCTGGTGGCTCGCCTGGGCTCATGGTGCAGCGATGCTGGGGGGTCCCGCCTGGCTCTGGCCCGCGGCCTGGATCATGACGGCGTTCTACATCGCCGACAGGCTGGTACTGATGGTGGCTAAGGCGCGGTTCGGGCGCGGGCTTCACGCTATGACGCCGCTCGACGGTCGAGTGCGCTCCTTCATCTCTCGGCGCAACATCAATCTGCTGCTCCTCACCATCGGGCTCGACATCGGGCTTGAGACACTGGCCTTCGGTTTGGTCGTCGCCTGGCAAGCCGCCACTTGCCTCTGGCACGCAGTTCGCACCGCGATGCTTTACCCACGGGGGCGGCAGACCGCATGATCGAGATCGCGCCGCTTCGCACGCGTGCCGACCGGCGTGCTTTCGTCGAACTGCCGGGACAGCTCTTGGCGGGCGACCCGAATTGGATCGAGCCGCTGCACCTTGACCGCCTCGAACTGATCGACCCGGTAAAGAACCCGTTCTTCGAGCATGCGGAGGCCGAATTCTGGCTCGCCCGCCGCGATGGCCGCCCGGTAGGCCGCGTCAGCGCGCAGATCGACCGCCTTTCCCCCAATCATGATGGCACCCCTGTCGGCAGCTTCGGCCAGATCGCGCTGGAGGATGATGCGGAGCTTGCCGCCACGCTCTTCGCCACGGCAGAGGCTTGGCTGCGCGAGCGCGGTGTGGGTGTTGTGCGCGGACCCTTCGACCTCTCGATCAATGAGGAGTGCGGGCTCCTCGTCGACGGCTTCGACACACCGCCCTTCATGCTGATGCCACACAACGCGCGCTGCCTGCCGGGGCTTGTCGAGGGGGCGGGCTACGCACCGGTACGCGACCTCCTCGCTTACCGCATGGACGTGACGGCGGAACTGCCGCCTGCCGCCTCCCGCCTCATCGATCGCCCGCTTGGCGATGTCACCCTCCGCCCGCTCCGCATTCGCGAGTTCGATGCGGAGCTGCGCCGGGTCTGTGCCATCTTCAACGACGCTTGGGCCGACAATTTCGGCTTCATCCCGCTCACCGATGCGGAGATGGCGGCGATGGCGAAGAAGCTGCGCCCGATTATCGACCCCGAGCTTGTGCGCATCGCTGAAATCGAGGGCCGACCGGTCGCCTTCATCGTGCTTCTGCCCAATATCAACGAGGCGCTCGCGACGATGAACGGGCGCCTGCTTCCCTTGGGCTGGGCGCAGCTCGCATGGATGGTGCTCGGCCGACGTATTCGGACAGGCCGTGTCCCCCTGATGGGCGTCCTCCGCGAGACGCAGGCGACGGCGCTTGGCGCCATCCTTCCCGCCGCGATGATCGCAGCGCTCAGCCCACGCGCCCGCGCCCGCCGCATGACGACGATCGAGATGGGGTGGATCCTGGAGGAGAACACGGCCGTCCGGCGCATCATCGAACGCATGGGCGGCCAAGAGGCCAAGCGCCTCCGCCTTTACGAGAAGCGCCTCGCATGACCTGGCAGGCCCTGGTCCTGGCTGGCGAGCGCCCGGAAGGCGACCCACTGGCCGCGACAGAGAATGCACCAGCGAAGGCGTTCGTTGAGATCGGGGGTAAGCCGATGATCTCATACGTGCTCGACGCCCTTGCCGCCGTCCCAGCCATAGGCTCCGTGACCGTGACGATCTCCCCATCGGCCCCGACGCTCCCATCCGGGCTGTGGGAACGGATCGAGGCCGCGAGATCCGGACCGTCGGAGAGCGTACTTCGAGGCCTCGAAACGCTCGGCACCCCGCTTCTCGTGACGACGGCGGATCACCCGATGCTGTCATCTGCAACGGTCGAGGCTTTTCTCCAGAAGGCGAAGGCCAGCGGTGCAGATGTGATTGCCGGTGTGGCCCGGGGCGAGGTCGCTGCGCGGGCCAAAGGTGCGCCCGCTCGGACGGTCATTCGCTTTCGTGACGGTGGGATCACCGGCTGCAACTTGTTCGCGCTGATGAGCCCAGAGGCGCGGGGCGTCATCGCGTTCTGGCAACGGCTCGAGGCCATGCGCAAACGTCCCGCCTCCCTCGCACTCGCCGTCGGACCGCTTGTTGCTGCTAGGTTCAAGGCCGGGATACTGACCCTAGCCGAGGCTGAGGCCGCAATCGCGAGGAAAACCGGCGTCCGGGTAGCGACCGTCATGCTCGACGACCCGCTCGCTGCCCATGACGTGGACAAACCCGACCACCTCGCCTTCGCCCGGCAAGTGATGAGCGGCAAATGGCAGTCTTGAGGCCCACAGCGCTGCTACTGCGCTCAAGAAACCTCTGCAACCGCTCCAGAATGTGATCGGGACCGGAGGTCTTGATTTGGCTCAAGGACCGGTCGTTGCAGACTGGGCCATGGAGGCGAAGCTGTCGGTAGTCTGCTTCGCATCCCCTGAGGATGATGCGTGTCGGGACCACTTTGAGAGCGAAGAACGACAAGGCGCACTGCGCCGGCCGAGCAAGCGCAAAAGCTGCCGGCAGACCTGGGAAGGGACGCAATGCTTGGGCCGAACGCCGACCGCGTGCGACATGTGTCCGCCGACGCGGCCTCTCCAGTGCACGCCATCCTCGGGCCTACCGATGCTGCCACCCCTTGCCTGTTCAAGGCGGGCAAGGCGGCCGGCTCTCCTCGAAAAGCCAACGAGTAGGCGCCAATAGCGCCTAGGAAACGTCACTCAACAATAAATCAATCGGGAGGTTCCGAAGCATGAGTCAAAATCAGCAAGAGCAAAATCCTTACTGGCAGGCGAATATCCGCTTAATCACAATCAGTCTGGTCATCTGGGCGATCGTGTCATTTGGCTTCGGGATCATCCTGCGCCCCTTACTCTCGGGGATTGCCGTGGGTGGCACTGATCTGGGCTTTTGGTTCGCCCAGCAAGGATCGATCCTGGTCTTCCTAGTCCTGATCTTCTTCTACGCCTGGCGCATGAACGGGCTCGACCGCAAGTACGGCGTGGAAGAGGAGTGAGATTATGGACCAATTCACCCTAAACCTCCTCTTCGTCGGCGGTTCCTTCGCGCTCTATATTGGGATCGCCATCTGGGCGCGCGCGGGCTCGACGTCGGAGTTCTATGCGGCCGGGCGGGGCGTGCACCCGGTCACGAACGGCATGGCGACGGCGGCGGACTGGATGTCGGCGGCCTCTTTCATCTCGATGGCGGGCCTCATCGCCTTTACCGGCTACGACAACTCTTCGTTCTTGATGGGTTGGACGGGCGGCTATGTGCTGCTGGCCCTGCTGCTCGCGCCTTACCTGCGCAAGTTCGGCAAGTTCACGGTGCCGGACTTTGTGGGCGACCGGTATTATTCCGGCACTGCCCGTGTGGTGGCCATCGTTTGTGCGATCTTTATTTCCTTCACGTATGTCTGCGGCCAGATGCAGGGTGTCGGGATCGTCTTTGCCCGGTTCCTGAAGGTTGATGTGAACCTGGGCGTGGCCATCGGTATGCTGATCGTCTTCTTCTACGCGGTCATGGGCGGGATGAAGGGCATTACCTACACGCAGGTTGCCCAATATTGCGTTCTCATCTTTGCCTTCATGGTCCCCGCGTTCTTCATCTCGTTTCAATTTGCGGGGAATCCCGTCCCGCAGCTTGGTTTCGGAGGAGAATACAAGGATTCGGGCGAGTTCATTCTCGACCGTCTGGACGGATTGACGGAGCAGTTGGGCTTTACGCCCTACACGAGCGGAGGGCTATCAACGATCAATCTCTTTTGTATCACGGCCGCTCTCATGTTTGGGACGGCGGGCTTGCCTCACGTCATTGTCCGGTTTTACACCGTGAAGAAAGTGAAGGCCGCACGGACTTCGGCCTTCTGGGCGCTGCTCTTCATTGCGATCCTCTACACGGCGGCGCCTGCGGTTTCCGTCTTCGCGCGGACCAACATGATCGACACGATTTCCGGAACCGCCTACAAGGATGCACCGTCGTGGTTCAAGAACTGGGAGGAGACGGGGCTTGTCGCGTGGCTGGACAAGGACGGTGACGGACGGATCAATTACCGGAGCGGCACTCCCTTCGAGGTTTCGCCGGGGGACACGAAACTCAAGCCCAAGTTCGAACTCACGGAGGGCAAGCGCGGACCCCACGGGCAGCGCCTCGTTCTCAACGCGCCCACGGACAACGAAAACGAGTTGTTGGTCGACCGCGACATCATGGTGCTTGCCAATCCGGAGATAGCGGGGCTTCCCACCTGGGTCATCGGGCTCGTGGCTGCCGGAGGGCTGGCGGCGGCGTTGTCGACGGCGGCGGGACTGCTGCTGGTCATCTCGACGGCCTTTGCCCACGACCTGGTGAAGAAGACCTTCAAGCCGGAGTTGAGCGACAAGGACGAATTGAAGCTGGCGCGGATTGGCGCGGGAGTTGCGGTGGTCATCGCGGGCTATTTCGGAATGAATCCCCCGGGATTCGTCGCGCAGGTGGTGGCATTCGCGTTTGGGCTTGCGGCCTCGTCGTTTTTCCCCGCCATCATCCTGGGAATCTTCTCGAAACGGGTGACGAAGGAGGGGGCGATCAGCGGCATGATCGTGGGGATCGCCTTCACGGCGCTCTACATCGTCTACTTCAAATTCATCAATCCGTCCGCGAACTCGAGCGAGAACTGGTTGCTTGGGATTTCACCCGAGGGGATTGGCACGGTGGGGATGGTATTGAACCTGGTTGTGACCCTGGTGATCACGAAGTTCACTCCGCCCCCGCCGGACGAGGTGCGGAGGATGGTGGAGCGGATTCGTCTGCCGGAGTGACCGCTAGTTTTCGGATGGTGCCGGAGGCTTCAGGATTTTTTCCCCTTCGGCGAGTTGTTCCGGAGTGAGTTTCCCGGCGAGGGCGTCACGAGGCGCGTTGGCGGCGGCGAATCCGTTGGCGGCGGCGCGGTGGTAGTTGACGTAGGCAAAGACGGGATTCTTCTCCGTGCCACGTCCGTTCTCGAAGAGTTGGGCAATGAGATACTGGGCGGGAGCATAGTTCTGCTTGCTCGCCTTCGAGTACCAGGATCCGGCGCGGTCGAAATTCTGCGGGACGCCAAAGCCATTGGCGTAGCAAAGTCCAAGGTTGGTCATGGCAGGCAGGGACCCGCGCTCGGCGCCGGCAAGAAACCAACCCAGGGCCGCTGCCATGTCGGCCTCGACCCCATTGCCCTCCTGGTAGCGGGTGCCGAGATCACTCATCGCTCTGGCATTGCCGGAGAGGGCGGATTTGTGGAGCCACTCCATGGCCTTCGGGATGTCCTTCGTTCCACCCTGGCCGTTGGCAAGAAGGCGTGAGTAGAAGAACTGGGAATCGGTGTTTCCTCCCTCGGCGCCGCGGAGGAAATGGGCGCGGGCGCGGGAGAAGAGACGTTCCCGGTCGGGCAGGGCATCGGCATCGTTGGCTTCCTTTTCCGCCAGTTGACCAAGGACATTGGAAGCACGCGATTCGCCTGCGTCGGCCGAGGCCTGGAAATAAAACAGGGCCCGGTCCTCGTCTTTTTCGATGCCCGGGGCACCGAGGAAAAAGACTTCGCCGAGTCGAAGGAGGGCAGTGGCGTTGCCTTGGTTGGCGGCCACTTCATAGTGGGGGAGCGCCTCGGAAAGGGAGGCTTCGACGCCAGTGCCCGTCCGGTAGAGTTCTGCAAGGCCAAGACTGGCGTCAGCATTGCCTTGATCGGCCGCTGTCTTCAGCAACTCCAGTGCCTTCTCCAAGTCTCCCGCTGTTGCGGCTTCAATGACCTCCGTCAGGGAGGCGGGGAGTTCGGGGCCACCGGTTTGCGCCCCGGTGCTGCCCGAACCGGTGAGCATCGCCGCGGCGACCAGTCCAATGATCGAAAGTCGCATGGTGGAGGACCTTACTCCGCGGCAATGAAAATGACAGGTTCCTTGTCGTCCCAGTCGTGCGTGGAAACTTTTCCGCTGGGCCAGCGGATCTCGATTTTCCCGGCGTGATCCGGATCATCGCCGAGGCCGAACCAGGCCACGCTGTCTTCCTGGGTCCAGTAGCCCCCGCCCGCAGGAAGGGCGACCGTTTGATCCGGCTTTCCAACTCGCGTGAAGGTGACGGTGGCGCCGGCAGCGCGGTGATGGGGGAGACGGACGGCGAGCCAATGATTTGTGACGTCTTTGTCGGTGGCCTGCACAAAGCCCTTGAGGGGTCCGTCATTGCTCGAGGCAAAGAAGTCGGGACGACCGTCACCATTGAGGTCGATTCGCGCCAGCGCGCGGTGATCGAGGGGGAGCATCACACCGCTTTCAGAAGGTGCGGCGGGAGTGAACCCTCCTTCTCCATCGCCGATGAGCATCATCCCAAGGCCTCCGTTAAAGGGGCCGGTCTCGATTTGTGGACCGCGGAGGAAGTTGCCGCAGGTGACGAGGTCGGTGTGCCCGTCGCCATCAAAGTCGCCGGCCGACATGCCGAAGATGGGGGCGACTTGGGCCGCGCGGGGGAGGGGCGCGAACCGGAACTTCCCATCCTCGTTCACAAACCACCCGCTCTGGAACTCCGTGACCGCGTACTGGTCAGCTTCCGTCAGCTTCTCTTCCGTGTAGATGTCCTCAAGGCTGGCAAGCGCGAAGTCCTTGAAGGTGCCGAACTTTTCCTGGATGAAGGGCATGGCATTCGAAGAACAACTGCGTCCACGTTCCGGGAAGAGGATGTCGCCCTCGCGTTTGACCTCGACGATATTGCAGCCATTGCCATCGAAGTCGCCGTAGTAGGTCAGGTGGGGTTTACCGGGCTCGGGCTGCTTGTATTTTGTATTGAGGCCCATGTTGCCGGCGGCAATGTCGAGGTCGCCATCGTGGTCCATGTCGGCGACCACGAGGCTGTTCCAGAATCCGGTGACGGTTCCGATGTCGCCACTCTCCGCCTCGTTGACGAGCTTGCCGTTCTCATTGCGGAATACCCGCACCGGTCCCCATTCCGAGGCGGTCAGGAGATCGACCCATCCGTCGCGATCGATGTCGACGGCGGTCGCGGCGGTGACAAGGCCGAGTTGATTCAAGCCCGCCATTATGTCGGCGGAGGCTTCGGAAAACTTCGCTTTGCCTTCACTCGATTGATTGACGAGGAGTCTGCTCGTCTCGGACAGCGGGTAGTCCCAGGATTTGACGCGGGTGCCTACGAACAAATCGAGGTCGCCGTCCCGGTCAAAGTCCGCGGCAGTGACGGCGGATCCCGCGAGGGTATCGACGGGAATGCTTCCCTCCGGCGCGGCTTCGAAGCCGCCCTTGCCGTCGTTGAGGTAGAGGCGGTCGCGGTTCTGCGTCGAGCCGGCTTCAAAGTCGTTGCTTCCGCCGACGACGTAGAGGTCGGCATCCTCGTCACCATCGGCATCGAAAAAGACGGCGGCGGCATCCTCGGCGTCCTTGTCCCTCGCAAACGTACCGACCCATTTCGATGTGAAGCGGCCATCTCCCTGGTTGATCCTAAGTTGGGCGAGTTCTCCCGCCGCGCTGCCGAGAAAAAAGTCCGTGTCGCCATCGGCGTCGATATCCGCGCAGGCGATGGCGGGTCCGAGTTGGGACAGCGCCCACGGCAGCAGGGACTGGTTCGGTCGTTGGAAGTCGCCTTCCCAACCCGCGTCGGAGTGCGTGATGGAGGAAAGGGCAGGGCTTTCAACGAATTGGGAGGAAGCCGTTTCTCCGGCCTTGGGCGCCGGCTTGGAGGACAGTGAGCCCTCGTGGATGACGTAGCGGTGTCCGGCGGCAAGTTTCTCGAACGATTCGACCCCACCATGCGGCCAGTGCACGGAGAGTTCCTCGATCTCTTCCGCTTTACCGAGCCCGAAATGCAGCGTGGGGTCGTTGCAGGAAAGGTAGCCGGTGACCGGAGACAAGTGGCGGATTTGTTCTCCCATTGAAGTGCGAATACGAACGGTGGCGTTGAGTGCCCCCGTGTTGGCGCCGGCGCCGTGCAATTCAACGCTCACGCGGTTGGGGCTGGTCGCATTGTTGATGTAGATCGATTGCGGTTCCTCGAGGTTGACCGTGACAAGGTCCGGATCGCCGTCGAGGTCGAGATCGCCCAGGGCGGACGCGTAGCTCACGCCGAGGTGATCGACGCCCCAGGCTTCGCTCATTTCCTCAAACTTTTCCCCCATCTTGTTCCGGTAGGCGCGGTTCAGTTCGTTCCGCATCTCGCCCTCCTTCCAGAATTCGAACATGTGTTTCCCGATGAGCATGTCCTGCGTGACGTTGATGTCGCTGTCGTTCATGTGGCGGGAGATGCCGTTCGTGAAATAGACATCCTGCCAGCCGTCGAGGTCGAAATCGGCGAACTTGACCGCCCATGTCCAGTCGGTGCTGGAAACCTTGTGGGAATAGGCGCTCTCCGCGTAGCGGGAAGTGCCTGTGCTGAGGTAGAGCGTGTTCCGCATGAGCTGTGGCGGTCGATCGTAGTAGGAACGCTTCAGGCTCATTCCCCCCATGATGCCCATGGTGGTTTTCGACTTGAAATGGGATGTCGCGCTCATGTCGGCGACGAGAAGGTCGAGTTGTCCGTCGCCGTTCACGTCGCCAAAGTCCGCGCCCATGCTGAACCACGGGGTGTGTGGAATTGTGTCGGCGATGATGTCGGTGAATGTGCCGTCGCCGTTGTTGCGATACCAGGCGTCGGCGGAAATGAAGTCATTGGCGATGTAGATGTCGGGATCACCGTCGGCGTCGGGGTCCCACCAGGTGAGGGAGAGTCCGTCGCCCATACCGGAGATGCCAGCTTTCTCCGTCGCATCCTCGAAAAGCGGAATGCCTTCATCGGTGACTCCGGTCTGGCGGAAAAGGAAGTCGGCGGAGCCCACGGCTTCGACGCCCCAGTTATCGGCGTCGTAGCGCCAGACGTGGTACATCTTCTCCTTCCCGGGAAGGATCTTCGGGAGGGTATTTGGCTGCAGCGACTCCTCGATGATGGGCATTTCGCCCGGTGTGCCCTCAGGGTCCTCGATGCGATTGGTGAGGAGGTAGAGATCGAGTCGCCCATCGCCGTCGTAGTCGGCAAATCCTGCGCTGTGGGAGCAATCGATGACATCAAGCCCGGCTTCCGCGGCGCATTCGTGGAAGCGAACCGTGGCTCCGTCATCGCCCTTGCCCAGGTTGAGGAAGAGCTGGTTGGGCTGCATGTAGTTGCTGATGTAAAGATCGAGTTTTCCGTCGCCATTGACGTCGACGGCGGTCACGCCCGCGGACCAGTTGTCGCCGCCACCCAAGCCTTCGCCGGCGGTGGCGGTCACGTCTTCAAACTGGAGGTTCCCGCGCTGGAGGTAGAGTCGGTTTTTGTCGTTGGAGCCCGCGAAGAAGAGGTCGGGCTGTCCGTCCCCGTCGAAGTCTCCAATGGCGACGCCACCGCAGGTCATTCCCGAGTGGTAGAGGTAGCTCATCGGGTGGTCGACATCCATGCGTGTGATGTGCTTGATGCCGGTGTCTTCGGGGGCAAGGCGGGAGAAGAGCGTGGAGTTGGCGGCGGATGGCGGTTGAAGAGGCGTCGAGGTGATCTCGGCGACTCCCGGCACGTAGAGGGTTCCAATGGCAACAAGCGCCGTAAGGAAGCGCAATGGCAGGGAGATCCTGAAGAGGGGGTTCACGGGATTCGATTCCTGGGTTGGATTTTCGGGCTGATTCTGGCGATGCGACGCGGATTTCCGGGGAATAAGGGGCTGGTAATAAAGCACTTTTGGCGACTTCTCTCAAGGCTGCAGAGAAAGCGGCATCGGGGGTGGCTTGTGTCTTGAAAGGAGTGACTCCCATGAAAAAGACCCCGGCCGCGAAAAACTCGTGACCGGGGTCGAATCGTTCATGAAGGAAGAAGTTAGAAATTCACCACGGAACGAAGTTGTCCGTTCTTGATGGTGTCGGTGGTGCCGTCCAGAGAGAACGTGCGGTATTCATAGCCGGCTGGAGCGGTGGCCAACCCGGTGGCAACGGTGCCGACAGGCGTGACCGGCGAGGTGAAGGTGGTCAGATCGGTACTTCCTTCGATCGTGTAGGTGCACCCGTCATGGGAAGCGGTCGGGGACGGTGTGCCGGCGAAGGCAGGGGTGCCGGACCGGACGGCGACCGTCAGGAGCAGTTCCGGATCGGAATCGACATCACCGTCGCTGTCGGCAACGAGCGTGAAGACTCTTGCGCGGTCACTGGGATTATTCGGCGCTCCACCGTGCGCAAACTCCAGCTTGTTGGATTGGCCGTCGTTGTCGGGGTCGGCGGTCTTCCCGATGATGTTCGGGTCCGTTTCGCCGGGATAGAAGGACTCGATCCAAGTGTCGTAAGGATCGGGGGCGACCGCCGAAACGAGGGCGATCTGGTTGCCCGTTCCGCCGGGGTGGTTGTAGGCGACCGAGTAGCCCGCCGGGACCCCGTTTTCACCGCCGGCAAACGTGCCGGTGAGCGAACCGGTGTAGGTTGCGACCACATAGGTGGCTGCCGTTGCTCCGCCACCGAGGGTGGAGACGTCGAGGGTGGATCCGGCGCCGAGGGTGAGATCGCCGTTCACGACGAGGAGGTCGGCGGTCGTGCCGTCAACTTCGTAAGCGTAGCTTCCATTGATGGTGGTGGATTCGGCTTCGAACTTTCCTGGAGAGCTGCCCGGGGCGATGGTCGCGCCGGCATCGATGACGAGATCTCCTTCAAGGATGCCTGATCCGCCGAGGGTGCCCTGCGTGATGGACGTGGTTCCAATGGGGAAGCTGAAGCCCTCGTAGAAGAGTGTTCCGACGCCGGTCTTCGTGAGTCCGCCAATCCCGTCGAAGTCCGCATTCACGGTGACGGAGAAATTGCCGGTATCGATGGTGCCCCCTCCCGCGAGGAGGAAGACGTCCGTGGCAT
>JBCDFC010000061.1:0-21464 GCA_039178805.1 Pseudomonadota bacterium | reverse complement strand
TCCTCATTGACGCGCGAGGACCGGCCGATGACCGCGAGACCGGGTTTGAGCCAAACGAAGCTGCCCCCCTCCATCAGCCCCCGGCCATTGATCGTGCGCAGGATCGGGCAGCCGACGCGGGCGAGCGCCTGGGTGACCGATCGCTCCTCCCCGCGCCGCACCTTAGGCCCGAGGCGAGTGACGATCGCCCCGCCCTCAACTCCGATGACGCTGTCGCGGGTGTAGACCTGCTTATGCTTGCCGGGCGGAGCCTGACCGACCAGGACAACGTCCACCCCCTCGGCTTCGAGCGTGCTGGTGAGCTTGTCATGCTGTTCCTGCTGGGCGGCGATATCGGGCACCACATCGCCCCGCCAATACCAGCTCTCCCCCGCCTCATCGCCATAGGAGCCAAGCCGTTCGATCCGCTTCGCGGGGTCGATCACGTTCATCTCGGGCCCCGGGCGATGCATCAGCACCATGCGCAGGCGCCCCACATCGTTGGTGCAGCCCCACTGCTTGCCCCAGATCTCCGACTGCTGTTCCGCGCTCTCGAAGGTCGGGTCCGCATGGCTTGGGAAAGCCTGAATGGTCATATTGTAGCGGTATTCGAACTCACTGACGGCACCGGTCATGGTCGCTCTCCCTTACGGCTGCTGGGGCCGAAGCAGCCGGCCCGAGGAAAAGTTGTGCGAACGTGCCTGGCATGATGCGGGCCGTGCCGAGAGACCGGCCAGCCGCGAAGGAATGGCTCGGGCGCAGCTCGCCAAGGTGCATTACAGTCACAGCTTGAAAGGCCGCGCAGTTGAATTGTGAGCGCCGCGCCCACCCACGACAGGATAGGGCCAAGGTGAAGAACATAATGTGAACATGTGATCGGCACGCAATGTAGGAGCAGAACCGATGTTCTCTCTTTCTTCACTTCAACGCCTCTACTCTGTCGTGGGAGGGCGCGGCCAACAGGCGCCATTCTGCATCGCCGTGAGACCTGCCCAAGGAAAGCGGCGAGAAGTGGATCGGCACGGAGAGCGAGGCGCTTCATGGATCAGTCGCCGGGCCGAGGGTGCACGGACCAGACATGGCCGTCCGGCGTCTCGGTCCATTGCGGCCAGGGGTAGTAGACGGGGGCAGGTGCCTTAGGGCCGAGGAGCGGCGCCACCCAGCGCTCCCCCCCGATCCCACCGCCCGTACGCTCCTCGAACTCCGCCCGTGCTGCGGTGAGCGATGTGCCGTCGGTCAGGAGGTCGAGCGCCGTCGTTGCGATCACGCGCCCCGCGGTCAGGAACATCGGATCCATCGCGGCTGGTAAGCCACCCAGCGCCCAGCGGCACCAATGCGGCAGCACTGAGCCGTCGGCCGGTGGCTTCGGTACCGGCCGGCCCACGTAGAGCCGCACGGTCGGCGAGTGCCAGGTCCAGTCCGTGTAGTCGTCCGAGGTATAGTTCGTCTGCCAGGGCGGCAGGATCGAGCGGATCATCGCCTCGCCCGCTCGCGGATCGACCAGCTCCTCCATATTCGCGGGCAGCGGGTCTTCGTCCGGCTCGAAGCCGAGCCCGCGCTGGATCTCTCGGGCAAAGGCGCGCGCCTCCTCCGGAAACCGCGGTGGGCCGACGAGCCGGAAATTGGCATAGGTCGTCTCGGCCAGCGCATGATTGGCGAGCCCCGGCCGCGTCTTCGTCACCCAACCGCTCGTCACGCTGCAATGGGTGATCGCAGCGACGTGCTCGGCATTGCGCTCCAGCACCGTATCGATCGCTTCCGCCATCGCGATACTCGGGCAGCGCCAGGCATATTGCAGCTCCGCGTGGCGGGGCGGCAGGTTGTCCGAGGTCGCGAAACCGCCGTTCAGGATCGCCTCGTTCAAGGACCAGGAGCCTGCATGCGGTAGCATGTTCTCCTTCGTCGCCTGAGTGACCGAATACATCATCACGACGGCATTGAGTGCTGCGGGCGCACGCGCGACGGCGTGGTAGTTCTGCACGTCCTTCCGATCGCCCGCGCCGCCATAGCTGTGTGGTTCGGGGCAGGTGAAGGTGAAGACCTTTGACCAATAGGCCCCGCAATGCGTATCCCAAAGCACGGTGTTCGAAAGTGCTGGCAGCGAGGTCGGGTGGAAGCTGATCGCCGCATCCATCCCGTCATAGTAGCCGTGGCTCGCATGAATGGGCTTCGAGCCGCACATCTTCTCCGCAGGCTCGCCCATGAAGCGGATGCGCCCGGGGATGCCGTGCGCTTCCATCGCGGCCTTGAGCGCAAGGACACCCGTCAGCCCCCCCATACCGAGCGCCGAATGCGGATCGGTATGACCCGCCGCCGACGGATGATGCCCCGCCCGGGTCTTGCGATAAGGCACCGGTTCCTGGCTGCAGCCCGGCACCGCGTCATACTCGGCATAGGCGCCGATGCAGGGACCGCCGCCCGCAGGGCTCGTCCAATCGGCGCAAAACGCCGTCGGCATCCCCGCCGATCCGGGCTCCACGGTAAACCCCTCGGCGCTGAGCCGCGCCACATACCAGGCGGCTGAGCGATACTCCCGCCAGGCAGGCTCATGCAGATGCCAAAGCGTCATGTGATCGGCCGAAAGCCCAGGCTCTGCGGCCTCGATCCAATCGAGCGCCGTCCGCTTCGCTGCGGTCATCGCCGCGGGCGCGATCTCGGGGTGCTCGCTCACCCGCTCTCCTCCGCAATCGCCGCCATGCGCGCACGCCGCCGCCGCCGGATCCAAAGATCGAAGAGCAAGAGCGCAAGCGTCAGCAGCATCAGCATCGTCGCCACCGCTGCGATCGTCGGGTCCAGATGGTCCTGGATCCCGTTCCAGATCCGCTTCGGCAGGGTGTAGACCTCGCGGCTCGTGATGAAGAGGACCGTCACGATCTCATCGAAGCTGATCGTGAAGGCAAAAAGCCCGCCCGACAGCACCCCCGGCATCACCGCGGGCAGGATCACGAGCCGAACGGCCTGCGCGTTCGAGGCCCCGAGATTGCGTGCTGCCTGCTCCGTCCGCGGATCGACATTGGCAAGCGCCGCCGAGACCGTGATCACCACATAGGGAATGGCGATCAGCGTATGCGCGATGATGGTACCGAGATACGTGTCGATCAGGCCGAGATCGATCCAGAAACGATAGATCGCAAGCGCTTGGACGATTACCGGCACGATGATCGGCAACAGCATGAAAAGCCGCACCGCCTCCGATGCGCGCGAGGACAACCGCCAACAGCCGATCGCACAGAGGCTGCCCAATATCACCGCCAGCACCGTCGAAGCGGAAGCGATGATCAGACTATCGAAGGTCGCCGCGAGCCAAATCTCCTTCTCGAAGAAGGCGGCATAGTGCTCGAAGGAGATCCCCTCCTTCGGCAGCGACAGATAGTACTGATCCGTGACCGAGACCGGGATGACGATCACCATCGGCAGCACCAGAAACCCTAGCACTGTCCACGCGAGCCCGAGCGCGAACATCCGACCCCAGAGCGCACGGCGGTCCCGCCGCACTCGGGGCACGGCCAGTGCTTCGGCCACCACGCTCATACCCGCCACCCCGCGTTCGACAGGGGCGGGTTGGCGGGTGGGCGGAGCAAGCCGCGGGCCACCGGCCCGCGTCGCGCGAACGGGCACCTGTCAGCACGCCCCCTCATCGCGACGCCCCGAACACCGCGCGCAGATCCACGAACCCCGCGACCAGTCCCAGGGTCAGGAACACCGCAAAAAGCAGCACTGTCGAGAGCATCGTCGCCTGCCCCCAACGCAGCGTCTCCTCGAAACTCACGCGGATATACTCCGAGATCATCACCACCTTGCCCCCGCCAAGGAGCGCCGGCGTGATGAAAAAGCCGAGCGAGAACACGAAGACCAGGATCGTCGCCGCGATGATCCCCGGTTTCGAAAGCGGCAGGAACACAAGGAAGAACGCCCGCGCCGGCGACGCGCCCAGCCCCCTTGCTGCCGAGACGAGCCGCGCCTCGATCCCCGACATGTTCGCGTAGATCGGCAAAACCGCGAGCGGCAGCATGAAATGCACCATCCCGATCAGCACCCCGATCTCGTTTCGCACGAGCCTCAGCGGTTGATCGATGAGGCCGATCCCCATCAGCCCCTCGTTCACCACCCCATTGCCTCGCAGCAGCATCACCCAGGCAAAGGCGCGGATCAGCACCGAGAGCCAGAGCGAGAGCAGCACACAGAACATCATGCCCGTGCGCTGCCCCTCGCCGACGATCGTCATGGCATAGGCGACCACATAGCCCAGGATCACCGTCACCATCGTCGTCAGCACGCAGACCTCGAGCGTCGTCCACATGATCCGGTGGATCACCCGGCTCTCGCCCAACCGCTCATAGTTCTGCAGCCCCGGATAGGGTTCGGTGACCGAGAGCCAGAGCACCTGCACCAAGGGCCAGACATAGAAGATCAGCATCGCGCCGAGGGCCGGCGCGATGAGAAGCCAATAGCCGAAGCGAAGCGACGCGGTCATGCTCGGCCGGGTACGGGCCTCAGCCCGACATCACGTCGAGATAAAGCTCGCGGGCAAGCGCGTCGTTGGTGAGGTCCCCTGTGCCCGAATCCGCCTCGTACCAAAGCGCGTCCTGCTTTACCTGCATGGCCCAGTTCTCGGGCTGGCCAGGGTTCGCCCAGCGCCGATCCTCCGGCACGAACTCCGAGGCGGCAGGGTTCGCTGGCCCGTTGCCCATCAACGAGAAGAGCTTCACCTGCTGCTTCGGGTCCTGGGCGGAGGCGATGAAGGCCATTGCGGCCTCCGTCCCGGCGGGGTTGTTGTTCGGAATGTTCCACATACCCGCGGTCACCACGCCCTCGTTCCAGGTCCAGGTGACGTCGCCGTTCATGTCCTGGTTCAAGAGATTGGCGCGGGTGTGCCAGATATTGCCCATCGCCACTTCGCCGGTGCGGAAGAGCTCCTGGGACTGCGAGCCCGAACCCCAGACGATCACGTCGTCGCGGATCTCCTTCAGCTTCTCCATCGCGAGGTCGAGATCGATCGGATAGATCTCGTCCTTGGACTTGCCCGCGGCGAACATCGCCGCCTCGATCATGCCGTTCGGCTGTTTGCGCAGCGTCCGCATGCCCGGAAACGCGCTTGTATCCCAGAAATCGGCCCAGGATGCCGGCGCCTTGCCGAGGGTCTTCTCGTTGTAGGCGAGCACGTAGCTGAAGAGGTAGTTGGCCACGCCGAAGTCGTAAGCGTAGTCGCGCACGACCTTCGCCTTGTCGACGACCGAATAGTCGATGGCCTGGATCACGCCCGCTTTCTCGAGCACCAGCGTCGAGGCCGCGCCCGTGTCGCAGCAGTCCCACGTCACGGCGCCCGATTCGACCATCGCGCGGATCTTCGAAAGGAGCGGGCCCGTCCCGTCGATCACGACCTTGATGCCCGAGCTTTCGGTAAAAGGCTCGCCGAACGCCGTCTGATAGGCCTCGACCGCAGGCCCGCCCCAGTTCACGACGACCAATTCCGAGGCCTGCGCACCCGCCCCCTTGGGCAGACCCGCGACGCCGAGCGCGCCGATCCCCGCCAGGACGCCAAGGAAGGTGCGCCGGTCGAACTCGCCTTTCGCGTGCTTCTCGGCCGCGATCTCGACCATGTCACGCTGGAAGTCCGACGCCTCGGCCAGCGTGTCCTCGATCTCCGGATAGAGGTCCTTCTCGTATTGGGACTTCAGGATACTCATGGGTCAGTCTCCCTGTTACTCAGCGGCTCGTTCCGGGCGGCCGCGGGTGGTCGCGCGATCAAGGATCGCGCACGAGAACCGAGGCGCCGGCGTCCCAGCCGAGGGCGACGGGCGTCCCCTCCTCGGGCGTGACGGCGCAGGTGAAGGCAGGCGTGGTGACGAGCAGGTCCCCGAGAGCTGCGGTTGCGACCCGGAACTGGAAGCTCGAGCCGAAATAGCTGAACGCCGTGATCCGCCCCTCGATGCGATTATCGGTCGGTGGAGGCCTCTCGGCCGGGGCGATCGCGATCTTCTCGGGGCGGAGTGCGACGGTCACCGGGCTGCCCTGGTGGCTTTCGTGGGCACGGTTGTAGCCCGCCGCGGTGAGGAGACGGAGCCCACCCGCCTCATAGGCAAGCCTGTCGCCGGTCAACTCAACCGCACGGCCTTCGAGAAAGTTCGATTTGCCCAGGAAGTCGGCGACGAAGCGCGTCTCGGGCCGCTCATAGAGCTCACCCGGCGCACCCTCCTGCTCGATCCTGCCGTGGTTCATGATCACGATGCGGTCGGACATGCTCAGCGCTTCGTCCTGGTCATGCGTGACATAGACGAAAGTCGTGCCGAGCCGCTGATGCAGGCTCTTCAGCTCCCATTGCAGATCCGCGCGCAGTTTCTTGTCCAGTGCGGACAATGGCTCGTCGAGGAGCAGCAGGTCCGGCTCGAAGACGAGCGCCCGCGCCAGTGCGACGCGCTGCTGCTGCCCGCCCGAAAGCTGCGTTGGATACCGCGCTGCCAGCTTCTCAAGCTGCACGAGCGCCAGCGCCGCCTCGACCTTGGGCTTGGCGGTGGCCTTGGAGATCCCGCGCACGCGGAGGGGAAACCACAGGTTCTCCGCCACCGTCATATGGGGGAAGAGCGCGTAGCCCTGAAACACCATGCCGAAATTGCGCTTGTCAGGCGGGAACCCGGTAATGTCGGCGCCGTCCAGCAGCACCTGGCCCTCACTGGGTGCGACGAACCCGGCGATGGTCATCAAGACCGTCGTCTTACCCCCGCCCGAGGGCCCCAGGATCGTAAGAAAGCTACCGCGCGGGATATCGAGATCGACGCCATCCACCGCTGCTAGTTTGCCGTAGCGCTTCACGAGGCCGCGGAGCGCGAGGGCGTGGGCGCCCGCCTCGGTGCCGAGGTCACGCATCATCGGGATGAAGCCGCGTGTCTCATGACGCAAGGTTGGCCATAGATGTCGGGCCTGCGCAACACTCGATCAGCAAGCCAAACCGCATTCAGCGCGTTTGCCCACTTATCGGGCAGCCGCGATCCGTGCTGTGAACATCCCGCGGGCATTCACGGACCGGTGAGGTAGTCCTCGATGATCCGCTGGTACTTGAGCGGGCCGAAAGACTCGCGATGCCCGCCATGCACGATGCTCGGCGTCAGACCCTGCAGCCGCCGCATGCTGTCTCGATAGGCGGCCGGATCGCTTTCGGGCAGCGTGTCGATGATCAGCCCGTCATAGATCACATCACCCCCGATCAGCATCGCGCGCTCCGCCTCCCAAAGTGCGAGGCAACCGGGCGTGTGGCCGGGCAGATGCAAAACCTCGAAGCGTCGATCGCCGAGATCGATGATATCGCCATCGGTCACGAGGCGCGTCACCTCGACCGGCGCGATCTGCCAGGCGTCCGGATCATAGCTCGCCCCAGGCAGCCCCGCGATCACATGCCCCTGCGTATCGAAGCCCGAGGCCGCAAGCGCCTCCCGCTTCTCAGGCGCATAGTCGTCATAGCTCAGCGACCAACCCTCGGACGGTGCGGCAAGGATCGGCGCTTCCAGCGGATGGGCGAGCACCTCCTCCGGAAACTCGGCGGCAGAGCCCACATGGTCCACATGGCCATGGGTCACGAGCAGTGTGACGGGCTTGTCGAGAAGGGGCGCGAGGAAGGCGCGCAGGCTCGCCACCCCCATCCCCGCATCGACCAGCAGGTCCCGCTCCGCCCCTCGGATGAGGAAGATATTGGCGCGGAGGAGGCGGGATACATGCGGCTCCCAGATCCGCAGCACACCGTCCGGGTAGGGCTCGACCGCGAACCAGTTATCCGCCGGACGGAGCACGATATCGCCGGACATCGGCGCCACGGGACGGGTCATGTCAGCGCCTCCACAAATGCATCGACCGTAGCGACCGAGCCGAAGATGCCGCCCTCGATCTTGACGGATTTGAGCGCCCAGTCATGCAGCCCCGGATCGACGGCGCCGCAGGCATCCGAAAGCAACAGGCTCTGATAGCCCCGGTCGTTCGCTTCGCGCATCGAGGTGTGGACGCAGACATCAATGGTAACACCGGTGAAGGCGAGCGCCCTGATGCCTGCCGCGCGCAGCACCGTCTCCATATCCGTGCCGGTGAAGGCGCCGTTCGCGGTCTTGTCCACGATGGGCTCGCCCTCCTTGGGCGCCAGTTCCGGCACGATCTCGAAACCCGGCTCGCCCCGGATCAGCACCCGGCCAAGCGGCCCTTGCTGCCCAACGACCGAGCCGTAGCGGGCAGCTTTCGCCTTCCGCCAGCTCGGCAGATCGGCCAGATCCGGGCGATAACCCTGCCGCGTGTAGACGACGCGCATGCCAACGGTGCGGGCCGCGTCGAGGCATCGGCGGATCGGCGTTATGCAGGCGGTGAGCGGCCCCACATCCTCCCCGATCTGCGCCACATAGCCGTCGGCGGCGCAGAAATCGCGTTGCATGTCGATCACGATCAGCGCGCATTCGGACGGTCGCAGCCGCTCCAAGGGCCAGGGGAACGGATCGCCCGGCACTTCGAAGCGCCGCTCAACCGGCGCGAAGATATTGTCTGGGCCCGTCATCCAGACGTCATTCAGCTCTCATCCACCCGTCTTGACGTCTTTACGCTCGCATCAAGGAGGGTCACTGTCCATGGGCAGGACCGCTGGAGGAACCCCGTATGGACCCGCTTGCCCCCGACCTCGTGCTCCATGGCGGCCTCATCTCGACGATGGATGGCGACGGGGCAGAGGGAGGTCGCGTGGTTGAGGCGCTGGCCGCGCGAGACGGGAAGATCGTGGCAGTGGGCTCGAATGCGGAGATCCTGCCGATGGCGAGGCCTGGCACGGCGACCGTCGATCTTGCGGGCGCGCGCGCCATCCCAGGGATCGTGGAGAGCCACGCGCATCCCGACAGCTATGCCGCCCGCATCTCGACCTGGGAGGATGTGAGCCCCGCGCGCATCCAGTCCCGCGACGCGCTTCTGGCCCGGATCGCGTCGGTCGCGGCGGAGAAGGGGCCGGACGATTGGATCGTCTGCTATCGGTTCAACGAGGCCAAATCCGGCGGCTATCCGACCATGGCGGAGATGGATGCGGCTGCAGCCGGCCGCCCCCTCTATATTCAGCGCACGGACGGGCATGTGGGCCTCGCCAACTCCCGCGCCTTCGCCGAAGTGGGCCTCGGCGAGGAACCAGCAGACCCACCCTTCGGCGCCTTCGACCGCGGGCCCAATGGCCAGCTGACCGGTCGGTGCCGCGAGACGGCGGCGCATGTCTTCCTCTCCCACGTCCATGCGGGCGACACGGTCGGCATGCTGGCAGACGGGCTGGAGCAGGTGCTGGAAGAATGGCGCGCCCTTGGCATCACCACGGTCTACAATTCGCTCGCCGGCTCGAAATCCATCGCCGCCTATCAACAGCTCAAGGCCGAGGGGCGGCTGCCGATCCGCGTCGGCATCATCGTCTCGGGTCGCGAGGACGGGCTTGTCGAGGCCTATGTGGCGAGCGGCATCCGCTCGGGCTTCGGCGACGATTGGGTGCGGGTGATCGGGGTCGAGTGGTGCCCCGACTGCTCCACCTCGGGCCGTACCGCCGCCTATTACGAGCCTTATCTCGGCCAACCCGTGTCCGGCGAGCCGGTGCCCAACACCGGCATGCTGCTCTACGAGGCCGAGGATCTCACCGCCCGCGCGGTCGAGGCGCACAAGGCCGGGCTGCAAGTCATGATCGAGGGCGTGGGCGATCGCGGCATCGACTTCGCTCTCGACGCCATCGAGGCGTGCCTTTCGGCCGCCCCGCGCGCGGACCATCGCATGCGGGTCGAGCATTGCTGCTATGTGACCCCGCCGATCCTGGAGCGGCTGAAGCGGCTTGAGGTCGTCGACAGCTCTGCCACGGGCTTCATGTACGACCTCGGCGACGCCTATATCGCCCATCGAGGTGCGCCGGCCATGCAGCACATGTGGCCGCACCGGACGCTGATCGATGCGGGCGTGCCCGCGCCGGGGCATTCGGATGCCATGGTTTGCCAGGCCAACCCGTTCTTCGCGCTCTGGTCGATGATTGCCCGGCGGAGCGACACCGGTGGCGACCTCGACAACCGCGAGGCGGTGAGCCGGGCCGAGGCGCTCCACGCCTACACGACGCTCGGCGCGTTCTCTGGCGGTGAGGAGCATCTCAAGGGTCGCCTCCTGCCAGGCATGCTTGCCGATATCGCGGTGCTCGACCGGGACTTCTTCACCTGCCCGATTGACGAGATCCGAGAGATCCGTGTCACCGGAACCGCCGTCGCCGGGCAGTTCAAGCGCCACGGCTGAGCCTTCGTCCCAATCGGCGACTTGCACCGGCCGCCTGCCTGCGCTCCCTTGGCTGGGCGGCAGCGGTAGGAGGACCCGATGACACCCAAGGCGGATATCGTTCTGACCGGAGGCCGGGTCTGGTGCGGTCAGGCCGAGGGTGTGGCCGAGGCGGTCGCGGTTTGGCAGGGCCTCATCCTCGCAACCGGCACGGCGGCGGAGATCGCGCCGCTGATCGGGCCGGGGACGCGGGTCGTCGCGCTCGAGGGGCGCATGGCGACGCCGGGCCTCAACGACGCGCATCTCCATCTTCTGCCCCTCGGCCTCGCCATGGCCGCCGTCGACGTGCGGGCGAACACGGCCCCGACGCTCGAGGCGCTGAAGGAGGCGATCCGCGCGCGGGCGGCGGTGACGCCCAAGGGTCAGTGGATCTTCGCCCGCGGCTACGACAACACGCGGTTCCAGTCGCGCGCGCATCCGACGGTCGACGACTTGGACGAAGCTGCGCCGGACAACCCGGTCTATCTCGTGCGCACGTGCGGCCATCTCTCGGTGGTGAACACGCGGGCAATGGAGCTTGCGGGGCTGACGCCTGCGACGCCCGTGCCCTTCGGCGGGTTGATCGAGAAAAAGGGCGGCCGACTGACGGGTCTCTTGGCCGAGAATGGGCGCGATCCGATGAAGGCCGTGCTGCCGGAGCCCACAGACGAGGACCTGGTCGCCGCCATCGAGCGGGCGGGCCATTACTGCCTCTCGCTCGGCGTGACGTCGGTCATGGACGCTGCCGTCGGCATGTATTGCGGCTGGCGCGAGATGACGGCCTATCGCACCGCGCGCCGCACGGGTCGCCTGCCGGTGCGCACCTGGCAGTGCCTCCTTGGTGGGCCCGGTGGGATCGCGACGCGGGCGGCGGAAGAGGGCCTGATTACGGGCGAGGGCGATGACATGCTGCGCATAGGCCCCGTCAAGATCTTCACAGATGGTAGCGCCGGCGGCAAAACCGCGGCCTTCACTCAGCCCTATCTCGGTGGCGAGGAGACCTACGGCGTTCTCACATTCAGCGATGCGGACTGCCATGCCGAGATCGAACGCTATCACGGCTACGGCTATCAGATGGCGATCCACGCCATCGGCGACGCGGCGATCGAGCAGGTCATCACGGGCTATGAGAAGGCGCTCGGCGGCGCGCCGCTACCCGAACGCCGCCACCGGATCGAGCATTGCGGCTTCGTCACGCCGGGCCAGCTCGCCCGGATGCAGCATCTCGGCCTCGTGCCCGCGCCGCAGCCGAGTTTCCTGTTCGAGATGGGTGACGGCTATTTCGATCTCTTCGAAGATGCCCGCCGCGACGCCTGCTATCCGCTGCGGACCTTCATCGAGGCGGGACTGAACCCCTCCGCGTCGACCGACTCGCCCGTGACGGATGTGAACAGCTTCAACAATCTCTACACGATGCTGACGCGTAAGACGCGGACCGGTGCCGTGATCGGCGCGGATCAGACCGTGACGCTCGACCAAGCGCTGCACGCCTACACCTGGGGCAGTGCCTGCGGCGAGCATGCGGAACATCGCAAGGGCCGGCTTGCCCCGGGCCAACTCGCCGATATCGCGGTCTTCAGCCACGACCTCTCCGCCCTCGAGCCAGAGGCGATCCGCGACGAGGTGCGCTGCGACTTGACGATCCGCGGCGGCGCGGTCGTCTATGAGCACGCTGTCTGAGCCGGTGAGTTGAGCCGCGCGAAGGCGCGGTTGCTCGGGCCAGTGCGCCGACGCATTAAACGCCATCATGGTGTGAGCAGGCCGCGAGGCCGACGCGCCGCCGTTGCGCTCAGCCGATGTCTAACCGGCTCCCGAGCGCCCCCACCCACGACAGGTTTGCGTGAGTCGTCCGAACAAAGGGCTAACATGCCCACACCAAAGGCCTCGGATGTTGCGTCATTCGAAGTACCTGCGTTCGCCATGTGTTAAGCGATTGCCCGCTATCCTGTCGTGGGAGGGCTCGGAGCCGTGCTGTCTGATGCGTTCTGAACTGGTCAGGTCGAAAACCAGGTTCGGACGTCTGCCGATCATTCACCGCACCGCCCAGCCATCAAGTCGAAGGCGCTCAGCCAGGAACGCGCAGTCTGTGCAAGGGCCGGTTCTTGGACCGCGCCGGCACTTCATGCCGACTTTTCGCGCAGTGGTGATGGGAAAGGCTTCCCAAGAGGCATTTTGCGGCGCAACACTGCTTCCTCAGAACCAATAAGGAGCATCCACCATGCGCACAGCCCTCATCGCCCTCGCGGTCGCAGCCCTCGCCGCCACGCCGCTCGCCGCTAAGGACAAGTACACGGTCGCCCTCGACGGCACCTTCGCCCCCCATGCCATGCCCAAGCTCGGCGGTGGCGTGGAAGGCTTCAACGTCGACCTCGCCACCGTCATCGGTGAGCGTCTGGGCGTCGAGATGGATATCGTGGCGACGCAATGGTCGGGCATCCTGCCCGGGCTCCAGGCCGGCACCTACGATTTCGTCGTGGCCCCCACGACAATCACCGAGGAGCGCGCGGGCAATCTCCTCTTCTCCGAGGGCTATCTCAACACCGACTTCCAGTTCCTCGTCCGCGCCGACGCTGAAGACGTCACCAGCCTCGAGGGCTTCAAGGGCAAGACCATCGCGGTCAACAAGGGCTCGGTCTATGACAGTTGGGCGCGCGAGCTCGAAGGTGAGATCGGCTGGACCGTCGAGAGCTACGGCACCAACACGGACGCCGTGCAAGCCGTCGTCTCCGGGCGCGCCTTTGCCAACGTCGCCGGCAACACGGCAACGGCCTTCGCCGCCTCCAAGAACCCGAACGTGAAGCTCAGCTACCTGTTCTCGACCGGCAAGGTCTGGGGCATGCCGTTCCGCAAGGAGGACGATGAGCTTCGGCGCACCGTCGAGGCGGTCATCGAATGCCTGAAGGCCGACGGCACCATGGCTTCAATGCACGAGAAGTGGTTCGGCATTCCGGCACCCGAGGGCTCGGCCGCCGTGACGCCGATCAAGGGCTGGGGAGAGCCGGGCTATGAGGGCTATGTCGAGGACGAGCGCACGCCGGGCTGCTGACACCGGTTGAGTTTCGTGCAACCGATCCTGGAGCTTGCGGGCGTCGCGAAGCGCTTCGGCGCGTTCGAGGCGCTCAAGGGCGTCGATCTCAAGGTGGCCGAACGGGAGCTGGTGTTCCTGATCGGCCCCTCGGGTTCTGGCAAATCGACGCTTCTGCGCTGCTGCAATCTGCTCGAGCGGCCCGATGATGGGGCGGTGATGCTCGAGGGGCGGAACATCGCCGCACCCGGGGTCGACCTCGATGCTGCGCGGCGCCGCATCGGCATGGTCTTCCAAAACTTCAACCTCTACCCCCATCTCGACGCCCTCGGGAACGTCACGCTGGCGCTCCGCAAAGTGCTCCGCCTGCCCCGCGCCGAGGCTGAGGCTAAGGGTATGACCGCGCTCGATCGGGTGGGCCTCGCCGAGAAGGCGCGCAACCGCCCCGCAGAGCTTTCGGGCGGGCAGCAGCAGCGCGTTGCCATAGCCCGGGCCATGGCGCTCGAGCCTCGCGTCATGCTCTTCGACGAGCCGACTTCGGCCCTCGATCCAGAGCTTGTGGGCGACGTGCTCGCCGTGATGCGGGAGCTGAAGGCCGCCGGCATGACCATGGTTGTCGTCAGCCACGAGATGCGCTTTGCGCGGGAGGCTGCGGACCGCGTGATCTTCATGGATGAGGGGCGCATCGTTGAGGAAGGTGCGCCCGACACGCTTTTCGGCGCGCCCAAAGCCGAGCGGCTGCAGAATTTCCTCGCCCGGGTCGCCGCCTGATGGGCAATTTCGGCGACGCGTTCCTGAATGCCGAGGTGCTGACGAAATATGCGCCGTCGATCCTCGAGGGCGTCTACGTCACGGTGCTCCTCTCGATCCTGATCGTTCTCTCCGGCACGGCACTCGGCCTCGCGCTTGCCGCCTTGCGCTCGCTCGCCCCCGCGGCAGTGCGTATCGTCGTGGTGGTCTTCGCCGACATCTTTCGCGCGCTGCCGCCGCTCGTGCTGATCCTGATCGCCTATTTCGGCCTGCCCTCGGTCGGCGTGTTCCTCTCGTCGTTCCTGGTGCTCTTCCTCATCCTCACGCTCGTCCTTGCGGCCTTTGCCGAGGAGATCTTCTGGGCCGGCATCACTTCGGTGCCGAAGGGGCAGTGGGAGGCCGCGCGCTCCACTGGGCTGCGCCCCGCTCAAACATTGGTCTGGATCGTGCTGCCCCAGGCCGTGCGCCTCGCCATCCCGCCGCTCACCAATCGCGCGATCGCGGTCACGAAGATGACGGCGCTCGGCACGGTGATTGGGGTCTCAGACATCCTCAATCAGGCGACCACGGCGCAGTCCTTCTCGGGCAACGCCTCGCCGCTCCTGCTCGCCGCCATCGCCTATGTCGCGATCTTCCTGCCGCTCGTGATCCTCTCGCGCTGGCTCGAGACGCGCTTTGCCTGGAAGCGGGTCTGATGGAAGCGTTCGTTGATCAGTTCCTGAATCTCGAGATCATGGTCGCCGCCTGGCCCACGATCCTACAGGGGCTCGGCGTGACGCTCCTCCTTTGTGCGGTCGTGGTGCCGCTTGGGCTTGCGGGCGGGCTCCTGACCGCGCTCGCCGCACTCTCGCGCCGGCGTTGGCTGCGCTGGCCTATCGTCGCGCTGATCGACTTCTTTCGCGCGATCCCGCCGCTCGTGCTGCTCATCTTCGTTTATGCCGGCCTGCCTTTCGCTGGGCTCAGGCTCGACCCCTTCGCCGCGGTCGCCCTCGCCTTCCTCCTCAACAACTCCGCCTATTCTGGCGAGATCTTCCGGGCGGGCATCGGCTCGGTCGCCCATGGTCAGATGGAGGCGGCGCGGTCCACCGGCCTCAGCCATGCCAAGGCGATGGTCTACGTGATCCTGCCCCAGGCGGTGCGCAACGTTCTGCCCGATCTCGTCTCCAACACCGTCGAGGTCGTGAAGCTCACCTCCCTCGCCTCGGTCGTAAGCCTTTCGGAAATGCTGCACGCGGCGCAACTTGCGCGTAGTGTCACCTACAACACCTCGCCCATTGTCCTTGCCGCCGTGATCTATCTCGCCATCCTGTGGCCCGTGGTCCGCCTCGTCAGCCGCTATGAGCGGCGGCTCGCATCCTGAAGGAGACGCCCATGCGGGAGATCGTGATCGGCGGGGCCCAGATGGGTCCGATCCAGAAGGCGGAGAGCCGCGAGGCCGTCGTGGCCCGCATGATCGCGCTTCTGGAGGAGGCGGCGAAGGCGGGTTGCGGGCTCGTGGTCTTCCCCGAGCTTTGCCTCACCACCTTCTTCCCGCGCTGGTGGATGGAGGATCCGGCCGAAGTGGATGCCTGGTTTGAGCGGGAGATGCCGAACCCCGCCACAGCACCGCTCTTCGACCGGGCCCGCGCGCTCGGCATCGCAATCAGCATTGGCTATGCGGAGCTGACGCCCGAGGGCCGACACTTCAACACCCAGATCCTGACCGACGCCGAGGCGAACATCGTCGGCAAGTATCGCAAGGTGCACCTGCCGGGGCACTCAGAATACGATCACGACCGCGCGTTCCAGCATCTAGAGAAGCGGTACTTCGAGCCCGGCGATCTCGGCTTTCCCGTTTGGCGCAACATGGACGCCTGGATGGGCATGCTCATCTGCAACGACCGCCGCTGGCCCGAGGCCTATCGCGAGATGGGGCTGCAGGGCGTCGAACTCGTGCTGCTCGGCTACAACACGCCCTCGGTGAACTCGCAGAATGGATCGGAGGGGTTGGAGAGACGCCTCTACCACTCCGAGCTTTCCATGTGCTCGGGCGCCTATCAGAACGCCTGCTGGGTCGTCGGCGTGGCCAAGGCGGGGGACGAGGACGGCCACCCGCTCATCGCCGGGAGCGTCATCGTCGACCCGGACGGTTTCGTCGTGGCCAAGGCCGCGGGTGAGGGCGACGAGCTGATCGTGCATGCCTGCGACATGGACGCGACCGGCTTCGGCAAGGCCACGATCTTCGACTTCAAGCGCCACCGCCGGCCCGAGCATTACGGTCGGATCACGGGCCAGGTGGGCGTGCGACTGCCGACCGGGGAGGACGCGTGATGCGCCTCGACCTCGACGCCCTCGATGCCGAGACCTGCTACAAGCTGATGACGGCGAGCGTCATCCCACGCCCCGTCGCCTGGGTCACGACGGTTGGCGAGGACGGGGTGGTGAACGCGGCGCCCTACAGCTTCTTCAACGTCTTCAGCGGCAAACCCGCGATCCTGGTCCTAGGCCTCCAGCACAAGTCGGACGGCACGCCGAAGGACACGACGCGCAATATCCGCCGCTCGGGCGAGTTCGTGATCAATATCCTGACGCCGGACCTCGCCGAACGCATGGTCGAGACCGCGGCTGCCTATCCGCCGGAGCAGGGAGAGCCCGAGGCCGTGGGCCTGACCCTCGCACCCTCGACGCTGGTCGCCCCCCCACGCCTTGCCGAAGCACCGGTTGCCTTCGAGTGTCGCCGCCTCACCCATCTCTCCTTCACCGACGATCGTGAGCTTTGCGTTGGCGAGGCGCTCGCGCTCGAGGCCCGCGAAGGGTTGATCGACCCTCAGACCCTCCGCTTCGATTGGGGCGAGGATTTCCCGCTCGCCCGCCTCTTTGGCCCACGCTATGGCCGCGTCGTGGAGATCGAGCCGCTGCCGATCCCTGAGCCGAGACCCCGACCGGAGGCCGCGGAATGAGCCTCGACCTCGCCATCCGCGGTGGCACCGTGGTCACCTCCGCCGATGTCTTCCGAGCAGACATCGGTGTGCGTGATGGCCGCATCGTCGCCATTGCCGATGCGCTGGAAGCGCCCGAAGTGATCGATGCGCGCGACAAGCTCGTCCTGCCCGGCGGGATCGAGGCGCATTGCCATATCGCCCAGGAAAGCGCCTCGGGGGTCATGACGGCCGACGACTACGAAAGCGGATCGCGCTCGGCAGCTCTCGGCGGCAATTCCTGTTTCGTCCCCTTCGCCGCACAGCATCGCGGCATGGGCGTGACCGAGACGCTCGACCTCTATGACAGCCGCGCCGAGGGGCGGTCCTATATCGACTACGGCTACCATCTGATCGTCGCGGATCCGACGCCCGAGGTTCTGTCGCATGAGATGCCGGCGGCCTTCGCGCGCGGTGTGACGAGCTTCAAGGTCTTCGTCACCTACGAGCTGATGAAGATCGACGACCGGCAATTTCTCGACATCCTGACCGTGGCCAAGACGCATGGCGCCGTGACGATGGTCCATGCCGAGAACAACGCCATGATCGACTGGATGTCGGAGCGGCTTTTGCAGGGCGGTCATGGCGCCCCGCGCTACCACGCACCCTCCCATCCCGCGCTGGCCGAGGCGGAGGCGATCCACCGCGCCGTCTGCCTCGCCCGCCTCGTCGACACCCCCCTCGTCATCGTCCATGTCTCGACCGAGGAGGGGGCCGAGATCGTGCGCCGCGCCCGCGCCGAGGGGGCGAAGATCTTCGGCGAGACCTGCCCGCAATACTTCTTCCTCACGCGGGAGGATCTGGATCGCCCGGGCATGGAGGGCGCGAAGTTCATGTGCTCCCCGCCCGTGCGCGATCGCGCCACGCAAGCAGCGCTCTGGAGGCATCTGCAGACGGGCACCTTTACGCTCTGGTCCTCGGATCACGCGCCCTACCGGTTCGACGCGACCGGCAAGCTCGCCAAGGGGCCGGACGCCTCCTTCAAGCAGATCGCCAACGGCATGCCGGGGATCGGGCTGCGCCTGCCGCTTCTGTTCTCCGAGGGCGTGGTGGCGGGCCGGATCACGCTGCAGGACTTCGTGGCACTCTCCTCGGCCAATGCCGCCCGCCTCTATGGGCTTGCGCAGAAGGGCAGCATCGCCGTTGGCATGGATGCGGATGTCGCGATCTGGGACCCGGACCTGACAAGGACCGTCACGGCGGAGGCGCAGGGCGACAACATGGACTACACACCCTTCGAGGGTCGCGCGTTGACCGGCTGGCCCGTGACCGTCCTTTGCCGCGGCCAGGCGGTGGTGCGTGACGGTAAGATCGCGGGCGCGCCAGGCCATGGCTTGTTCGTGAAGCGGGATGAGGCGGATATGACAGGCTATGCGGGCACGCAGGCGCCTGAACTGGACCCGGCCCTAAACTTCGGTGCGGAGATCGCCCCATGAACGAAGAGGCACAGGCGGCAGGTGCGATGCGCGCGGGCGCGGCCTATGGCCCGATCCTGGTGATCAATCCCAACTCGAACCAAGCGGTAACCGACGGGCTGCGCGACGCCCTCGCGTCTTTCGCTGCCCCAGGCCTGCCGCCCCTCGAATGTCTCACGCTCGCCGAAGGACCGTTCGGGATCGAGAGCCAGGTCGATGCCGACAGTGTCGTTCTGCCCCTCGTGCGGCTTGTCGAGAGCAGGCCAGATGCGGCAGCACACATCATCGCCTGCTACTCCGATCCGGGCCTCGATGCCTGCCGTTCGGTCGCGTCTGCACCCGTCTTCGGGATCCAGGAATCCGGTGTTATGACCGCGCTCGCACGCGCCGACCGCTTCGGTGTGATCGCGATCGCCGAGGCCTCGATCCAGCGCCACCGTCGCGCGATGCGCCGGATGGGCGTGCTCGACCGGCTGGCCGGTGAGCGCGCGCTCAACATGTCGGTGGATGAGACTGCGCGCGGCGAGCACACCTTCGGCCGCCTCGTCGAAGTCGGGCAGGCGCTCTCAGCCGACGGTGCCGAGGCGCTGATCCTGGGCTGCGCCGGCATGGCCCGCCACCGCGCCCCCCTCGAAGCGGCACTGGGCCTGCCGATCATCGACCCGGTCCAAGCCGCCACCGCCATGGCGCTCGGCACCGTCCTTTCAAACTCCTCGCTCTGAACCCAGGGTTCTCGAACAGGCCTGCAGCAAAAGACAAACAACGCACGGCCTCGCAACCCCCACGCAGATCTGTACTGCCTGATGCCGATGAGTGGCGTCCGCTACTGCATCTTTCGACTTCACGTACTCTTGTCATGCTCGGGCTTGCCCCGGGCCTCCACAGCCCTGAGCGCTGGATTGCCGGGTCAAGCCAGGCAAGGACGCGGCTGCCGTGTGCAGGTGAGGTCAGAATGCGCTCTCGCTCATGTCTTTCGAGACGGCCGGCCGCCCGGAGGCGGTGGCCGTGATGCGGCGTTCGATGAGCACGACGGTACCCTCGATCGTGGCGGTTCGGTCTTCGGTGGTGAGGCGCACCGCCGGCTCGGCAGCACCCGCGGCGAGGGCGGCGGAGAGCGCGTTCTCCCTCAGCCAGGCCTCGACGGCGGCCGTCGCGTCCCCCGCGCTCCCAAAGCTTCGGATCGTTCCGTCCAGACCGGCGGTGAAGACACCGTCTTGCGGCTGCAGGATCGTGACCTCGAGCCGGGTCTCGACGAGCCCGGCGACGGCGCCGACTGCGTTCGCGACATCGGCGTCCTTGGGGATCACGGCTTCGGTACCGAGAGCCTCGGCCAACGCCGGGTAATAGACCGGGGCGGAGGCGCCGAGACCTGCCAGCGGGAGAGCGAGGCGTATCGCCGGCTCCAGCGGTGTGGGCGCGCTCGCGCCGGTCTGGCGGTCGAGGGCGCGGGCGATCGCTGGGTTTTGCACGATGTCGGGTGCGGGCAAACCTGCGTCCTCGGCTAGGGCCTCGACCAGGCACTCGGCGGATCGACGGGTCATGCGCGCGATGACGGCTTTGGCGAGCGCTTGGGCATCCTCCGCGACTGGGGAGCCGAACCGTGTCTTGCGCGCGGCGAAGAGCGTGGCTGCCGCCAGAGCTGCCTCCGTGTTCCAAGCAGTATGGCGGCCGAGGACATGGGCAGCATCGCTTGGCGTGAAAGCCGCGAGGCGGATCAGACCCCGCGCGGAAAGGCGGTCGAGCGCGCTTCGCGCCGTGCGGTTTGTCGCGATCAGGTCGAGCGGCGCTGGGCCCTCCGCCAGGCGTTCGATGATGGAGGCCTCCGCCCCTGTCGCCGGCCGCTCCCCCGTTGTCCCGCGTGCTAGATGGACGAAACGGCCGTGGCTCTCCTCGGCTCTCAGCGCTTTGGACTGCCGATCCAGTGTTGCGTTGACCAGATCGGCATGCTCGGTCGCGAGGAGTGCGATGGGCGTTGCGCGGCGCGGGCCGAGGATCAGCTTATCGGTGGTCGGATCGAGGTCGACGATGCTGTCGGCGCCGAGCCCGAAGGTGCGGATCGCCGCCGCCTCGACCAGCGTGCGCCATCCGCCGACAATGGCGCCCTCGGGGTCGCGGCGCGGGCGGCCATCCTCCAGCACGGCGATATCGGTGGTGGTCCCGCCGATATCCGAGACGACGATGTCGGCCCGCCGCGTGAGCGTAGCGGCGCCCACAAGGCTGGCGGCAGGGCCCGACAGGATCGTCTCGATCGGACGCTCCCGCGCGGTTGCTGCGCTCATCAACGCACCGTCACCGCGCACGACCATCAGGGGGGCGGCGATGTCGCGCGCCGCCATCAGCGCCTCGGCCCCATCGATCAGTCGTGCGAGCAGACCGATAAGGCGGGCGTTCAGAAAGGCGGTGAGGGCCCGGCGCGGACCGCCGAGGCGGGCCGTTAGTTCGTGACTGCAGCTCACCGGCAGGCCCGTCGCCGCCCGTAAGCAGTCCCGAGCGGCGATCTCGTGACTTGGGTTGCGCGTCGCAAACTGTGCAGCGACAGCAAAGGCGGTGACCTCATCCGCGAGCGTGCTAGCACGAGCCTCGAGCTGCTCGAGATCGAGCGGTGCGCGCGCCGTCCCGTGCGAGTCGTGCCCACCGGGCAGCGTGAGGAATGGATCGCCTGCAACCGCTTCCTTGAGCCCGGCACGGGCGAGATCGCGCTCCTCGAAGCCGATCATGATCAGCGCTGCAGGCGCGCCTTGCCCTTCGACAAGCGCGTTGGTCGCGAGTGTCGTCGATAGGGAAACGAGGCCAATCGCAGCTGGGCGTGCCGCCGCCTCACGCAGGACCCGATCGATGGCGGCGGCAACACCGCGATCGAGCGCGTAATGCGTGGTGAGCGCTTTCGCCTTCGCCACGACACGCGATGCATCGGCGTCCCACAGCACGGCGTCCGTGTAGGTGCCGCCCGTATCGATGCCCAGGAGGAGAGCGGGCTTGGTCATGGTTGGAAGCGTGCAGGATGTCGGTTGGGACGGCGAGCGCTTGCGGCTTTGAATGTCGCCAGATGGTGAGTGG
>JBCDFC010000060.1:0-21717 GCA_039178805.1 Pseudomonadota bacterium | reverse complement strand
GACGCCTCAATGAAAACGGAAAACCACCAAAGGTCGCCCTCACAGCCGTCATGCGAAAACTCATCGTCCTCGCAAACGCCTTAATCAGAGATCACCGCAGATGGACCGCAAAAAGCGCTTGAACCATCACGGATACTCTAGTGTCCTGACCGTGGTCGACACGTTGTCACGGTTCGCGTCTGCGGTGCATGCGCCGTTCAGCTATCGGGCCGAAGACGTCGTAGCGACGCTCGACCAGGCCTGCGCCGAAGTCGTGCGCCCGAGCACGGTTTGACGGCACTGAATGCAAGGATCGGCGAGCTGACGCTCGAGAAGGATCTTCTGTCCGACGCGCTCGAGACTGAGCGGCAAACGCCACCGGCCCCAGAATGCGGCGAAGCGGTCTGTTGCCGGGCGCAAGGCGATCATCGATCCACCCCAGGATCAACTGCCGATGGGCGTCGATCTGGTGGAGCAGTGGTTGCCGTCGCGCTTGTTTGTCCCGGGAGTGTGCCAGGTTCGGGGACGCTGGACCCTGGTGACCGCCTGCGAAACACCAACGTCGAAACGCTGGCAGACCGCAGCGAACCAGCAGCCGTCCACAATGGCATCGACGAAGCGGCGGCGGAGATCAGCGGACAGGGATCTGACGACGAGGGCTGGCCTCCATTGCCGGCCCCGATCGTTCATGATGCACAGGCTGCGTTAGCACTCCACGATCCAGGTCCGGTTTAGGCTGCTCCCGGTCGTCGAGCCGAGTTTATGATCTACTCCGCAGACGAGCGTCGTTAGGCGGGCCTCTTCCGAGGCCCGGTTTCCTGGTACCGAGGTTTTGATCAGTTGCCGGTCATTCGGGCGATGTGGGTCGCGACCATGCTGACATCGGCGCCCGGCGTATCCTCGACGACGGCCCAGGCGAAACCTTTGTCCTGCCAGTAGCTTGCATAGGTCTTACCCACATGCACGAGCTTGAGATCCGAGCTGCCGGGCACCTGCTGCTTGCCAAAGACGAGGCTCACACGGTCGCCACGGTCGTTCTCGTACATCACCTGCGCCATCGGACCCTCGGCGCCCGCCAAAAGCCGACCGCCCACGAGGTTGAAGTCCAGCTCTTCGAGATGCGGGATCACGGCTGCCTCGCCCAGGCGCTCCGTAAACCACTGCGCCATCGCGGCTTCGTCCTTCGCGGTGAACTCGACCGGGTGGAACGTGTCCGGCGCAAAGACCTCATGCGCCCCGGCCGCATCGGCGACAAAGTTGGGTACGCTCTGCGTCTCAAGCGCAACCAGCATGTTGTCCTGACGCGACTTGCCGACCGACGACTTCACGTAGGAAGCATGACCGAACCAGCCGCCCGCGGCGATGGCGACAGTTGCCGCGAGGCCCGCGCCGAGACGCGCCATGCCCTGCTTCTGCTCCCGCCGCTCGATCGCGCCGCCCAGCCGGCTGGCCAAGGCCGCCGTTGCCGGATCGATCTCTTCGCGCTCGCTCGCGGCACGAAGATTGGCGATATCGCCCATGATTTGAGCCATCTTGGCGCGCAGCTCCGGATCGGCCTCGATGGCCCCCGCCACACGCTGGCTTTCGCTGTCGCTGAGCTCGCCGTCGCAGAACGCGTTGAGCTCGGCATCGCTGATCTTCGCGGTCTCGTTCGTCATCAGAGATCACCCACTTGCTTGGCGGCGAAGCTCGGCATTGGCCTGCTCACTTGCCGCAGGAGGACGGCCCGGCCGTCCTGTCCCCTCCATGGCGGCCCGGATCGCCGACCTGCCGCGCGAGATGCGCGACATGAGGGTACCGAGCTTGACGCCCAGAATTTCGGCGGCCTGGTTATAGGCGACGCCGTCGATAGCCACGAGGACGATGGCCTCGCGCTGCTCAGCCGGCAGACCATCGAGCGCATCGATCGTCTGTCCGAGTTCGACGGCATGTTCCTGACGAGGGGCGACCCGATCTTCGTCGGGACCTCGTTCGTCGAGCAACTCGCGCCGTCGGGCATCCTGCCGCCGCTTGGAGCGGTGCAGATTGACCAGGATCTGACAAAGCCAGGTACTGAGTGCCGCCTGACCCCGGTAGCTGTCGAATTTCGATAGGGCGCGCAGGAGTGTCTCCTGCACCAGATCATCTGCTTCCGCATCGTTGCGGGTGAGCATCCGGGCGAAGCGCGTAAGCTTTGGTATTTCCTGTTCGACAGCATGGCCGCTGCGTCTTCTTCCCAGCATGATCCTCATCGGCCGGCGGTAGTCGAGCCGGTCCTTAATGTGTCTGACGCGCGAGACTTGCTCCTCATCCCGAAGAAAGTGCGAGATTGACGAAAAAAAAGAGGCACACCCTCGCATCATAATCGCCGGGCACGGGGAATTTCGGCCGACAGTAAAAAAACTGCTTCCAGCCGGGATGAAAGACCGTCGAGGGCCGTCTCACCTTCGAACGCGCCGGAAAGAGCGGCGCTGGAACCGAAGTATCGGATGCAGAGGAAGGGCTACGAGATGACCGACGCCGTGAACATGACGACTGAGACCTCCACCACTCTATCGGTCGGTGCCCGCCTCGGCCAGGAGCTGCGTGAGGCTGTGGGTGCGATCAAGCGCATTCCGGAGCGCATCATGAACGCACATTCGGTCTACAGCGCGGAGCGTGACTTCGACCGCATCCACAATGCCCTCAGCAAACTGAACAAGCGTCAGCTCGCGATGCTCGGTCTGAAGCGTCAGGACATCTACACCTTCACTGAGCTTTGCGTCTTTAACCCGGAGCGCCGGCCGGAGCTGCGTCTTTACGACGGCGGCCCGACGCTGATGCTGGCCGCGCCGAGCGAGGCCGACGTCGCGCAGATCGAGGACGAGAATGGCGCAGACGAACTGGTTGCGATGAATGAGATCAAAGAGGGGGCGGTCCGCATCGAGGAGAGTGTCGAGGACAACGCCGCGACAGCGGGGACCGAGACCGAGACCGAGGTTGAGGAGCGCATCGAGGAGCGCGTCGCCGCATGAGCATTGCGTCTGACGCACCTTCGGGCCAGTCGGGCCAGCCTGACACGGGGGCGGGGGGCGCCTCCGCCAGGACCGGCGGCTGGAGCCCGGTCGCTTCGGCCAAGGGCGGCCTGCTTGCCGCGCTGTTGGGTGCCAACCTGATCGGCGCCTATGTGCTGGGTGGCATGCTGTTGACCGAGCGGATCGACGACGATCTGAGCTTCACGCCGCCTCAGCCTATCGAAGGCGGTTTGGCCAGCGTCGACATGACCGTGGCTTTGATCGAGCGCGAAGTGAACGACCACGCCTGGGTCGCCAACGAGCCGTTCTTTCTGCCCGGTCACTGGCTGCCCAATATGCGCCACTACCAGCAGGGCGTGGTCTATGGGCTGAGCCGGTTCGCGTTCGAGCTTGCCGACGCTCTTGGCCGCTCGCGCGGGGCGACAGCGGTTGACCCCGATCTCGATCGCGCGGCGGGGCTCCTCCGCTTCCCTGGCGATGTCTGGATCTTCGACTTTGAGAAGACTTGGACGCCAGTGGTGACGAGTGAGGAGCAGTATCTGTCGGCGGTTCGGGCGCTCGAAGCCTACAACCGGCGCGTCGCGAGCGGCGAGGCGGTGTTCGATCCGCGGCAGGACAACCTTGCGTCGACACTGGCGCGGATCGAGGCCGACGTATCGTCCAAGATCAACGTCCTCGCGGATCATGTGGAGCGTGTGGCGGCGGGTGACGCGGTCTCGACGACGTCGAACGAGGTCTTCTACGTCACCAAGGGCCGGCTCTACGCCTATGCGATGCTGCTGAAGGGGCTGCAGCAGGACTTCGCCCCGATGATCGAGCGCGAGGGCCTGACTGTGGTCTGGGGCCGAATGATCGGAAGCTTTGAGAACGCGGCGGCGATGCGTCCGCTGGTCGTGACCAACAGCCCACCGGGTTCGGTGTTCATCCCGAACCACGTGACGGAACTCGGGTTCTTCGCGCTGCGCGCCAAGACCCAGCTTCGTGACGTGATGACGGTGCTGAGCCAGTGACGCGAGACAAGGGAGAATTGTGATGCAAAAGTCTGCCCTAGACCGCGTCAAGGCGGTCGTCAGCCAAGGCCCTGCCGCTTTGCGGCGCCTTTTGCCTGGCTCCCGCGGTGACGCTTCGTCGAGCGCCGCGCCAGCTGAGCGGGATGGTGGTGCCAATGTAGCGGCGATCGACCAGAGCACTGGAGGTTTTCGTCGGTTGCTGGACTCCCCGCTGCTCTTCCGCAGCGTTCTCGGCGCGCTCGTGCTGATGGGAACCGTCCAGTGGGCCTTAATCTTCTTCAACTACTGGCGCTGAGCCATAGGTGATCCGAATGAAGGGGCGGCAATGCAGATTGCCGCCCCTTTTGCTTTTTCAGCCCGCCCCTTCGGCAGGAGTGTATCGGCGCGAAGCGGAAGCCAAAGACTGCGGGACGTCGCTCCGTTCCTCATGCTCGACAGGGACGCGGAGGTGACGCGGTAACGGCTGTTCGGGTGAGTTTCAAGACGATCCGACTGCGTGTTACGCGGCACGAAAGGAGGAATGCGATGGCCAGCATCACGGGCGTTGTCGCACCGGTGAAGACGGCGGATAAGCACGCGTTCCTGCGTCATTCGAGAGTTGCCGCCGAGGTGCTGCGGGAGCATGGCGCACTGCAAATCGTCGAGAACTGGGGCGATGATGTGCCTGACGGTGAAGCTACCTCCTTCCCGTTCGCGGTGGACAGACAGTCCGAAGAGACTGTGATCCTATCCTGGGTTCTTTGGCCGGATCGCCAGACTGCGGCTACGGCGATGCAGATCTTCATGGACGACAAGCGGATGGAGGCCGTGAACCCGCCTCCCTTCGATGGCCGAAGAGCGATCGTTGGCGAATTCGATTTGCTGCTCGATATGCCTTGCAAAGCGGGCGGCGACCGGCCGATCCGCTATGTCGACGCATTCCTCGCTGCCGTCCCGACAGTCAATCGTGCAGCCTATGTCGAGCACGCGACGCTGAGTGCACCGGTCTTTCACGACGCAGGCGCGTTGAGGCTTGTGGAGTGCTGGGGCGCAGATGTCCCGGACGGCGAACTCAGCTCGATGCCGATGGCCGTGAAGAAGACAGCCGAAGAGACCGTCGTGCTGTCGTGGGTTGTCTGGCCGGATCGCGCCACGCGGGAAACGGGGATGACGCAAGTCTTTGATGATCCGCGCATTCAGCCCGACGCGAACCCGATGCCCTTCGACGGGAAGCGCCTGATCTACGGCGGCTTCGAGACGTTGCTCCACGCCTGAAGATGGCTCGACGCGGCCCCGCCATACCTCTGCGCGATGACGATGACCTCGCTCAGCACTGTGATGCGTTTGGGCGAGGGAGATCCGCCTAGGCGAACAAGAACGCGTCGTCGGGCAGGTCCAAGGGGCCGAACTCCGTCTCAACGACGAGGGTGCCGGCGATCTCCACCTCTTGGAGTGGTGGCCACGGCGCCTGCACCAGTGGATCGAAGGGCACGAAGACGACTTCGAGATCACCGCTGCGGTCAAAGTCGAACTGATCGGTCAAGAAAGTGAGCACCTGATCGGCGAGACCGTCGAGCGCGGGTGAGAGGGCGTCAGACGGCGCGCTCGGCACTCCGTCCGATCCGTCCGGCGCAACAGCGATTTCGACGATCTCAAAACTGCCGAGCGGCCAGGTTCCTTCGACCGTGGAGGAGAGTGAGAAATCGCCTTCATCCGGCCGAAAGCGAACCCAGATCACGTTGGTGGGCTCTGCCGGCGTGGGCGGGTCTAGCGGTTCTGCCGGCACGGGCTCAGCACTGAGTGGCGCGTCTTCCACGTCAGGCTGGGCTTCGGGCGACTTTGGCTGAGACTCTGCCGTCGTGGCCGAGAGCTCAACCGCGCGGATTGCAACAGCTTCCGGGTGTTGACCGGCATCGGCCATCTGCACCGACGTTGCTTCGTTGTCTTCGGCCCGTGCAGGGCTGGGCGTCGGCGCTGGACTGTCCTGTGCCGGTCTCGCTGCGGGCAGTGTCGGGGTCTCGTCAATCACCTCGCCTATCGCGGCATCGATCCGGTCCGGCGCATCTCGGCGCATCGCGGGCTGCTGCGCAGGCGTCGCTGGAAGCGCTTCGCCTTGAGGAACATAGGCCGAGTGCTGCAACAACTCCTCGGTCAAGCGCCCAGGGTCGGCCGGGTTCGTTGCAGGCTCATCGATCGTCCAATCCGTGAACGGTATGCCCTCGTGCGTTGTCGGCATGAGCGGCACTATGGGTGCGATCCGCTGCCCGCGAGCAAGCTCCGCCAGGCTCAGAACATCGCGCTGTTGCTCCAAATAGCTGCCTAGGACGGCGCGCAGGGAATGGCCGCTGGCCAGCGGCTGCAGATCGCCGTCGAGGGCCACATAGCTTCGGCCGATGCGGGCGAGGTGCACCACCATGTCGCCCGAGAAGCTGTCGATCGCGACGATCCACGGATCGCCTACGTCCGTAACCCCGCCATCCCATTCGAGCGCGCGGTTCCCTTCATCGAGCACGGCCCGCAGGCCGTCGATCTCCACGCGCTCACGCGGCGACCACTCAGCGACCGGGAACTGCCAAGTGACGTCCAAACCAATGATGTTGCCGTCTTTGGTATGTTGCACGGCAGTGCTCCAAGTCTTGACGGTCGGTCACAATGCGGGTGCGCGGCCTCAAGCGGAGCGCGTTAACCTATGGGTTCCGTAGGATCGGGCGGCGGGGTCTTACGCAGCATCTGAAACAGACCAGGCTCCAGATGCGAAAGCGCCATCCACGCGAACTCTTCGTCGTCGATATCCAGCGCCTTGGCCCAGGGTCCGTACAAGCTTTGCGGGATGCGGCCAAGGCCGTTCTCAACCTGAGAGATGAACGAGTAGTATTTGAGCCCGAGAAGCCCCGCGAGATCCGCTTGCGTCACGCCGCGCTCCTCTCGGCGCAGTTTGAGCCATCTGCCGAAGCGGCGCCTCAGATCCTTGGTCGGATCGTCTGACGGCTTCGAAGCAAGCTTCCGCGCGCGCTCGGCACCCATCGGGATCTCCTCTCCAGGCTTGCATTCGTGATGCGCTGTAAACAGATAACTGTCAAGCACGACCTGAATAGCAAAATCTGCTTGTTAGAATCTGCTATTCGCTTTAAGCATGATTCGTGGCGAGGGCGGTGCCCCGCCTGTGATCAGCACAGAAGGCTTTGACGATGGAACGATCGGTCAATCTGATGGGTGAGCAGCTTCCGGAATTGTTCGGCGCTGAAGGAACACCGCCTGTTGATGAGACCCCAGGCGGTATCGAGAACGAGACACCGGCTCCGTTCGATCCGGACGACGTGCCGTTCGAGGAACTGCCATTCACGAGTTGGGTGGTGGGTGATCCGTCGACCGCGGGAGCATCGGAGGATGAGGAGCGTGCGCCGGCGACGCCACAAACCTCGGTCGCTGAACTCCTCTACACGAACTGGGTGGTGGAGACCGTCGATGAACCGGCGGAGATGCAGATTGTCGAGGCTTTCAGCGCCTCAGACATCACGGAAGAGCAGCTACAGTTCACCAATTTGGATGCCCCCTCATCGGATGCCAGTACAAAGACGGATGAGGCCGAAGGGGGGTCCATCGCGGGCCTCAGCTCTTCAACAACCGCCGGTATCGATGACATTATCGAGCAGATCTACGTCGTCGCCCTAGGACGCGAGGCCGAAGAGGCCGGCTTCACGTTCTGGACCGATATCGCCGAGAAGACCGGCGATTTCGGCGCCATCGCCGAAGCGTTCGTGACGTCGACAGAGTTTGAATTCCGTTACGGCGACGACCTGAAGAACGACGAGTTCTTCGACATCGTCTACGAAAACGCCTTCGACGAAGAGGCGAGCGACGATGTCGAGGAGTTCTGGCGACCGTTCCTCGGCGAAGATGACGATGGCAGAGCGACCATCGTGAACGAGTTCGCCAATCTGACCGCTCTGCTGGAGGACGATATGGATATGGGGTGATGGGCGCAGGAACGCCTCACCCCTCATCGATCCCGTGCGTGTGGGGACGCCCCGCCTTGCACACGCACGGGATACAGCGTCGGGCAGCGCCCGACCGACCGGCTGGGACCGCTCCCCAGCCGGTCAATCGCGATTTCACGTGCAGATCACTGTCCGGCCGGGTAAAAATCGGAAAGCTGGCCCATTTTCGCCTAGGTTCTGAGTCAGGGTCACAGTGTTGTAGTGAGTGGTGGTGGTGATGCGCGGGTCGAACTTCCGATATGTCGATGAGTGGAAGGTTTTGACAGGATCCGCTTGGAACAAGTGGCAAATCGCGGCACTGGAAGCCTGTGCCGCCGGCGCAACGTTCCATGGAGACCAGCTGACCGAGAAGCGGTTCAAGACAATGGTCTCGCAAAAACAGCAGGTTGCGGTCTCGCTCAGCCGGGAGTCAGGCCACCGCCGCTGACCATTCCCAGACGGCCCATTTGAAGCACGCGATTTACAGAGTGTTGAGTTTGAACCTGTAGGTGAGGTGCGAGATGGGGAGTTGTGGTATGGAAACGTGTCAGTATCGCGACGAGTCGCTGCGGCGAGACCCGTTGAGCCGCCTTCGCAAAGACAGCGACGGCCTGTTTGGTTTCATCTCTCTTTTCGACATGAGAGGAAATTTCATGAGCGGCCAAGAGTCCGTTGCTCAGCGACCGGAGCGTGGTTCGGCGCTTCGACTATCCCGTGGCTTGAAGACCGTCCACTTCGCGGCGCTCGCGGTTCTGGTGGTCGTCGTCGGCGCCGTCACGGTCTGGATGTCGCAAGAATACACCCGGCTTGCGCGCGGTTCAGGCAAAGCGCTCGTTGCCGCGTCGATCACCACGTTCGAGCAGCGCGTCACAACGCTCCTGTCCGACTACTCGAACTGGGACGAAGCGTACGAAGCGGCCAAGATCGATGATCGAGAGTGGCTCTACAACAACCTCGGCACTGGCGCCACGGAAACCCAGTGGGCCGATATGGTCATCGTCACGGGCGACACTCCGCGAAGCCATTTCGGTTGGACTGCCGATGGCGGGACCGAAGCGCAAACCAACCTGCTCCAGGCCGAACTCGTTCAGCAGCTGCTCGATCTGATCGTCGACAATCCGCCTGATCGCAGCAACATCGCGACAAGTTTCACGTGGATCGACGATCAGCTCTGGATCCTCGCGATCAATCAGTTCCTGCCCTATGACACTTCGGTCTTCAGCGCGGGTGAGACGATACCTAAGAATTACCAGATCCATGCGTTGAAGATGGACGCCTCGGTGTTGAACGAACTGGAAGCGCAGACGCTACTTCCTGGGTTCAGCTTACGACGCGCGGAAGTTCAGAGCCCTTATTGGGTGCCGCTACTGGACGCGAACGGGCAGATCGTGGCGAAGCTCGCCTGGGACCTGCCCAATCCGGGTCTGGGCATGCTTGGCAGCATCGGCATCCCACTGATCGCGTCGATCGGCATCGTGATCCTCGTCGCTATCGTCTTCTCCCGCCTCGCTGTGCGGTCGGCAGAGCGCCTCGAGTTGATGCTGGAGCACGCGCTGGCAGCGGATAAGGCGAAGTCCGAGTTTCTGGCGAATGTCGGCCATGAGCTTCGAACGCCGATGAATGCGGTGATCGGTCTGTCGAGCCTTCTGAAAGGAAGCGAGCTACAGGATAGCGACCGGGAAGTAGTGAACGTCCTCAACGACGCGGCCGAATCCCATATGGAGCTCCTGAACAAACTTTTGGACTTTGGGCAGCTTGGCAGCGGCAACTGGGTTCTGCAGTTTCGTGAGTTCAACGTCACGAAAGTTGTCGAGGACGTGGCCGCGACCTTTAAGACGACCGCAGAACAGAAGGGCGTCACGCTCTCGGTTACTTCGGACATGATGCCGTCTCAACCGCAAGTCCTTGGCGATGCAGTTGCAGTACGGCAGATTGTGAGTAATCTGTTGCAGAATGCGATCAAGTTCACCGATCAAGGATCGGTGACGGTGCAGATCAAGGCGGTGTCGATGCTGGATGAGATGGAAGTCAGCATTTCGGTCACCGACACTGGCTCGGGTATACCGAAAGAAGACCAGCACCGGATCTTCGAACGGTTCGCCCGGGCGAACCGGGACGCTGCTATCGGCGTACCGGGTACGGGTCTCGGCCTCTCGATCTGCTCCTCTCTCGCGTCTCTGATGGGCGGCAGTCTGCACATGCAAAGCGAGTTCGGTGTCGGCTCCTCCTTCACTTTCCGCACCCGGTTCGAGAAAGCGCCGACAGAAGCAGTCGAGCCAGCGACCATCAGTACAACTCCCGCGGCACATGCGATGCCCCTGCGTAGGACACACTCGTAATGTCGAAGGTCCAAGTCCTTACAGTTGACGACAACGACATGAACCTGTTCGTGATGACGAAGTTTCTCGAAAAGGGTCGGTTCACTTTCGATGTCGCGGTAAACGGTCTCGAAGCGATCGAGAAAGCGCTCGAGCTCAAGCCACGCGTGATCTTAATGGACATCAACATGCCCATCTGCGACGGCATCGAAGCAGCCCGTGAGATCCGAAACCGCTCCGAGCACTACACGCCGGTCATCGTTGCTGTGACAGCGACGCATATGCTGGACGATCGCAGCGAAAGCGACCGCGGCCAGTTCGATCACTTCTTACCGAAGCCCGTTCGACCCGAGAGCCTGATCGAGCTCCTGAACGACACGTTCCAAGTGGATGATGGAAGCGCTGCGGCACAGACCGTGCACGTTCAGCGCTAACTCGCGTTGCTCTGCCCGGAGGAACGGCTAAGGCCAAAGGGCACTACGAACGCCAACATCAGAAGGCCGACGCTGATGGGCGCCGCATGTGCGCCCGCGACCGACATAAGAATGCTGGTCGCGATCGTCGCAACGCCACCCAACGCATAGCCGAGCGATAGCGCACCGCTCCCCGCCACCAAGTCAGCGCCAGTATACCTCTCCCCCAGCAGCGTGAGGGCGCAGGTATAGAGCGCCAGCGTGCAGATCCCAATGACTGCATATCCGAACAGCATGATCGCAGGTTCAGTCACAACCGCGAGCATGAAGAAGCACGCGGCAGTCACTACGCAGCACGCCATAGCGACCAGCTCGCGCGCGAACCGATCGAGGATCAGCCCGACAAAAGGCTGCGCGATGACCGTCGGCAACGCGTTCATCGTGACCGTGAAGGCTGCGAAAGTTTCGGAGTGACCCTCCTGAACCAGGAACACCGGCATCAAGGAAATCGCGACGGTATCCGCGTAGCCGAAGGCGAGTGCCATCAAGAAGATAGATGGTGCCCAGTAGATCCATCGCAGAACGCCGCTCTGCTCCTCAGTTTTGACGCGCGTCGAACCCTTCTTCACCAGAACCATCACGAGCACGGCGACGACGAGCACATAGATTGCGACGGCTAGAAACGCCGCCTTGCTCTCAGTCCCGAAGATTGGGATCGCAACCGGCCCAATGGCAAATCCAAAGCTTATGCCAGCAGCGTAGAAGCCCGAAACACGGCCTCGAATGCTGTCTGGTGTTGAGCTCTGTATGACCGCTTCGCTCGCCACATAAGTGATACTAGCAAAGAACCCAAGTATAAATCGTGATATGCACCAGACAAGAAAGCTGTCGGTCACGTAGAACGCCAGCAAGGACACCCCACTTCCGACAAGGCCGACCCACATCAAAGTCTTCAACGAGAAGAGCGGCAGGAAGTAGCAGATCCAGAGGGCTGCGAGAGCAAGCCCTGCTGTGAAGAATGCGACGTTCAGGCCGATCAGCCAAGTATCGACCGCTGACCTCTCCAGCATCAGAGAGATGAGCGGATAGGTTACGCCCTGCTCCGCCGCAAACGCGGATGCGGCCACAACTGTCGCAACGATGGTTGTCCAATCCGTCGGGGCTTCACTCGCATCTTCAGCGTCGCTGCTTGTGTCACCCTGCACTCAAACGGCCTCCAACGGTCAGCCCAGATCTGCGCGATGAGCCAACGACATAGCAGCGCAACGCCTATCCTATCCGCCGATACGATCGCGATGCGCAACCATTGCGCGTAGCTTTTCCATTTTGACTCTCGCCAAAAGCGAGAAACAGCTTTTCGATCATTAAGGTTAATGATACCCGGCAAAGGGTGGGGGGACTACTGAGCTTGCTGGTGGTGTCCTTCTTCCGGAGGCTGTGACCGTTCGGTCCGGATTTGTGAAACAAGGGCCTGATACCATGGGATGGTTAATTGACTACGAGGTGCGACCCAGCCGAATTCATGGGCTAGGATTGTTCACGCGACAACCGATCAAACAAGGTGAAAAGATCTGGTTGTTTGATCGCTCGATGAACGCGAGTGGTCCTGCGGAACTTGGCGCCCTTGAGCCCTCTGAACTCTCGGATATTTTGCTTGGTGGGTATTTCCACTTCACAAGCCAACGATTTGTTTGGTCTATCGGTGATATGCGCTTTATGAACCATGCTGAAGGTAGGATGGCGAATATTGGCATCAGAGAGTGGACGGCGCTTGACGAAGATCACTCGATGGCGCTTCGCGACATTGCGCCTGGGGAAGAGCTATTCGAAGATTACGAGTTCTTCTCAATCTTTAACTTGCCAATGGACCATTGGCTGAGAGCGTTGTACGCGGACTTCTGTCCGGAGCAGTACGACTTCATGCTCGATGTCCGGAACAGGCGCAGCGCCTTCCGCGAGACCGGCTGATCCCAAACAGGGTCATCAACCTTAATCTGTGGTGGTGAGGATTGGCGCAATACGGCGTGCGCCATCTGGCGACTTACGCGTCACTACAACTATTAGTTGAAATCACTGTACCAAACCGGCACAGTCGCGAGGGAGCCGCGGCGCTTTAACTCTGTATCGAGCTTGATGGACTGCCCGCAGCTTTTGTTCTCCACCATCTCGACAAGCTGACGTGCTGCCTTTTCGCCCATCGCTCGGTGCGGGACGTGAACAGTTGTGAGGGCTGGGGTGAGGATCCTCGCGTAGTCGAGATCGTCGAAGCCCGTGATCGAGATATCGCCCGGCACATCGTAGCTGCGCCCTTGGGCCCGCAACATCGCGCCCGTCGCCAGGACATCGTTGACGCAGATGATTGCCGTTGGCCGCGGAACTTGGGACATGAGCGCATCGAAACCCTCGGCGCCGCTCTCCACGCCATATGGTTTCTCGACAATGATGACGCTGTGACGGTCGAGGCCTGCCGCCGACACCGCCTCGAGAACGCCCTCGAGGCGCAAGCGCACGCGGTCGTTGCCGGCACGCATGCCTGAGATCACGCCGATCCGTTCGTGGCCGAGGTGGAGCACTTCCTCGGTTACCATGCGCATCGCCGCTCGATTGTCGAAGCCGACCGAGACCTCTGACCGATGGGCGTCATAGGCCCAGGCGACCACGGTCGGGACGTGTTGTGTGTCGAGATAGCTGTAAATTGCCTCGTCGCGCTCATGGCCGATCAGCAGCAATCCATCAGCACCACGAGCAACCATGGTTTTGATCTGATCCGCCTCGACAACGGGGTCATAGGCAGAGCTTGCGACAAGCAGCGTGTAGCCTGATCGATTGAGCTCTTCCTGAAATGCCTGCAGTCCACGCGCGAAGATGGCGTTTTCCAAAGTCGGCACGATCGCGCCGATGGTCATGGTTCGTTTGGCGGCCATAACGCGCGCAGCGAAATTTGGCGTGTAGCCGAGTGCCGCAATCGCCTCCGCGACCCGTTCTCGCGTGGCAGTCGCGACGAGGTCAGGCGTGTTGAGGCAGCGCGAGACCGTAGCCGTGGAGACGCCAGCGGCCTTCGAGACGTCCTCAAGCGTTGGTGTCGTTCGCATGACGGCCATCTCACTCATTCATCGATCAGGTTGGATCACGCAAAGCCTAGCGCGCCATAGCGGGCAATGTAAGCGCTTGCATATCCGCATGTAAGCGCTTACATGCATCGATACTGTTCGAATATGGCGCGGTCGCGGCGCCAGTCTCGTCGGTGAACCTCAAGAACGGAGCCCCGCGCCCATGACCCGCGAGTATCTCAAGAAGGCCACCCTCACCGCCAAGTCGGATGCGTCTTCGGTGCATGAGACCGTGCAGACCATCCTCGACGAGATCGAGGCCGGCGGCGACGCCAAGGCCCTGGAATACGCAGCGAAGTTCGACCGCTATGAGGGCAACGTCGTTCTGACGGCTGAGGAGATCGAGGCGGCCATCGCGCTTGTTCCGGAGAAGCTGAAGCAGGACATCCAATTCGCCCATGACAACGTCAGGCGCTTCGCCGAGATGCAGAAGGCGACGGTTGCGAGCGTCGAGATGGAGGTGCGCCCGGGCTTCACGGCCGGTCAGAAGGCGATCCCCTGCGATGCCGCCGGCTGCTATGCGCCTGGTGGGCGCTACAGCCATGTGGCGAGCGCGATCATGACGGTGACGACCGCCAAGGTCGCGGGCTGTCGGCATATCACGGCATGCTCTCCGCCTCGGCCGGGGGTCGGGGTGGCGCCTGCCATCGTCTACGCGGCGCATATCTGCGGCGCAGACACGATTATGGCCATGGGCGGCGTGCAGGGTGTCGCCGCGATGACTTTCGGCCTCTTCGGCCTGCCCGAGGCCAACATCCTGGTCGGGCCCGGCAATCAGTTCGTGGCGGAGGCGAAGCGGATCCTGTTCGGCCGCGTCGGTATCGACATGATCGCAGGCCCCACCGACAGCCTAATCCTCGCCGACAAGACGGCGGATGCGCATATCGTCGCCACCGATCTCGTGAGCCAGGCCGAGCACGGCTACAACTCGCCGGTCTGGCTGGTGACGAACGACCGCGCCCTTGCTGAGAAGGTGATGGAGCTTGTGCCCGGGCTGATCGACGATCTGCCGGAGCTGAACCGCGAGAACGCGACCGCCGCTTGGCGCGACTATGCCGAAGTGATCCTTTGCGGCGATCGCGAGGAGATGGCCGCCTGCTCGGACGAGTATGCGCCCGAGCATCTGACGGTGCAGGCGGAGGATCTCGACTGGTGGCTCGACCGGTTGACTTGCTACGGGTCACTCTTCCTTGGGGAGGAGACGACGGTTTCCTATGGCGACAAGGCGGCGGGCACCAACCACGTCCTGCCGACATCGGGGGCGGCGAGCTACACGGGCGGGCTTAGCGTCCACAAGTTCATGAAGATCGTCACCTGGCAGCGTGCGACGCGCGAGGGGGCGAAGGCCGTGGCGGAGGCGACGGCCCGCATCTCGCGGCTTGAAGGGATGGAGGGCCATGCGCGCGCGGCCGATGTGCGCTTGGCGAAGTACTTCCCGGGCGAGAACTTCGATCTGACCGCAGAAGATGCGTGATCCGCGCAGCCTGTTCGACCTGACGGGTCGGGTCGCTTGCGTCACGGGCGCAAGCGCTGGCTTGGGCAGGCGGGCGGCGCTCACCCTCGCCGAGGCCGGCGCTTCGGTCGTCGGCGTGGCCCGGCGCGAAGGGGCGCTTGAAGATCTTCGTACAGAAGGTGGAGAGCGTGTCGCCACCGTGGCTGCCGATGTGGCAGCGCGGGACAACGTGGAGGCGTTGCGCGACGCGGTCTCGACCCCTTTTGGCGCGCCCCAGATCGTGGTGCACGCAGCCGGTGTGAACACGCGGGAGACGGCCGATGCGGTAACGGCCGAGGGCTGGGACCAGACGATCGCACTCAACCTATCGGCACCATTCTTCATCAGCCAGGCGCTAGTGCCGGCCATGCGGGCCAAGGGCTGGGGTCGGATCGTGAACTTCGCCTCGCTTCAGACCTATCGCGCCTTTCCGGGGGGGATCGCCTATGGCGCCTCCAAGGGTGGGATCGCGCAGCTCACCCGCGCCATGGCGGAGGCCTGGTCCGCAGACGGGATCACGGCCAACGCGATCGGACCGGGCTTCTTTCCCACCGAGCTGACGGCCGCGGTCTTCTCCGATGCCGACCGCTCGGCCCGAAACGCCGCGCAAACCTGCATGAAACGAAACGGCGCGCTTGAGGATATCGACGGGCCGCTCCTCTTCCTGTGCTCGGACGCCTCCAACTACGTCACGGGCCAGGTCCTGATGGTCGACGGGGGGTTCACCGCGAAATGAAGGCGCTGGTCTACGAGGGGATCGAAACGCTCGCTTTCAAGGACGCGCCAGACCCCGCACCTGCCGATGGTGAGCTGCTGATCAAGGTCGCGGCGGTCGGTGTCTGCGGGTCTGACATGCATGCCTATCTCGGCCATGACGCACGCCGGCCCGCGCCGCTGATCTTGGGTCATGAGGCCGCCGGGACCATCGTCGGCGGCGCGCGGGACGGGGAGCGGGTGACGGTCAATCCACTGGTGACCTGCGGCGACTGCCCCGCCTGCCGGAGCGGGCGGGAGAACCTTTGCCCCAAGCGCCAGATCATTTCGATGCCCCCGCGCGAGGGGGCCTTCGCGCAATACATCTCGATGCCGCCGACCAATCTCGTGCGCGTGCCCGAAGACGTGACCCTCGAGAAGGCGGCGTTGGCGGAGCCGTTGGCGGTCAGCTGGCACACGGCGCGACTTGCGCTCGAAGCGCTCCACCCCGCTGACGAGCGGAAGGCCCTGATCCTTGGCGGTGGCGCTATCGGCCTTGCGGCAGCCCTGGCGCTGAAGGCGATGGGAGTGAGCGATGTCACGATCGTGGAACCGAACGACGAGCGCCGGGCTTTCCTGGAGAATGCCTGCGGTCAGCATGCGGTGGCCAAGGCCGAGGGGAGCTTTCCGCTGATCATCGATGCGGTCGGCTATGCCGCGACGCGCGCGAACGCCTCGGCTCTCGCCACGCCGGGCGGTGTCATCGCTCATGTCGGCCTCGGCGAGGATATGGGCGGGCTCGATGTGCGGCGGATGACGCTGCAGGAGATCACCTTTATCGGCACTTACACCTACACCGCCCAGGATTTTCGGGACACGGCCGCTGCGATCTTCGACGGCCGGCTTGGCCCTCTCGATTGGTTCGAGAGCCGACCCCTCGACGAAGGTGCCGATGCCTTCCGCGACCTTCGCGCCGGGGTCGTTGCAGCCCCGAAAATCGTACTCGACCCCTGGCCCTAGGCTGAGCCCTCAAAGCAGCCACGACCACCGCTCACCCCTCCCACCCAATGAGGCCGCCTCAATGAACATCGACAAGAAGATCGTGGACGATCTCGTCGCGAACGACATCAGGTTCGTCACGACCGTCCCGTGCAAGCAGCTGGCCGGCGTCATCGACGAGGTCGATGCGCGCAACGATGTGTTCCACATCCCCTCCAACAAGGAGGATGAGGGCATGGGCCTCTGCGCCGGTGCCTTCATGGGCGGCAAGCGCCCCTGCATCATCATGCAGAACACGGCCATCGGCGTGACGATCAACACGCTCGCGACCTTGATCCAGTACTACCGCTTCCCGCTGCCGATGCTGATCAGCTATCGGGGAGAGCTGCGCGAGCCCGTCGCCTGCCAAGTCGAGATGGCGGTCCACACCAAGGCGCTTCTGGCGCAGATGAACATCCCCACCTACCACTTTCACAAGCAGGCAGATGTCGAGGAACTCGACATGATCCTGAAATACACCTTCATGTGCAACAAACCGGTGGCGATCCTGACCGATGCCAACTTCTGGGGAGGCTATGGCGAACAATGATCCGCTCAGAAATACTGCGTGAAATCGCTCCCATCATTCGCGATCATCTGGTGATCTGCAATATCGGGCTGCCGAGCCAGGAACTCCACGCGATCGACGATCAGCCGACGAACTTCTACATGCTCGGCACGATGGGGCTGTCCTCCTCAATCGGCTTCGGCCTGGCGCTTGCGCAGGACAAGACCGTGATCTCGATTGACGGCGACGGGTCGGTGCTGACCAATCTCGGCACCCTGCCGACCATCGCCAACAACGATGCGGAGAACTTTATCCTTCTGATCATCGACAACGGCTCCTACGGCTCCACCGGCGATCAGCCGACCTATGCGGGGCGGAAGACGTCGCTTGCCGCAGTGGCGAGCGCATGCGGCTGCGAGAACGTGGTCGAGGTGCAGGACACGGATCTGGGGCCTGTGCTGCAGTCGGCCATCGACGCCCGGCAGAAAACGATCATCGTGTGCAAATGCGACAGCGGCAATGTGAAGCTGCCGGTGATCACGATGGACCCGGTGGTGATCCGCGACCGGTTCATGAATGCCGTAAAAGCCTGAGGCGGCGGGCTCACCCTGCGGGTGTGCCCTGTGTTGGGCGCCGCAGTCTGGCGAGCAGTGTCCAAGCGGCGCGGCGGCGGGCTCCAAGATGGTCTACGAAGACCATGTCGAGCTGTTCGTGCAGTTCGGCGCCGCGCGCGACTTTGAACGCGGCAGCACCTCCGCCCCAATCGAGCCTCAGGCCTTCGTTTTCGGCAAGAGCGAGATCCACCGCGGTCGCAAGCTCGTAGAAGCTCCCTTCGGCATCCGGCTCGGGCTCAGCCACGCTGCCGAAGGCCGACCAGGTCGCAACCCCGCCGTCTACGCGAACCAGGTTGAAGGCGGCGAGGTCGGCGCCCTCGCCTGCATGCCAAGCTTCGCAACGGAAGGCGTCGCATGAAAGCGCGAGCGCGAAGAAGGCCGGCGTGTAGTCGAGGTTGAGCGCTGAGTGGCCCAGCACGTTGCGCGCGCGGTATAGGGCGGCCATCCTTTCAGTTTGGGGCGCGATGGCCGAGGCCGCCAGCCGCGAACCCTCCCACGCTTCGAGCAGCCGGCGCGCGCGATTGCGGTTGTGGCGCACGGTCTTGAAGCGTTTTCCGGTGAGGGACCGCCTGGGATCCACGACGGTGACCTGCCTGGCGCGAAGGGCGCGGGCCCCTGCCCGCTCCAGCCCTTCGGCCGTGGAGGGATCCAGCGACGGCTTCACATCCTGAACGATGATGGCGTGCCCTGGGAAGCGCTCCACCAGGAACGCTCGAACAGCGGGCCACGTGGCTGGGGGCAGCGGCGGTGGGGCGGCAGTGAGAAGCCAGTGGTTGACGAATACCGCCTTGTCGACCGCGCCGAGCCTCAAGGTCGTCTCCAGCAGCTTGCCCAGCGCATGCAGGGCCCATCGGCGCGGTGGCGCGGCCCGCCGGCTCATCTCATGGATCGGGTAGAGCACGTGGTGCCCGATTGGCGACAGCATCGATGCATTGCCGGGTGCGCCATCCGCGATCAGGAGGGGCAAGGCATGATCTCCGACGCGAAGGACTGCGCCAGAGACACCGCGCGCATTCGTTGCAAGAGCAGTGGGGCCCGGATTAAGCAACGCACTGAGATAGCGCCGGTCGCCCGCCGACATGTTGGACGGCCAGTCGGGATCTTGCTCGGGAAGTATGAGGCAGATCTTCACGCCGTGCGCCGCCCGTTGCTTTCGTGTCGCTCAAAGCCCTGCTAGTCGCGTTGTCAGTCGGGGGGAAGACAGGCGAGGCCAGTCTGGTCTTCGCCCATTCGGGCCTTGAGGAGCTTATCGATGGGACGGGATCTCGCCGCTATCGGCTCTCGGCCGCTCGCGCTTGTCGAGCCGGGCGACCTGCACCTCGCCATCACCGAACCCGCGCATTTCGTCTTCGCGCGCGTTCTGAGCGACGGCATGGCGCGTCGCGTGGCATCCTGGCTTGCCCGGCTCGCGACCGCCTTGCGCCCTGCCAAGGCACGGGTTCTGAGAGAGCGCTACTCTGCGATCCTTGGGCCCGCTGTGGCAGAGGCGCTCGATCCGGAGCTCTATCCCTCCTCGCTGATCGAGACACAGCTCCGTCACCGCACGATGCTCGCCCAGCTCGGCGCGCGCCCGACATGGCGCCCCAAGATCACGGTGGAGGGTGCCGAGGCGGTCGAAGAGGCGCGGGCCGCGGGCCGGGGCATCGTCCTCTGGTTTCTGCCCCAGGAAGCGACCGTCACGCTGAGCCGGCTCGTCTGCCACGATCGGGGATGGCGCCTGCATCACATGTCCCACGAGCTGCACGGCCCCTCACGCAGCCGATTGGGCATCGCCATCTTCAATCAGCGCGACTGCCGGATCGAGACGCAGTTCGGCCCGAGATTGGTGATGGGGCCGGACCGAACGGCCGGAGCACTGGCCGAAGCTGAGGCCGTTCTCAAGGACGGGGGCACCGTGGGGTTTCGTGGGATCTCTTGGGCGCGCCGACCCCTCGTTCGACCTTTCTTCGCTGGCCACGTCTCGCTGGCGCTCGGTGCACCGGCCATGGCGCGGCGAAGTGGGGCCGCCCTCTTCGCCGTCGCCGGTTCGCATTCTGACGAAGGGTACCTCCTGAGGTTCGAGGCACTCACCATCGAAGAGGATCTGACCCGAACGGGCGAGGCCTTCATCGGGTTGTTGGAGCGGGCTGTCCTCAAGGATGCGGCGTTCTGGTCGGTGTATCAGCCGCAGTGGCAACCGGGCCCGCCGCCTGAACCCGCTGTCGCCGAATGACGGACAGGATTGCGCCCTCTCGGACCTCTCCCTCCGAGATTGCCGTGATCGACCCGAGGCGCGGAGATCCCTGGCCGGCTGAGACGACGGTCGGCGAGCGCGCCTATCTCCAGGCTCTCGTGGAGCAAGGGCCGGCAGCGCTTTGCGCCAATGCAGAAGGGACGGTTGCGGAGATACTGCGTGTCGGCGACCGGGCAATCCCGGTTCTGCTGCCCGACCCTGTGCGCTCGAAGGCTGCGTTTCTCGTGCCCACGCGCCATCACCTCCACTACGCGGTGTGGTCCTTTGCCAGGGGCTCGGCGGTACGGCGCGCCTTGCTCTGGATCGGTGTCTCCCCGCTCATCGCGGCGTTCTGGGCGACCGGCCTCGACCGGGTCGTCTTCGTCAATCACTGGCTGCTGACAGCATCGCCACGGCTTGAGCTCGACGCAGAAGGCTGGGCCGCACTCTTCGCCTTTCTCGCTGCGCGTTATCCCGGGCGTGCGATCGTGCTGCCTGATGTGCTGCCCGCCTATCGACCAGAGATCGAGCAGGCGCTCAAGGCAGCCGGCGGAAAGTCCGTTCTCTCTCGTACGGTCTATGTAATGGACACGTCGACGGCTGGGTGCGATTCGGCTGGTAGCTCCGCGCGTCGGCAATGGCGGAAGGCACGCGCCCTTATGGAGCGTTGTGAAAGGTGGCGGCTGGACGCCACAGCGGCTTGGCCGTCTGCAGACCACCTGCGCGCGCTCTATCGTAAGATCTATGTTGATCGCTACAGTCCTTTGAACCCCGACTACAGGCCTGCCTTCTTCGCCGTGCTCCGCCAGGTTCCGGAAACCGAACACACAGCCTGGGTCGACGACGAGGGAGCAACAGAGGCATTTGCAATCTCCTGGTGGTCATCGAACGGCGTTGTTTGGAGTGCCATGGGGTACGAACCGATCTCGGCAAGAGAGCGTCGGCTCTTCCCGCTGATCTCCGCCCGCATCTTTCTGTCAGCCGTCGACCAGAGAGCGTTCCTCCAATGGGGTGGGGGCTCGGGCGACTTCAAGCGGTTTCGCGGCGCGGTAAGCACACCTCAGGTCGACTTCATCTTCGATGCTCATCTGCCCTTTCGGCGGAGGGCCGGATGGCAGCTGCTGCGTCATTTGCGCCATCTGCGCGCCCGATCCGCTCAGCACGTCGACAGGAACTCTGCATCGGCCGGTAACGCGTAGCGCTGCGACGAAGGGGCGGTTAGGAAGCGACAGTTCTTGGATCGGAAGCTGATGCTGCCGTCGCAGTCGAAATACGCGTTCAGTGCGGGTGTCTTTCTCGCAGCGCGCCTCGCCGGGGCGGTGGCGGGGGCGGTGTCGCTCCTGATCCTCGGGCAGCTTCTGGAGAAGGCGGCGCTGGGTGG
>JBCDFC010000059.1:0-21932 GCA_039178805.1 Pseudomonadota bacterium | reverse complement strand
TCGGCACGCGCAGGGTCATCTTGTCCTTCTCGAAGGAGATCACGAAGAGTTCGAGCTTCATGCCCGCCACTTCCTGCTCTTCGATGGACACGATCTTGCCGACCCCGTGCGCCGGATAAACGACATAGTCGTTGGCGCGGAATTCACCCGAGAGCTGCTTGGTCTTTTTCGACATGTTTTCTCCGGTCGCCACCCACCGGTTTCACCGGCGAAAAGAACTCCATATCCTCAGCTTGCGCTAGGATGGAGTTGCGGCTGTCTCACACTTCGGGACAAGGACACCGTCGCGGCGCACCACGATGCTTCCACTCCGGTTGCCTCACTTCATAGAGCAGTAATATAGCAAGAACTGGGTCCGATTTCCAGCACACGCCAATGCACGCGTCCGCGACCGCGAAATTGCTTTCGCATCTTGCAGTTGGCTGGTGCGATGCAGCGCGACTGTGGGTCAGTCCCCTTCGCCGGGCGCCTCGGAAAAATAGTTCTCGTACTTGTTCGATTCGCCGTCGAGCTCTTCCGCTTCGGGCATGGCGTCCTTCTTCTGCGTGAGGTTCGGCCAGTCGTCGGCGTATTTCTTGTTTATGTCGAGCCATTTCTCGAGCCCGGACTCAGTATCCGGGCGGATGGCGTCGGCTGGGCATTCCGGTTCGCACACACCGCAATCGATGCACTCGTCCGGGTGAATGACCAGCATATTCTCGCCCTCGTAGAAGCAGTCGACGGGACACACCTCCACGCAGTCGGTGTATTTGCACATGATGCAATTGTCGGTGACGACGTAGGTCATCCAAGGCTCCGCGGTGTCATGCTGTCACGTCCTAGCGTCAAGCGGGGCTGACATCTGTGCTCTTCAATGGGTATATGGAATCGAGGGGCCAGTTGCATCAAGGGCCTGAGCGCTTGAGTGCGGCGATTTCGCGTCGTTCCCGGCTGTTGGGACGGCGCGTCGGCTCTTCGGTCACTATCTCGGCGTCCGGCTTGTCCGTAGGCGCGGCGGGTGGATCGAGATCTGTGTAGAGCGCTTGGGCCTCCGTGGCCGGCCCGCGACGGGTGCCGATCGCGTCCACACGGATCGCCCTGATCCGTCCGCCTTGTGGGAAGCTCAGCTCGTCTCCTGGCCCTACGACTTGTGCGGCCTTCGTGCAGTGCCGTCCGTTCAGGCGGAGCTTGCCGGAGCTTGCGATCCGACCCGCAAGGCCACGCGTCTTGAAGAAGCGCGCGTGCCAGAGCCAGTTGTCGACACGCTGCCGCTCGCCGACCTCCTGCGGATCGGGCACGGCCTATTTGTTCTTTAGCTGCTGGAGGATGGCGAACGGGCTGTCCGGGTCGATCGGCCGTTCGCGCTTCTGCCCGCCCTTGTCGTTGTTGTTGCGCGGGCCTTGACCTTGCCCTTTGCGCGGACCCTTCTGGGGCCGGCCGCCCCCGTCGGTGCGCTGCTTCTCGCCGCCCTCTTTGCGCTTTTCATCGCGCCGTTCCCCGTCGGGGCGGTTGCCGCCCTGGTTGTTGCCGCGGCGGTTTGGACGGCGGTTGCGGTTGCGGTTCTCGCCGCCTTCTTCGGCGCCTTGGCCACGGTTGCCGCGTTGCGGACGGCCACGGGGTTTGAGGCTGAAGGTGTAGAAGACCTCTACCTCCGGCTCACCCGATGCGTGAGGCGCCGTCTCGGCGTCTTCGACAGCCTGCCCCGCGTCCTGCGCCGCGTCCTCAGGATCTGAGACCTGTTCGGCCGCAGGCGCCGCTTCGTCCTGCGCCTCCTCCGGAACGGGATCGGTCGAAGGCGGCTCGGCGGTCTCGGCGACTGCTTCCGGCGCTTCGGTTTCAGCGCTCTGCTCAGCCGGTGCGGGGAGGGATGTGTCCGGCGCTGCGTCTGCGGCGGGCTCTGGCTCCGCCTCGGCCACCGGCTCCGATTCGGAAGCCTCGGCAACTGTCGCTTCTGGCTCGATGGTCAGGTTGGCGTCTTCGATCGATTGGCCGTCCGAAGGTGCTGCCGGGCTTTCGATATCGACGGCTGCAGCGTCCTCAGCGACGCCCTCGGTCGACGCAGGCGGCTCCGCAGCTTCGGGCTTCACCGCGGGGCTCGGCGCGGGGCGCGGCGCCTTGGCCCTCTCGCCCCGTTCGGCGGCATAGCCGAGGCCTTGCATCAACTCCGCGAATTGTTCGAGCGTGCAGCCCGTGATCGACAGCATGTCCGGTGTCGCCTCGAAGCCCGCGCGTGGGTCGAGCGGTCGGATCATATCCGCCAGCCGTTCGAGCATATCGATGCGGAGCGCCCGTTTGCCCGCAAGCCGATAGCCGGCCTTGGTGTAGTGCGTGGCGCTTGGGTTCGGCTCCTCGACGCGCACCGTCACATGACCAGCGGGCGGCGGTGGCGGCAGCTCCTCCAGTCCCTCCCACAGCCCCCACAAGACGAGCCGCATGCGCGTCGGTGCAGGTTTCAGGAGTGCGGGCATGAAGATGTGGTGCTGGCCAAAGCGCACGCCGTGCTTCCGAAGGAGCGCACGTTCTTCCTGACCCAAGGTCTTGATATCGTCAGCGATTTCACGCCGAGGGATCACGCCCATGGCCTCGCTGAGCTGGAAGGCGACACCTCGGGCGAGGCCTGTCACCGTCTCATCCGCCTGCATGGCCAACATCGGCTCAAAAAGCGCCTTCACCCGCCGGTCGAGCCAATGGGAGAGCCTGCGCTCGACTTTTTCCGTCACCGTCGGCTCGGCAATGTCGTCGACGAAGACCTCGACTTTCGGCGCGAGGACCCCATCGCCTTTTACGACGCGGCCGATCGCGTCGGTGCCCCACATCAGGCCGCCCTGCTCGGTCAGCGCGATCTCGCTGTCGGGCGAGAGATAGAGCTTATCCGCCCGCCTGCCGAACTCTGCTTGCAGCGCCTGCAGCGATGCCGATTTCAGGACCTGCAGCTCCGCGCCGCTCGCCTTCTCATCGGCCGTGAAGCGGAAGCCACTGAGCCGCCCGAGAAATTCGCCCTCGACGGTCACTTTGCCGTTCTCGCCAACCTCAGCCACGAGACGCTCCTTCTGCTTCAGCCGGCGCATCAGCACGCTGGTGCGCCGGTCGACAAATCTCTGCGTCAGCCGCGCATGCAGCGCGTCCGACAGCCGGTCCTCCACGGCCCGCGTTGTCTCTCGCCATTCCGCGGGATCCTCCAGCCAGGCTGCGCGGTTTGCGACATAGGTCCAGGTTCGGATGAAGGCGAGGCGCTTTGATAGCGCATCTATGTCGCCGTCGATCCGGTCGAGCCGCTTGACCTGGGCCGCCATCCACTCGGCGGGTATTACCCCGCTACTGTTGGTCAGGAAACGGTAAACACGCCCGAGCAAGGCGACGTGATCGCCTGTCATGACCTTTCGGAAGTCAGGCACCTGGCAGACATCCCAAAGAAGCTGCACGCGCGCCGGGTGACGCGCGACCGCCGCGATCTCGGGATCGTCCCATAGGAGCCTGAGCGCTGCGAGGTCCGAGGCCTCCCGTGCGCGGGCCAGATTGTCGTTGGCCGGCGCCATCTCGAGGCATTCGATGAGCAGCGGCACCGTCCCGAACTGAAGCTTCGAGTTGCGCCACATCAGCCGGTCGAGTGGTTTGAAGCGATGATTCTCGATCGCATGCACCAGGTCTTCGTCGAAGGCCCGGGCCTCGCCAGTCACACCGAAGGTACCGTCCTTGGTGTAGCGCCCCGCGCGACCCGCGATCTGGCCGATCTCGTTGGGCAGAAGACTGCGATGGCGATGCCCGTCGAATTTCGAGACGCCGGCGAAAGCGATGTGGTCGACATCGAGGTTGAGCCCCATCCCGATGGCATCCGTTGCGACCAGGTAATCGACATCGCCGTTCTGGTAGAGCGCGACTTGCGCGTTCCGGGTGCGGGGGGAGAGGGCGCCCATGACGACAGCCGCCCCGCCGCGTTGCCGGCGGATAAGCTCGGCGATGGCATAGACCTGATCGACGGAGAACGCGACGACGGCCGTCCGCGCCTTCAGCCGGCTTAGCTTCTTCTGCCCGGAATAGATCAGCGTGGAGAAGCGCTCGCGGCTCATGAAGCGCGCCTTGGGCACGAGGTTCGCAATCCGCGAGCGCGCGACGTCCGAGCCCATGAAGAGCGTCTCGTGCCGCCCGCGGGCGTGCAGGAGCCTGTCGGTGAAAATGTGGCCCCGATCCGGATCGGCGCAGAGCTGGATCTCATCGACCGCAACGAAATCCGCAAGCCCGTCCAGCGGCATCGCCTCGACTGTTGAGATGAAGAATTGCGCGCGGGCCGGCACGATCTTCTCCTCACCCGTGATCAGCGCGGCGGCGTTCGGCCCGCGAAGGGCCACGACCTTGTCATAGACTTCGCGCGCAAGGAGACGCAGCGGCAGCCCGATCACGCCGGTGCGGTAGGAAAGCATGCGTTCGATGGCGTAATGCGTCTTGCCGGTATTGGTCGGGCCCAGGATCGCGGTGATCGCGCCTTCGGCCGGGTGATCGTCGGCGAGACTACTGGGCAGCGCCCTCGCCTCCACCGATGTCGCGTTGGAGGCGGCTTGCTCACGCTTCGCGGCAATCTCCGCCTCTACCGCGACCCGGCGCTCCGCGCGCCTTGCCCGTTCGGCAGCCTCCGCCGGTGTCTCCCGCGCACGCATCTCGGCCTCGAGCTGGTCGAGCGCTTTGGCCAGGGCGGCCTCGGGATCATCATCACGCGACATGGCTAACCGCTGGACCGCCTCCACCCGACTTTCCGGACAAATCCCGTCGTGCTGTTGGAGTTGCGCGAACGGGGTCGTGTTGACGATCAGATGAGCTGCTTCAGATAAGGAGATCGGCGATGGCTGCTGAGCGATCCTCAGCAGCGATCACAACGAAATGATGCGCAAACCTGCGTTAGAACACGCGCTGCCCGGTATCGCCCGCGAGCCTCGTCGCCAATGCGCTGCTTCGCTCGGTATCGAGACCCATGGCATCCTCCATCACAGCATAGAGCGGTGAAATAACGGCGCTTGGCCGAGGGCGCAATGAAGCGTTTCCCGTGGCGCTCAAAGCTCCCGGCCGTCGACCTCTGGGCTCAGCTTCTCGACGCCCTGTTGCGCCCCTGGCATGTTCGGGTGCAGCTCAAGCACCTTCCGGTACGCCTCAAGCGCACTTTTGTCGTAACCTGTGCGATCCAGGATGATGCCAAGGCCGGCAAGCGCGCCGAAATGGCGCGGCTCGAGCGCGAGCACCCGCTCGATATCCGAGATCGACCGGCCGTAGTCCTCCATCATGAAGAACAGCGTGGCGCGCTGGTTCCAACCCTCGGCGAACTCGGGCGCAAGCCGCACGAGATCGTCGAGATGGAGCTTGGCAGCGTTGAAATCCTTGGACTGCATCGCCTTCATCCCGCGCGACAGAAGGAGATCCATGCTTGGGCTGCCGGAGCGGCGCCACACCCGCCAGATCTGAGACTGGATCACCGGCCAGTTCTCGTTCTCATCATCGGCAAGCTGGCGAAAAAGCTCGTTGAGCTGGGCGTCGCGGCCAAGTTCCTCTGACGGGAGATCGATCCCTTCCTCGGGCAACGCCTCAGGCGTGTCGAGATCGTCCGGTGGCAGGGGAATGGCCGGTGTTTCACCGTCCGGCCCTGGCAGTGTCGGCAGCCCCTCCTGCGCCGTGGCAGGAAGCGACAACAAGGCGGCGATCAGCGCCGCGCTCACAACCCTCTCGCTCATGCTTTCCAAGTGTAGCGGCGCGGCGTAGGTCTGCAAGGCGTGCGGAGCGGATGTGTCCCCCTGCCGCTGACACAAACGGGAGAGAGAGAATGAGCGAACACCTCGAAAGCGCCGCCCAGAAGCTGCGCGAGAAGCTCGACGGGAAGGACTTTCAGGGGAGCGTGAAGTTCGACGTGGAAGGGGAGGGCGCAATCGTTGCCGATGGGGACGGCGTGCGCGTCGGCGACGGCGATGCGGAGCTGACCGTGAGCGGCGATCTCGATACCTTCCGCGATCTCTTCGACGGTGCACTCGATCCGACCTCCGCCTTCATGACCGGCAAGATCAAGATCGATGGCGATATGGGTGCCGCGATGAAGCTCGTGCAGTTTCTGTGAGCGCGGTATCGTGCTCGACGGCTCAGAGTTCGCGGTTCCGCTACCCCCGGGCGCCCGGGGCTGGGATCAAGGCTACAGGCTGAAGGCCGGCGACGGCGTCGGGCTGCGCGCGGCGCTCTGGAACCCGGGCGGGTCGCGGGGCCTCGCGCTCTATCTCTCGGGCAGGACCGAGTTTCTGGAGAAGGCGGCGATCGCCGTGACCGCACTGGTCGACCGCGACTTTGCGGTTGCGACGGTGGATTGGCGGGGCCAGGGGCTCTCGGACCGGCTGCTCGCGGATCCGATGAAAGGCCATGTGAAGACCTTTGAGGATTTCGATCTCGATCTCCTGGCCTTGATGGCCGTGCCGGCGATTGCGCGCGAGGGGCCGGTACGCCTTGTGCTGGGCCATTCCATGGGCGGCGCCATCGCTCTTGGTGCAGCGGCGCGGGGCGTTCTGGCACCTGGGGCGATGCTGCTGTCGGCGCCGATGGCGGGGATCAATATGCCGCCCCTCGTCGACCGGGTGAGCCGGGTGATTGCGCGTACGATGCGGGGCATCGGTCTTGGCGACCGCTGGCCACCGAAGAGCGATGCGGGCACGGCCTATGTGCTCAACCCCTTCGAAGGGAACTGCCTGACCCACGATACTGAGATCTATGCCTGGCAGGGTCAGGCCTTGACGGCGGAGCCGCGCCTCGCGCTAGGCCTGCCCACCTTCGGCTGGATGGCGGCAGCCTATGACGCCACGCGTCTGATCGCGAAACTGGGGCCACTGGGCTTTCCGGTCGCGGTCCATGTCGGCAGCAAGGAGGGCGTCGTCGATCCCGAGGCTGCGAAGACGCTGGCGGGGTGCATCGGGGCGCGGTTCGAGGTCATCGAGGACGCGCGCCACGACCTTCTGGCCGAAGACGCGCGGCGGCGCGCCGATTTCTGGTCGGCAGGGGATCGTTTCTTGGCCGAGGCGGGCGTCTGATCAGGCGGACGAAAGAAGCGCCAACGCTTCTGCATGAAGTTCGGGGGTGGCCGCAGCCAGCGTTCTGCCGCCCCAACGACAGTCCCCGCCGGACCAGTCCGTGACGACCCCGCCGGCCGCCTCAACCAAGGCTTTGGGCGCCGCTATGTCGTAGGCCTTGAGCCCCGCTTCGACGACGATATCCGCGGTGCCGAGGGCAACGAGCGAGTAGCCGTAGCAGTCGGTCCCAAGGCGCGTGAGGCGCGTCTTCTGCCGCACGGCGTCGAAAAACGGTGCTTCGGCGCTGTCGAAGAGGTCGGGTGCCGTCGTGATCAGTACGGCCTCCGCGAGCGACCTCGTGGTGCTGGTCTTGATGCGCGTGGTCTCGCCGCGATGTTGCAGCCAGGCACCGACGCCTCGTATGCCGAAGAAGCGCTCACCCGTCGCAGGGTGATCGACAAGGCCATGGGTCGCGGCAGTCCCATCGTCGCGGGCGATTAGCGTCCCCCAAAGCGGGATACCGGCCACGAAGGCGCGTGTGCCGTCGATGGGATCGACGACCCAGGTGATGCCGCTGTCACCCGGTTTCGCGGCTTCCTCCTCGCCAAGCACGCCATCCTTGGGCGCAGCTTGGGTGAGGAACTTCCGGATCGCCGCCTCGGCGGCGCGGTCGGCCTCGGTCACGGGGTCGAAGCCGCGATCCGTCCCGGCAGCCTTGTTCTCGCCGAGCCCGGTTCGACGGAAGCGCGGCAGCGTCTCTGCCCGTGCCGCATCGCCAAGTTGCAGGAGAAGCTGCAGGATCTGGTCATCACGGGGGGTGTCGCTCAAGGCGCTGCCCGCACCCGAACTCAGGCTGGTATCGTTCATGACTGCTGGCTCCGCGCTGTGCGGCCCAGCACTCGATCACGCGGCGACCGGGGTCAAGGCCCCAGTTGCCCGCATCGACGAAGAGGATGGCGATGGTTGAGATTGCCGTCCATCAGCCGGGCCAGCGCTGCCCCGGCTGAATGATCAAGTGGCGCCCCATGGCGCGCGGATCCCCCCGGCCGACCGCTTCAGCCCCAACGGTCGGTCCCGGCTGCTCCGGATCAGGCGGCGTCGCCGAGAACCCGGGCGAGATCGAAGAGCCGACGGCGCTGTGTCTCCGGGATCGCGTAATAGGCGCGCACGAGATCGAGCGCCTCCTTGTCGGCAAGCACATCCGCTTCGCGATGAGCTGCTTCCATCGCCTCGTCCAGACCCTCGAAGAAGAAGGCGACGGGCACGTCTAGAGCCGCTGCGATGTCCCACAACCTGGACGCGGACACGCGATTGGCGCCAGTCTCGTACTTCTGGATCTGCTGAAACTTGATCCCGACTTTCTCGGCCAGCTGCTGCTGGGTCATTCCCGTCATCCAACGCCTCTGGCGCACACGCTGACCAACATGAACATCGACTGGGTGGCTCATCGATCCCTCCACTGCACAACTACGACAGAAATCATCTTCAGGTTTAAAATTGGCAAAGGTTTGCCCGGGCGCCGGGAAGTGCGAAAGAAATGATCGAATAGTGTGCAGAGTTAGAAAAATTTAATGAAAACAGATACCTGGATCTGAGATTTGTGGGTTTCCGCGCGCCCCAAATCGGGACGGCAGAAGTTGACGCGCGCGTCGTGCCCAGATGCGATCACAATGCGGCAGGACCGTCATAGTTGTACGAGCACCGAAAACGGAACGGATCGGGGCGCTTTGCAGGCGGTGAATCACCCTTAAGGTGGCAGGGCCGGGACAGGAGAGGAGGGGCGCATGGCACGTGAAATCACCGTTGCCGCGCTGCAGACGCATCACGGTCACGACAGCGCGGATAATGTCGAGCGGGTTCTTGCGATGGCGGAGGAGGCTGGCCGCGCCGGCGCTCAGCTCATCCTGCCCTCGGAGCTCTTCAGCACCACCTATTTCTGCAAGACGCCGAATCCGAAATACCGCGCGCTGGCGGCGCCTGCTGACGAGCACCCCCTCATTACGCGCTTTGCCGAGATTGCTCGCCGGCACGATGCGGTGATCCCGCTGAGCTTCTATGAGCGCGCTGGCGAGACGCTTTACAACGCCGTTGCCGTCATCGACGCGGATGGCAGCGTTCTCGGCATCTATCGCAAGTGCCACATCCCCTGTTTCGAGGCCTATCATGAGGACGCGTTTTTCGCGCCGGGCCCGGATGGCGCTCAGGTTTGGCAGACCAAGCACCTGACGCTTGGTGTCGGCATCTGCTGGGATCAGTGGTTCCCCGAACTTGCGCGGACGATGGCCCTCATGGGGGCGGAGCTTTTGGTCTATCCCACCGCTATCGGCAGCGAGACCTTCGACACCGAATGGGACAGCGCCGAGCAATGGCAGGCTGTGATGCGCGGTCATGCGGCGGCGAACCTGGTGCCCGTGCTCGCGGCCAACCGAACCGGGTCAGAGACCGATGACGGGGTCACGCTCGATTTCTACGGCAGTTCCTTTTGTGCCGATCATCGTGCGGCGATCGCAGCTCAGGCGCCGCGCGATGCGGATGCGCTGCTGATGGCGACGCTCGACCTCGATCAGGCGGCCGCCGATCGCAAGCAGTGGGGTACGTTCCAGACCCGCCGCCCTGCGCTCTATGATGCGGTCAGAAGTGTCCCGTCCGGGCCGCCGCCGGTTCCCGCCGGAAAGGAAGCTATGGCTGAGAAGTAGCCACGCACCTTCAGAGCATGAACTCGAGACCGTCCGCCGCGAGCTCCCATCCCGCTGCATACACCGCCGCACGTTCGGGGCCGTCCGGCTGAAGCACCGGGTTGGTGTTGTTGACATGGATGAAGACGCGACGCCCCGGCAGAGCAGACAGGCGCTCCATACTGCCGCCCGCGCCCTTCATCGGCACATGCCCCATGCGCTTGCCCGTCTTGGGCCCGGCGCCAAGGCGCGGCATCTCATCATTCTCCCAGACGGTGCCATCGAAGAGCAGCAAATCGCCATCCTGAAGGCGGGCGATGAGGTCGTCGGGAACCGCGGCGCAGCCGGGGATGTAGTAGGCGACCTTCTCGCCATCGGTGAGCCGCACACCGATGGTCGTCTCACCCATGGCCTCGGTCTCGACCTCGCCCTCCTCCTGGTAGAGCGGCACCTTGCCGGGAACGGCGAAGATGTCGGTGGTCAGCGATCCTGGGAGTTCGAGCCTATCGCCGAGGGCGATTGTGCGCCGTTTCACCAACGCCGGATCTGCAACACCAAAGATCGGATTGGCGTCGAGCGCCGCGTGGATCTCAGCCGTGGCGTAAAGATCGAACGCCGACTTCTCCCGCAGCGTCAGAAGCCCCGCAACATGATCGACATCGCCGTTCGTGAGCAAGACGGCCGCAATCGGCGTGTCTCGAAGGGCGCGGGGATAAAGGGCGGGGGTTGCCGTTAGCTGCTGCCGGATATCGGGCGAGGCATTGAAGACGATCCAGGACTGACCATCGCCGGACACAGCGATCGAGGACTGCGTGGCCGTGGCGATCCGGCCTTCGCGCGCGTCCATGCAGTTCTTGCACCCGCAATTCCACTGCGGCAGGCCCCCACCGGCTGCTGTACCGAGCACGATGATCCTCATCATAGCCCCGACCTCATGGTGGCCCCGACCGCATCATCGCCCCCACCGCATCATGGCCCCCACCGCATCATGGCCCAGTCGTCCGCGCTTTCGGATTTGCCCCTGCCATCCCGCACTCCGCCTTCTTGCCGTCTTGAAAGGAGGCTAGAACCAACCGGCCCAGGGAACAACGGCGCGCGCGGAGAGTGAAGCCGAGGCGTGTTGCGTGCTGCACTGCAATGCTTGAAACCACTGGGCAACCCGCGTCAAACTACGCACGCACACAGCCTGGGGAGCGACGCAATGGCGAAGGCGGATCTGAGCGCCATCTTAGTCACCGATGAAGACGGTGTGGGTCTGACCCGCATTATCGATCGGCTGTCGAAGCTCAACGGGGCAGGGCGGTTGGAGGTCGTGGTCGGTGCGCCCGATCCGGCTGCCCTCGTCGTCGATCCGGAGAAGCGGGAGGCATTCGCCGCGTTCTCTGTGGTCGAAGCGGATGTTTCCACGACGGCGCGTGCGCGGGCCGCAGCGATCAGGGCTGCGAGCTGCGACGTTATCGTGATCACCGAGGATCATGCGTTTCCGATCGATGACGATTGGGTGGAACGGCATCTCGCGGCTCATGCCGAAGGGCATGTTGGCGTCGGTCCGCTGATGTGCAATGCCAATCCGTCGTCGGGAACGGGTTGGGCAAACCTGATTGTCGAGTACACGCAGTGGCTCGATGTGGCGGAGCCCACGAAGATGATCTCGATCCCGGGTCACAATTCCAGCTACAAGCGCGACGCGCTGCTCGCCTATGGCGACGATCTCTCCGAGATGCTGGAGGCGGAATGGCATATGCATCTCGACATGGGCAGCCGCGGTGAGACGCTGCTCCTCGATCCGCGCATCCGCGTCTCGCATCTGAACCCAGCCTATCCCGGGCACGCATCGAGGCTGCAGATCCTGGCGGGCTGGATGTTTGCGGCGAGCAGGGCGCGCAACTGGCCGCTTTGGAAGCGGATTGCCTGGGCGCTGTCCTTCCCCGCAATCGTCGCCATCCGCTGCGTGCGCATCCTTGCCACCGCGCTCTCGAGCAAGCGGTTGAGGGCGCAGCTTCCGCTCACGACCTATCCGATGATCGTGTTCCTGCTTCTGTGCAGCGGCATCGGAGAGGGGATCGGCTACGCAATCGGCGACGGTGGGCGCCGAGGTGATTTGGCAGAGTATGAGTATCGGCGCTGGCAATTGCTGAGACCCGACGACCCGGTCGGACCCGCCTGATGCGCGACGGACATCGGCAGACAGCGTCTGCCGACACGACGACTGCATCGACCGCCACAAGGCGTCGTCGAACAGCGGACAGCCTCGAGCGTGGCTCGATGGTCGGCCTTCTTGCCGAGGTCTTGGTCCTGCCGACCGGGCTCCTGACGGCGGCGGTTCTCACCCGCGCCCTCGGCATCGAAGAATACGGGTTCATCGGTCTCGTCATCGCCGCGTCCATGCCCATTGCCTGGTTGGTGACGGGGATACTGGGTTTCCGCGCCGGCGTGCGGTTGATCGCGGATGCGCCGGACCCGGTCGCTGCAGCGAGCGGTATCCTGCGGGCCAACCTGGTCATCGGCGGTGTCGCGGCGGTTATCTTCGCGCTCTCTGCACCCATGATCGCCCGCGTTCTCGGCCATCCGGAGGTGGCGCTGGCCCTGGTGCTCGCCTCTGCCGAAATCGTGCTGTTGCCGGTTTCCCGGGTCCATCGGGATGCGCTGACCGCGACGCGCCGGTTCAGCCATGCGGCCCTCGCAGGCGGTGTTTTCCACGTCGCTCGACTTGTCGGGATCGTGGCCCTGGTGCTTTCGGGGCTCGGGGTTGAGGCCGTTATCTGCGCGCTGTCGCTGGCCCGCTGCGCCGAGATCCTGTGGTGCAGAACGCGGCTTCCGATCCCGCTCACGCGCAGCTCGGGCCTTTCGATGGTGCGCCTCTTCGGCTTCGCTTGGCCCCTCTTTCTCAATGAGTTCTCGAACCGCGTCATCAACGCTTCGCAGATGCTCATGCTCGGCGTGCTCGGCGCGGGGACGACCGCGCTTAGCCATTTCAGCGCGTCCCAAGTCGTCGGCCACATGCCCGCATTGATGATCGGCGTGATCGTGCCAGGCGTCGTGGCCGAGATCGCCGCCGGTCGCAGCCGTCAGGATCCAGCAGCGATTGCCGAAGCGAGCGGTTTCGCCTGGCGGTTCGTGGGCGTCATCGCGGCGGGGCTGCTGGTGGTCGCAGGCGGTGCGGAGGCCTTGATGTCGGTCCTCTTCGGCGCGGCCTTCGCACCGGGAGGGGCGGTGCTCTCCTTCGTTTTGGTCGGCGGGGTCGGCGCACTCTGCTTCGGGGTGACCGCCGGTTTTCTTGTGGCCGTCGACCGGCCCAAAGGTCCGCTTATGATTTCAGGGCCCGCGATGCTTCTGACACTCATGCTTCTACCAACCGCTATCGAAACGCTCGGGGTTGTCGGGTCGGCCGCGGTGGGCTGTGCTGCGCGAACCGCAATGGGCATCGCCTCGTTGATCGTGGCACGCAGGCTCGGCTTCGACGGCGTGTGGATCTTGGTGCGGGCCCTGCTCGCGGGGGTCGTAGGCGGCCTCATCGCCGACCAAACCGGGATCTTCGGCCCGCCGGTCGTCGAGATCCTGGTGGGCGGCACAGTCTCGCTCGGCTTGTTGTTCCTGTTTGGCGTGATCGACCGGCGGACGCGAGAGCGGCTCATCACGGCGGTGGTTGGCTCACGCAAGCTGCCCGGTGCCGCGGCATCGGCCCCGCTGCCGACCAGCGGAGGTGCGAGCCGTGATTGAGGACGGCCGCAGCATCCCGCGCGGCACGGAGATCGAGTGCGATATCTGCATCGTCGGCGCCGGCATCGCCGGTCTCGCCATGGCCGAGGCGCTGGAGCCGAGCGGCGCGCGCATCGTGCTACTGGAAAGTGGCGGCCTTGAGCCGGGAAGCGCCGACCCGTCCTTCAACACCGGCACTTCGAACGACAACAGCTATCCATTCGAGCTTTCGCGAACGCGCGGGCTTGGTGGCACATCGGCCCTTTGGACAGGGGTCTGCATTCCACTCGATGCCTCGGACTTCGAGCCGCGCAACTGGCTGCCCCATAGCGGCTGGCCCATCGGTCTCGATACGGTCGAGCCCTTCTATCCGCAGGCCTCGGCCTTCTTCGGCCTGCCTGAAGAGCACCCGCTGGAGCGGGAACTCGATGCCAGCCGCTTCGCTTCGGCGTCGCTCAAGCCGAAACCGCTCCTCTATGCCGAACGCAAGGTACTCGGCCCGCTACACGAGCCGGTCCTGAAGCGAACGGAGAATGTTCGCTGCATCCTGAATGCGACCGTGACGGGCCTCGCGCCGGATGCAGCGCATAGATCGGTTACCCGGATCGACGTGGGGCACGAAGGCGGTGCTTTCTCGGTGGCGCCGCGCATCGTCGTGCTCGCCACAGGTGGGATCGAGAATGCGCGGATCCTGCTGAACGCGGCGGCCGCTGAGGGCGGGGGGATCTTCAATCCGCACGACGTCCTCGGCCGGTACCATATGGAGCACCCGATCCGCATTGCGGCGGTGCTCCCCCTCAACGGCCAATCGCGGGATGCGCGGCTGTTCTCGGATGTGGTGCCGCGCGACGGCGTGATCTCCCATGGCACGCTCGGCCTGCCGCGGGAGATCCGAGACCGCGAAGGCCTGCTGGATCTCCATCTCCGCTTCTACCGCTACAGCCTGCGTGAGGCCCACACCGCGGTAGTCCGCGGCAAGGCGCTGGCCGAAGCGGGTCCGACGCTCGCTGGGGTCAAACAGTACCTGGCCGAACACGCGGCCGCGCTTCCAGGCGTCGTTGCGCCGTATCTTGCCTGGCACGCGATGAACAAGCTTTTCCTCTCGGCCCCATTTGGCCATGCGCGCATGACCGCGCTGTTCGAGCAGGAGCCCGATCCAGAGAACCGGATCACGTTGTCTGGGATCCGAGATGGCTTGGGTATCCCATTGCCGCATCTGCATTATCGCGAGAGTGCGTTCATGGCGGAGAGCCATCGGAGATCGCTCGCTTTGCTGCGCGATGCTCTCCTCGCCCAGGGCTTCGGGAAGCTCGAATTCCAGGAAGAAGCGCTCGCCCATCTCCGGCCCTACGACAAGCATGGGCTGCATCCGATGGGCAGCACGCGGATGGCGGACGATCCAAAGCAGGGCGTCGTCGATGCCGAGTGCAAGATGCACGGGATCGAAAACCTCTTTGTCACCGGCAGTTCCGTGTTCCCAACGGGAGGGGCCGCGAACCCCACGCTTACGATCGTCGCTCTCGCCTTCAGGCTGGCCGATCGCCTTCGTGCATCGCTCGCGCAGCCTTCGCCGCAGCCCCAGTCCCCATGAAGTAGCCATGCACCATGGCGAGCTGGGTCAACGCCATGACCGGTAGGTATCGAACGGCCCGCCAGCCCCGCGCCCTCACCGGATGGAAAATCAGGCCGAGATAGAAGGAGAGGGGCTGCAGCCGCGGCCTTTTGGAACCGCGCTCATCCAGGACTTGGTGGAGGAGGCGGGCACCCTCCCCATATCGGCTGTGCATCTCCCAGAACGACGAGAGGGTCAGTCGATGGCGATGCTCGATCTCGGCGGTCGGTGCAAAGGACAAGCTGCCGCCCAGATCGCTCCAGCGCAGGCACATCTCCCGATCCTCGGCGCCGCACCAAAAGCGATGATCGAAGCCGCCGAAACGGCGGAAATCCGCAGCCAAGCAGCCGATATTGTTGCTGGTGAAGAACGGCGCATCGCTCGTCTCCGCACCGAAGCATTCGTAGAGATAGGCGCAGAGCAGCATGCTCGCTTCGGCGAAGAGCTCGTCACCCAAACCGTTGCGGATCGCGCCTCCCACAAGCCTCCCGTCAACGCCCCCTTGTGCGTCTCTCAGCTGGCGCAACCATGTCGGATCGGGGAGGCAGTCGTCATCGGTGAAGGCGATGAACCGCGCATCGGTCGCCGCCGCCCCGCGGTTTCGGGCGGCGCCCGGCCCGGCGTTCTCTTGCCGAATGCACCTGACGAGCGGCGCGAAACGCGCGCAGACGGTCGAGACGGGCTCTGGTGAGCCGTCATCGACGACGATCACCTCGAAGTCCTCGCAGTCCTGCCGGGTAAGCGCCTCAAGACACGATTTGAGGGCCGCCGGCCTGCCATAGGTCGGCACGATAACAGCAGTATCCGGCGTACCGCCCATCCGGTTGGCGCAAGGCGCTAGGCGACCTGCTTCTCAGCTTGCTGGCCATCGCGGTCGACCACGAACTCCTCGTGATAGGCGCGATCGACATTCACGGTCCAAACATCGTGGTTCTCGCCAGCCAGGTTTCGCGCCGCCAGCATGGCCGTCAGCATCGAGTGATCCTGGTTGTTGTAGCGATGAAGCCCGTTGCGCCCGACCGTTTGGAAGTTAGTCAGTGTCTCGAGCCATCCGCGCACCGTCTCCAGCGCCTCTTGATAGTCACCGTCATAGACCGGGTAGGCCTTGAGCTGGCGAATGACGGCGTGATCGACGACCGATGAGGCTGGGGCGAGACCGAGGCGCTCCAGCTCCCGCGCCGCCAGATCGCGCAGATCGGCGTCGTCCATCGTCCAGATCTCTTCGTCCTCGTTGCAGAAGTACTCCATGCCGATCGAGGCGCGGTTCTCCTCGGGCACCATGTCCTTGGACCATGCGCGGAAGTTCTGGATCCGGCCGACGCGTACATTCGGATCATGCACATAGATCCAGTTGTCCGGGAACGGATCGGCATGGTCGAGGACCAGCGTCACGATGAGGAAATCGCGATAGCGAAGCTTCTGCGCCGCTTCGACGATCTCGGCCGGCGGGGCCGGATCCATAATCTCGATCAAATCGCGGATCGCGAGCGTGCTGATTACGTGGTCCGGCTCGTCGGTGCGGACGGCTCCATCCGGACCGCGCGTGTCGATGGCCGTGACACGGTCGCCGTCCCAAGCCACGCGCTCGACTCGGTGGCGCATCGCGACCTCGGCCCCGTTCTCCTCAAGCCGATCTTTCGTCATCTCCCACATCATACCCGGGCCAAGGCGCGGATAGCGGAAGCGTTCGATCAGGCTGACGGCGTTGCCACGACCCGTGAGTGCTTGGCGCACGGCCCCATAAAGGGAGAGATCCTTGATCCGCTGAGCAGCCCAATCGGCCCTGATCTCGCGCGGTGAGATCCCCCAAACCTTGCGCGTATAGCTCTCGAAGAAATGGGCGTAGAGGCGACCGCCGAAGCGGTTGATCACCCAGTCTTCGAAGCTGTGCTCTTCGCGCCGCGGAAAGAGCCGCCACTTGGCATAGCTGCCCATGATGCGCAGCGACTCGTAGACACCGAGATTGCCGAGGGCGTTGGTGAAGCTGAGCGGATAATTATAGTACCGGCCACGATAGTAGATGCGGCTCAGACGCTCGACGGTGATGAACTCCTCACCCAAGACCTCTTCCCACATCGCAGTCACCTGCGGCACCTTGGTGAAGAAGCGATGGCCGCCGATGTCGAACCGGAAACCCCGGTGGCTCTCAGTGCGCGAGATGCCGCCGACGAGGTCCGACCCCTCGAACACCGTCAGCTTTGCCGCAGCGCCGATACGTTGAAGCTCATAGGCAGCGGTAAGCCCTGCCGGGCCGCCGCCGAGCACTCCCACCGATCCGGCCGAGCGCGAGGCATCCTCGTAGCTGCCAGCCTTGTCTGACATGTTCAACCTTATAACCCCTTCCCATCCCAGAGCTAATCTCTGGTACGCAGCTTTACGTTAGCGCTTGTTCGCGCTGACGGTGAGCCCCTTTCTGCAATCCTTGCGAGATTGTTCTCAGAATGGAAACCTTCTCGCCCCAGCGGTATGACAGCCCCTCTTGGGGTATCAAAATGAGGCGAAATGCCTCGAAGTACAGGCACAGAGTGCACCGCAGCAATGGATGTTGAGATGAGCGAAGCCGGTGAGGCCATTGATCGAGCGGCATCCGAGCGGTCCCCATCGCTTGGGGTGATCGTGCCGGCGCATCAAGCTGAGAGCACTCTGCAAGAAGTTCTCTCCGCGCTCGCCGCTGCTGGCTTCGCTCCGGATGATATTCTCGTTGTCGATGACGGTTCGCGCGATGCGACCGCTTCGATCGCTAACGCCGCTGGGCTCCGCGTGCAGACGAACGAGGTGGCACAGGGACCTTCGCGGGCGCGGAACGCAGGTGCGGCTTCGCTGGAGCGCGACGTTCTGCTGTTCGTCGACTCGGATGTCGTTGTGCATCAGGATGTGCGGGAGAGGGTGCTCGGCCACTTTTCCGGATCGAGCGATCTCGTCGCCGTCTTCGGGTCGTACGACACGCGGCAAGAGCGCGGAGGCGCCATCAGCCGGTACCGAAACCTCCTCCATCACTACGTCCATCAGCATAGCCCCGCCGAGGCGGTGACGTTCTGGACCGGGCTTGGCGCTGTGCGGCGCGACGCGTTCCTCGCGCAGAAGGGCTTCGACAGGGCTTGGGAGAACATCGAGGACGTGGATCTCGGCCTACGACTGCACGCCGATGGTGGCCGTATCAGGCTCGATCACCGGATGTTCGGTACGCATCTAAAGATCTGGACCATCCGCTCGACCTTCCGCACCGATCTCTACGGGCGGGCCTTGCCATGGAGCCGGATCGTTCTCTTCCGAGGGCTACCGCCGGGCCAGCTCAACACATCGCTCGTGCACAAGGTCAGCCTTGCCGCCGTCGCGGCGATGCTGGGTGGAGTATTTATGGCGCCGATAGCCGCCCAGTTTCTCTGGATCTCGGTCCTTGCGGCGTTGGCCTTCCTGATCGTGAACGCGCCGCTTCTGGCCTTCATGATGCGTCAGGGCGGCCCGGTCTTTGGCCTCAAGAGCGTGCCGTGCCACATCCTGCACTACCTGGCAGGTGGGCTCGGTTTCGCCTGGGTGCTGGCACGTGAGTATGTGCCGTCACGGCTCGGCGCGCGTGGATCGGGCACCCCCCTGCGCCAGTGAGCCGCCCGCGACCTCGTCGTAGAGTTGCTGTTCTCGGCGGGCCGTCCGGGCCAAGAGCAGTGCTGCGGCACATGCGGGGATCAGCCAACCGACGCGGGTTTGATACCGCGGGTCCACCGCCGACAAACCGCCGAAGACGAGGGCGTTGAGCGCGATGCCGGCGCTGAGGACCAGGATAATACGCCGCTCCTTGGAGCCGAGAACCCGCCCGCCTGTGGCGATGAGCCAAAGCAGCAGTCCGAGCGATCCCACGATCACCACGCGATGGACGGTGCGCCACCACTCGGGCAGCGGTATCAGCTCCGCCTCGCTTCTGGGGAGGACGTAAATCCCGCCGTCCCCCATCCGCGGGCGGCCCGCGAAATAGCCCTCGACCGTGACCATCGGGAGCAGGTGGAACGCGCGCTGCAAGAACGCGATCGACTGCTGGATCGGGTATTCGAGGAAGGCGCGCATAACGATGGTCGATTCCTCCGCGCGCACTTCGTCGAGATCTTCAAGCGGCAACTGGGCAAGCCCGCGCTTCCCCCACATGATCTGCCCATAGCGCTCCGGTATGCCTTCGCTGAACACCTCGCAGATATGGTATCCCGCCGCTGGGCAGTGCTCCTCCAAATGCCAACGGGCAGGTCCGTCGCTGATGCTCCGCGTGATGAGGAAAGGCATCCGCCTCGGCGCCACGCTGCTCTCTCCGAAAGCGACCGCGCTGCCGCCGAGGTTGAGAAGCATCGGGAGCACGATCGGCACGATGCCAAGGGCAAGGGCCACCCAAGTGAGCCTACCGAAGAGCGCGAGAACGACGAGCGCCGCACCGATCACACTGACCGCGAGCGGCAGGAAGCCGTGATGGCTGATCGTCGCAAACGCGGCCGCACCCATAAGGGCCATCAGCGTGAGGGGGCCAAGATGCTCGGTCCCCCGACTGATCAGGATCGCGTAAAGTAGGATGGCCGCAGCGAGCGTGTCCGGCATCAAGAACGTCGCGTAGATCGGCAGCGTCGTGCCCGCGAGCATGAGCAGCACCGCCGCCGCCATCATCGCGCGCGGCCGGCCGATCATATCGACGAAAACGGCAGCAAAGCAGAAGAGCACCACGGCGGTTTGCGCGATGAGCGTGCCCATAGCGCCGATGGGCGTGGCGTAGAACCCGGCCGCGAAGAGCGCGTAGGGGATCGAGCGGACCTTCACCACGTCGCCCGTCGCGGCGGCCAGCCGGTTGCCGAGATCGAGCCCGCCGCCGCCAGCAGAGCCGCTTCCACCACCACCGCCGGCCGATGCCGCCGCCGGCCCCGATTGCGCAGCGCTTTCTTGCAGGAGTGAGGAGAGGAGACTGCCCAGCCGATCCCACATGATCTGGCCGTGCTTCACATAGTGGATCGAGTCTTCCATGAAGACATTCGGCTTGCCGTAGACCAGCAGCGGCCATTGAAAGATGAAGGCGCCGAGGACGCTCACGGCGAGCAATTTCAAGACCTGGACGGCATCTGCACGCATGCCGTCGCCCCGCATTCCACCAAACGGCATTCGCCCCCGCTGAACTTCGGCCTTCATATGTTTGTCGAACCCTAGCATATCGTCGTCGCAGTCGAGTGCTTTTCTGCACTGCAGCGTGGAGCCGCAATCGACCCCGTTTTCACGTCGGAAGCAACCAATGGGCAAGGGCCGCAGCAGGCTCGAGCGTGTGAGCCAGCCACCCTGGATCTCGCGACGGATGGCCGCTGTCGTTCCATGATGGCGGGCGCGGGAATGACACCTAACTTCTCTGTTGCCGAGACGAAGCAATGGTGCCGTCAGCCGTGCCACAGCGCAGGATCCGATTTGGGCTGCTTTTAGTCGTTGCGACGTCCGTCGCAGCGCTGGTGGTGCTCGGACTGCTGCAAGCGCCGTCGGGCGGTACTGCAGTGTCAGCGCCTGAGCAGACCGACGTCGTCACGCGATTGATCGAGGATGAGACCGCGCATGGCTTCGAGCCGCTCGCTGCGGGTTGGGCGCTGTCGCTGCCGGACGATCATGGCGGGCATGACGATGCGCGCATGGAGACCTGGGCGCTGTCGGCGCATCTTCGCGACAAGGCTGGGAATACGCTCGGGATACAGATCTCTCTGTCCCGTCTGGGGGTTCGGAACCTCGCATCCACTGAACATGCTGGTTGGGCTTTCGGTGACCTCCACCGCGCCCATGTCGTTTTTTCGGACGACGCTGCTCAGACAGCGATGGGTGAAGAGCGCGTTGGCCGGCGTGGGGGCGGGCACGACAATGCCGAAGGGCAGGTCTGGCTCGACGACTGGTCGCTCTCCTTCGACCCAACAGCCGCAAGAGCGCCGATCTCACTCACGGCAAGCGTCGAAGGCGTTCCGTTGCAGCTTACGCTGTCGCCCACCAAGCCCGCGCTATCGGCCGGAGGCGGGGAGGCCGGACCCGCGCGCGGCTATTCGCTGCCGGGCTTGGAAGTCACCGGTTGGATCGGTGCCGGCACTGACCGGCGCGAGGTGACGGGACAGGGCTGGTTCGATCATGCCTGGGGCGAACTGCCGGTGCCAGGAGGGCCAGTGACCTATGACCGGCTCCTGCTCCAGCTTGCGGACGGCACAGACCTCACCCTTCTGCGTACGAGGCGTGTCGATGGGCGGGGTGTTGCGACGGTCGACGGTGCCCTTATCGATGCAGCGGGAGATGTGCGCACGCTTTCCGACGACACGCTGACGCTCGAAGCGGCTCCCGCCTCGCCCGTCAACGGCGCCGATGGTAACTTCGTGCTGAACTGGACGATCCGGGGTGCCGGCCTCGATTTGCAGGTAGAACCGGCATTTCCGGAGCAATTCTTCGCGTTCGCGCAGCCGCTGTGGAGCGGGCTCGTCACGGTGGAGGGGATGAAGGACGGCGCGCCGATCTCCGGTCTCGGAACGCTGCAGACAGCAGCGGCGGAGCAGCCATGATCCTTGCGGCACGGCACCCGGCACGCATGCTGCTGGCTCTCATACTGGTTGCGGTGGCGGTGCTCCTGGCAAGCTGTGACGACAGCGACGTTCGATCCGCCTCAGGCGACCGTTTCCGCTCTCCCCTCGGCGAGGTTGCCGTGACCGAGCAGCCGGATGGCGATCCGGTGGAGGGGTACCGCGCCCTCGTTAACGAAGCCTATGTGTCTTGCGGCATGCCCTACGCCGCCTACACGCGGGTCCTGGGCGGAGTGGAACTGGCCAACGCACTGCCAGGGCGTGAGGGCCGCAATGCGGAGCTGCCCTATGCCATGACCGCCCATGTGAACGATGAGGGCGTCGAGATCGTCTCCAACAACTGCCTGACCTGCCATGCGGCCGAGATCAACGGCGAGCTGATCGT
>JBCDFC010000058.1:0-22002 GCA_039178805.1 Pseudomonadota bacterium | reverse complement strand
GCCGCGGAGCGTTGCGGGTATCCTCGATCCTCGGCAAATTCTCAGCGCGCTCAACATGCAACCTCTGCTCGGCTATGTCGATGCGCAGCGCGAGCTGAGTTTATAGGGGGTTGCCGAAATGTGCGAAGCGGGAGCGTCAGCCGCTCCCCTGGTCTGATCGATTGGTGGTAGCGGGCTTCTCCGGCATCGTTCGTCGAAGGGCGAATAGTGTGACGTCGTCTGACTGAGCGCGTCCGCCGGCAAATGATGTCAAATCCCGGAAAATCTGGCGAACGCCGCCCTCGGCACCGAGCGGGGCTGCTCGTTCAGTGAGTGCGAGCGCGCCGGCTAGGCCGAGAAGCTGGTCTTCGGCATTTCGCGCCTCGTCGAAACCGTCGGAGTAGAAGAGGATCATCTCTCCAGTCTGGAGCTGAAAATCGTGCTGAACATAAGTCATTGCAGGAAAGGCGCCGAGTACGAGATCCGGGTCGAGTTGCAACGTCCGGCATGCACCATCGCTGCCGACGACGATCGGTGGGCAATGGCCGGCATTCGCAAGGCTGATTTCCCCGGTCGCGGGCGAGAGGATGGCAAGTAGAACCGAGATAAAGAGATCTTCCGGGTTACGCTCGCACAGCTCATCATTGGTCGCCGCTAGGATGTCGCTCGGGCCGGCGTGAACAGTGGCATTGGCACGCAACAACGCACTTGCCCTCGAAGCGAAGAGCGCTGCGGCAATCCCTTTGCCGGCGACATCGGCAATCACGGTGCCAATCCGCCCATCCGGTAGATGGAAGCAGTCGAAGAAGTCTCCTGCCACTTCCTCGGCAGGCTCCATCGCACCAAAGATCTCAACGCCTTCGGCGAGATTGAACTCCCGCGGCAGAAGCGACTGCTGAATTCGGCTCGCAGCGACGAGCTGTTCGCTCAGCACAATCAGCCGGTCCCTCGCTTCGATCCCAGAACGGAAGACTTCGACCGACTCGATGAGGCTCTCGATCTCCTGGGCCGCTGTTACTGGCTTCAGATGCGCATCCGTCTTCCCCGCCGACAGTCGCTCCAGAAGGCGCACCACGGCGCCAAGTGGCCGCAGAGCATGACGGAGGGAACGCATGAGAATGCCGAGCGAGAGGAGCATCACGACGGCGACTGTCGCGATAGAGAGGATGCGTAGAGGGCGTAGTTTCGCCATCTCGGCCGTTACATCCCGGAGATCGACGAACGTCCCCAATGGCGAGCCATCGGCGTGTTGGAGTGGAACGACACTCGCCGTGAACAGCCTGCCATCGATCTTGATAAGGCCGGTCGGTGGATCACCTGCGCAGCAGTCTTGGAGCGCCTTCGTCAATCCAGGCCGCTCGCCACGCTCCACAATGACATCGCCGTTGGGCAGCAGAAATGCCAGACTGTCTGAGGCGCCGAAGAACTCGCTTACGCGCGAGACGAGATCGACGCGTCCGATCACGTATCCAGCACTCCGGTCGCCGCGGAAGATCTCGTTTGAGACGGTGATCCAGACCTCCTTGCCCGTCGATGACAGCAAGAGGTCCCGGATGCGCCGGCCTTCAGTTAGCCGGGGCGCCAATTGACGGGCGAAGATCTCGGGGTTCGAGATGCCGTGGCTTGCGATCACGGAGCCTTGTGCGTTGAGAACTAGGAGGTCGGTCTCGAACTCGAGATCCTCAGCGACGTCCTTGAGAGTGTCCGAGAGCCCTTCTCCAGACCCGCCCTCAAGCATGGTTTCGAGCGAGCTGACGGTGGTGAGTTGCGCCGTGAGCCGCTTCAGGAAAGTCGTGTCCTGCCGCCGGACCGCAGCGAGGAGTTCAGTGGCGCTACGCGAGCGCTCAACGGCCATGCGTTCGAGCTGAACGTTCATGCGGTACTCGGCAAAGCCGATCATGATCGAGAGAACGATCAATAGCGTACCGCCGGCGATCAGCGCGATTTGTCGGCGCAGGGGTGCAGCGGCGCGGTGTCTGCCAAAGACCGATGGCGGTCGAGTGTTAGCGCGACGCACGGTCGGCAATGCTTCGTTGTCTTCGGGCTGTGCCTGATCTGAGTGCCGACCGGGACTGACCCTTTCAAGCCTCACGTTCAATGATCTCGGCATAATCGAGCAGAGCCAGTGAGGGGAAAACACCCAACCGCCTTGCCACATCGGATCGAAGGGCATGAGAGAAAGGCGACGCATGCTCGACGGGCAAGTCCCCGGGATCGACGCCTCCGAATAAGATCGCGAGCGCCTTCTCAGCTACCAGACGCCCGACGGCGGCATCGTGCGCGACAAGACCGAAAAGCGCATCCGCCCGGCGCAGCGAGCTTTCCATGGTGGCGAAGGTTGGAAGGCCGTGATGGATCGCGGCCGTCGTGATCGTCTCCGCATGCTCTGCAGTGAAACGATCTGGCCCGAGGTAGAGAAACTGTGGCGCGAGGTCGGAGATCTCTTCCACCAAGCTTGGCAGCGCTTCGGCCTGGGGCGCGCCATTGATGGCAGCCGGGACTTCGAACGCGTCCACCCTGATATCGACTGCCTCCGCCGCAATCGAAAGTCGCTCAACCGCGTTGGCGGAGACTGGATCCGCGAGGGTCTGGATCGTCGCAATCCTGCTGACCGGAAGGTACGAGCGCATCGCTTGGATCTGCGCAGCAACCGGTGCGACTTGCGAAACACCGGTAGTGTTTCGCCCGCTCGGCCCAAACGCGCTCACGACGCCAGTTTCGACGGGATCGCAGGCCATAGCGAAGGTAATCGGAGTGCCCGACAATCGACGAACGATGTCGCCGCGCCTTCCGGCGACGCCGAGCGTTGTCTGGACATCGTTAGTGTACACGAGGTCAGGTGCTTCTCGTTCGATCAGGTTGACGACGTCTGGCAGCCTCGATGGGTTCTTGCCGATCGAGACCATGTCTACTGTGATGGGCAGATCCCGCTCTTCGAAGGCACGTCGGAACCCTTCGTCCACAGGGGTTGGCTCATTCCAGAGAACCATGAGGATGCGCTTGGGCGATACAGCCAACGCGTTCGAAGACTGCAGGGCGACAGCCCCCGCTAAGCTTGACGCAAAAGCGCGGCGGGTAAGCCTAGCGCTGCACAAAGAGTGCATCTATCGCCTCGTCTTCATCGGCTTCGCCCACAGTTAAAAAATACGCTCCCCCAATGCCCATAGCAACAAAGGCCCCGACACCCATCAAGAAGAGGCCGTCTGTCGGTGGGCAGAGAGCAAGAAGCACAGCCGCGATCAGTGGTCCGATTGCTGCGCCGAGACGCTCCCATGCCTGGAAATGCGCAGTGACTGAGGCCATGCCGGTTTTCTCCACGCGGCTCTTCTGCGTGAGGGCGAGAAAACCTGGTTGCGCAAGAATGGTGATCGCATGGCCGAGGCCAAAGACGATGACCGCCACGAACATCCCGACCAAGCCTTCGAAGAGGATCGGCACCGTGAAAGCGAGCCCTGAGATCCCGGCGCCCACGAAGATTGTGCTGCCGAAGCCTCGGCTCCGCTCGAGGATCGCGGCAATCATGCCGGAGGAAGCCAAGACGGCGAGGCCCGAACACATCAGAACGCGCCCAGCTTCGGTATCGGACGCCCCAAGATCCGCGACCGCGAAGGGTACGAGCACGAAGAGGCCCCCTGTCATCAAGATGCGGGTCGGGACCGAGAAACAGATCATCATCAGGAGAAGACGTATGTCTGTGAGAACGAGCCCGCCCTTGAAGAGCTGAACCGACGGGGGCGATAGACCGTCGCGGCGACCGGGTAGGATCAGGTAGGCGGCGATGAGGGAGAAGGACGCGACCATCGCCGCGAAGGCGATCATGCGCTCCACCCCTAGCTGATCCGACAAGACGCCGCCCACGGCCGGGCCCGCGATCTCAGCCGAGACGACGACCATAACGAAGAGCGAGAGCCCCCGCGCCTTTCGCCTCGGCGGCGTGTGGGCGGCGACGAAGGCCTGTGCCGCACCGAACACCAAGCCGTAGCCGAAGCCTGAAAGTGCCCTCGCCGCCATTCCTTCGAGCCCGGTCTGCGCGACTGTATGCGCGAGGATACCGGCAGCCCCGAGCAGTGCACCGAGAAGAAACACCGCGCGCTGGCCAAACCTCACCGTTACGGCCCGCGATCCAGTGACGCCGAGCAGCGTGGCGAGGAAGAAGATGGACACGGCAACCGCGGCCTGGACTTCTCCGCCCATGCCGAACGTATCCTCTAGCGCCGCGAGATAGCCCGGCATCGACGGCCGGAGTATTCCCTCGCCAAGGCAGAACAGGAACAGCGGGAGCCGGATGTCCCCGATGGCCGAGTAGTGGACCGTCGCAGGCTCGGTACCGGGCGGTAGGCGTAAGCCTCTGTCGCTCGCGAGCGCTTTGGCTTTTCTCACGGCCTGACGAATGAACGCATTCATCGTGCGCACGAGCTCAGTTGACCAGCCGTGAGAGCCCACCGGCATGATCGCCGTCAGATCTCGATCTGCTAGGCGCTTGGTGAGGTTCATGCGGATGCGCATCGGCGCTTCGATGCTGACCGCCCAAAGGAGTATCAAACACTCAGCACCGACCAACACGGTTACGATGAAGACCGAGGCGGTGTCGAAGATCATCTCGCTTCTGATCTCGCGAAAATCCTCGATCTCTAGGCCGATATGTACGACCGCCATGAGATCATCGGCTGTACCGATGGGAACCGTGGTGATCAGAAAGCCGTCGATCTGACGTGAGTTTTCCGGTGGCGCGACAAGAAGCGGTCGATCGAAAAGCGACTGGTGTAGCGCATCGAGCAACCGGGAGAGGCTGAACAGCGGGTCTTGGCGCACCTCGCTACGTTGCAAGCGTTGCAGCACTTCTTCGATTGGAAAGCCCATCGGCTCAGAAGCGATGACACCGCCACTGGGCGCTGTAAGGGCAACGAAAGCAATCTCGGAAGAGCTCTCCAGCGCCCCCTTGAGCGCCTCGTCGACATCGCGCAGATCGTCGATAGAGCCAAACAGTTGGGCCCCGTACTGCACCTGCCTTTGAACGCTTCTCGCTGCAACTTCGGCGCGGGCCTCGTATTGCGGGAGCAGCCCAGACTCGAAGATCGCTGCGGAAACCACGCCGAAGAGGGCAAAGGGCAGAAGCAGGCAGGGGAGCAAGAACGCTGCCGCCAGCAACTGCCAGCGGATCTTGGGTAGCGATCTCATGGCTCGGCCCGATTGGGTGAGCTGCTCTCCTCAAGCGTCGCGGTTATCCGGGCGACATGGCGTAGCGCTGGATCGACCTCGAGATCCGCATCGGTCACCGGTCGACCGCGGCCCACGATTGCGCGCCACGCAAGCGTGGCCGAACGGGCGCGCCGTTCCAGCGTCGTGATGATGATCGTGAGCAGCAGAGCGAGGAGCGGCAGCGTCGCGAGTGAGAGGAACGCTGTGCTCTGGATCACCTGAGCCTGAAGTTCCCTGACCCGCGCTGCCTGCTCTGACGAGCCGAACCGGACTGTGACCGCACCGATGGCCCTCTCTTCGACGTTGATCGGTACTGTCGTGAAGAAGTCAGTCTCGGTCCGATGTCGGGCGAGTGTTCCCTCCGCCCCAAAAGCCTTGGGCAGCGGTGGTAGTTCGGAGAGTGGCCCTGCGGTGCTGTTCGTGCGGATGAGGTTGCCCTCTCGGTCGCGCAGGTAGAGGGCGATGGCGCCATCGTGTCGGTCGGCGGTTCGATCCATGATTACCTGGGAGGCCGCGTTCTCGTCGAGCGAAAGCCCCGTTCTCAGGCTGCGCACAACGGTGCTTGCCACCTGTTGCGCCACGCCATCGTACCGTAGGCGAGCCTCTTGCTGATAGAGCCGCTCGAATTTGAGGAAGTTGAGCATAGCAAAAAGGGCCATGCCTAAGAAGAACACGACACCAACAACTGCGACCACTCGAATCGAGAACATTACCGAGAACCCACAAGCGCAGGACCGCGAAGTTGCGATACGACCTGCACCCAACGTTTCATCTCTTTAGTCGTCCTTTCCCGGTAGTTTGTCCGCCCAGTGCCGGCCGAGGGACCGTTGAAAGTTGGCATGTCCAAGAAAGCGTCAGTGCTCAAACCGATACTCTTCACATGCACGTGAAGTTAGTGATGCCGGTTAACGACGTGAGTGTACAGCCCCAAGGCGCCGCTTCCGCGGGGCAGGGAAACGGTCAGAGCCGGATATGGTCGAGCGGCTGGACCGTAATCTCTTGCGTAAGGTCTTGGTAGGAAAGGACCGGGAGTTCGTAGAGGTCGTTCTCGACGAGTTTTCGCACGTAGCGCCGGATGTCCATCGCTACGACGATCACAGGGCGCTGGCTCGCCCGGGAGATGTCACCGACGGTGCGCTTCACTGTGCGAACGAACTTTTGCGTCACCCGAGGGTCGAGCGCGAGGTAGCTGCCGGCGGATGTTTGGCGAATACCTGAACGGATCGTCTCCTCGACATCCGGCGCCAGGATGTATGCGGGAAGCATGTTCTGACCGCTGGAGTACTTGTAGCTGATGTAGCGACGAAGCGCGCCGCGGATGTACTCGCAAAGCAGGACCGTGTCCTTCTCCTTCTGCCCCCACTCGATCAACGCCTGCAGAATTGTGCGCAGATCGCGGATCGAGATCTCTTCTGAAACCAGGCGCTGTAGCACCTCGGTGATCTTTTGGATCGGCAGGATCCGTTGGACCTCTTTGACCAGCTCGCCGAAGCGGCTTTCCATCTCGGTCAGCAGGAAGCGCGTCTCCTGGATGCCGATGAACTCAGACGAATACCGCGTGAGCACGAAGGAGAGGTGGAAAGTCAGCATCTGCGAGGTGTCGAGGAACGGTGTTCCCGCATCGCGCAGCTCATCTATGCGAGACTCGTGTACCCAGATCGTCGGGTATCCCGGAAGGAAGCCATCCCCGGTTTCGTAGGGGATCTGCATGATCTCGAACTGGCTCGTTTGTTCGCGACAGAAGACATGGCTGGCCCGGATCTGGCCATGCGCGATCGGGGTCTCCTGGATCATGATCTGATAGCGGCCGTCCGTCAGCTTGTCGTTGAAGCGGAGATGGATGCCGGGGAACGGAACACCGAGATCGAGATAAAGCGCACGGCGCACCTTGATCAGTTCATCGTTGAGCGACTGGGCGCTCAGCATCGGCTCCATCGCCGAGTCGACGTCGATCATCAGCGGGACGCTCATCGAGAACTCGTCGTCGACGCCCATGCGCCGACGCGACGCCTGTTCTTCCGATTGACCAGCAGACGCCATGGCCGGGACGCTGCCTGCAACGCCTGCTTCGACGCCGCGTTTGCTGATCTGGTCCAACAGCACGCCGATCGTGACGAGCAGGATCCCGAGGACGACGAAGACCGCGGTCGGGAAGCCCGGCACCACTGCGAAGAGGAACATCATCGCGCCGGCGATCATCAGTGCCTTGGGCTGCGCGAGCAGCTGTCGGCTGATGTCGGCGCCCATATTGGTCGACTCTTCCGTCGTGACGCGCGTGACGATCACGCCGGCGGTGATGGCGATCAGAAGCCCCGGGATCTGCTGCACCAGGCCGTCGCCGATGGTCAGGATCGAGTAGATCTCCACCGCCTCGCCGGCCGTCATGCCATGCTGCGTCGTCCCGATCGCAATCCCGCCGATGATGTTGACCGCCGTGATGATGAGGCCCGCGATCGCGTCGCCCTTCACGAACTTCATCGCGCCGTCCATCGAGCCGAAGAGCTGGCTCTCCTTCTGGACGACCTCTCGGCGTCGGCGGGCTTCGTCGATATCGATGACACCGGCGCGCATGTCGCCATCTATCGACATCTGCTTGCCGGGCATGGCGTCGAGCGAGAAGCGGGCCGACACCTCGGCCACACGCTCAGCACCCTTCGTGATCACCATGAACTGGACGATGGTGATGATGAGGAAGATCACCGCACCGACGACGAAGTTGCCCTGGACGACGAAGTTCCCGAAGGCCTCGATGATGTCGCCGGCATCCGCGTTCAGCAGGATCAATCGCGTGGTCGAAATCGCCAGGGCCAGTCGGAACAGCGTCGTGACGAGCAGGACGGAGGGGAAGGACGAGAACGACAGGGGCGAAGGAATGTACATCGCCACCATCAAAAGGATCATCGACATCATGATGTTAAGCGCGATGAGCGCGTCGATGAGACCCGTCGGTAGCGGGATGACCAGCATGAAGATGATGCCGACCATCAGGGTCGCGAGCATCACATCCGTGCGGGCCGTGATGGCAAGAAGGACTGATTGTGCGCGGTCGCTGATCACGGATGCTTCCTCGCCTCGATATAGTCGTTCATGGCGGCTCGGGCGTCGTCGGACCGGCCGAGTGCCCAGAGCGCATGGCTTCGGATGAAAAGAAGGGCGACGCGGAACTGCTGATCGAGCTCTGCGTCCGAAAGCGCATCGTCAGCCATCTTGATGGCTTCCTCGTATCGCTCGAGCCGAAGATAGACACCGCTGAGGGCCCGAGGCGCTTCGTTGTAGTTCGGGTCGTTTTGCTTAACGCATTCCAACAAGACGGCTGCCTTCTCATCCCGTCCCTGGCCCGACATGACGCTCGCGAGCAGGTGCAACACCTTGCTGTCCTCTGGCGTCCAGCGAACCTTGATCGGACGGCGAGACATCAAATCAGCGTCAACGCCATCTTTTGCCCGAACCAGGCTTCGTAGCGGTCAATGTGCTCGTTGACGGCCTCGGATGCCTCCGCAAGCACGGGATTGTTCTGACCCATGCGGCTTGACCTCATGCGGTCCAGTGTCTCTGCGAGATCGTAGGTCGCGCTCAGATTACGCCCTGGTGTTGCGATCTCGGGATCCGGAAGGGTTGGCTGGATGACCATCATGGTCATCATGTGCAGCGAGGTATCCTCGTAGAGCGACCCCATGTTGTCTTCGACGCCCGTTCCGAACGGAACGGCGTCGGCGCTGCCGGCAAGCTGATAGACCTGAGACGCTTTGAAAGCGCCATCCAAGCCGACAAACGAGTTCGATAGCGTCCTTAGGTCGGACATCCTACGCCTCCGAAAATTCCGCCGCCATCATCGTTATGGGCGCACTTCGTCCTGCAGCTCGCACAAGAGCCTCACAGCCTGTTCGAGACCAGACAAATCTAGATCAAGCTGACTGACTCGGGCTAAAAACACCAGCTTGTCTCCATGCAAACCGACCTGAACCGGATAGGCCAAGCCGTTGTGATAATGAACGGCCTCTAGCGCCGTACGATACACGATATGACGGTCGTCCGCCGTCGACAGGGGGCGCGCTAGGTAGAGGATCAGCTTTTCCTCGCCCGCTTCGAGATGCAGCGTCCCCATCTCCTCGATCTCTAGCGCGACATGTGCGCCAGGAGGGATGCTGGACGGATCAAGCTCGAACGCCTCGCAGAGCTGCTCGGCATAGTCATAGAGGTCGCTCACGCTTCGTCCTCTTCTTCCTGTTCGATCCTGGTGTCGAGGGTCTGCTGCACAGCATCGAGAAGCTTTTCCCGGTTCTCAACCTTCGCGAAGCTCTTCTGAGGAATAAGCCGGGCGACCTCCTTAAGGTCGGTCAAAAAGGAGATCTGCCCGGCAAGTTCCTCAAGTCCGGTCTCAAGCGTGATCTTGTCGACTTCTTTGGGGCGGATCCATTTCTCGTCCATCAAGGGGACCAGCTTGCGCATCATCTTTTCGCCGGTGAAGTCCTCGTCTCCACCCATGCGGATAGCGCGGCGCGAGAGATACTTACAGTTCGTCAGGATCGTCGTCAGCGCCTCAAGCCGGTGCATGTCATCGACGACCATCTTGAGCTTGTGCTTGTCGATAGAGGCGCCGTCGGCATTCATATCGGCGGCAAGACCTTTGAGCATGAAGTCGATGGCCTCGGCGATTTTGTCCTCGCCGAACCGCTCGACCAAGTTGTTCATGGCAGCGGTCATGTCGTTGTAGTTCTGGATCGTCGAGACGTAGCCGTGGCGCAGCTCGGGGATCGAGGCGAGATTGTCGAGCGCGAAGTCCTGGGCCGTCTCGCCGATGTTCAGCGCGGCACGAATCCGCGTGCCTTCATCTTCCAGAAGGGTCGAAAGCGCCTTCTCCGCCGACTGGATCTCTTCCGATGAGGCGCCTCGTGCCTTGAGCGCCGCGATCGTGGTCTTCAGCAGCGCGTATTGGTGGGCGGGCTCTTCGAAGCTTTGTCGTGCTTTCTCGCGCCAACCCTCGGGTTTGTCCTCGCGTTGCTTAAGGACGCGGCGAAGGGCGAGTTTCAGGTCGCGTTTCGGGAGGTCGCCCAGCTTGTCGCTGAGCCTCTGTATCTCCTCGATATGGAAGATGCGCTCGAAGCTGTCCGTCTTCCGGCCGTCCTCGATCTCGCGGTCGGATGCGTCCTTCTCTTCGTCTTCGCTCCGCGCGTCGGTAAGTTCCTCAAGCGCATCGGCGATCAGCGAGTTCTGATCGATCACTTTGACCTTGGCGCCGTGAAAACTGCCGGAGGCGCGCCCCCGTGACGTGTTGGAAGACTGATTCTGATTGGCAATCTTCGCTGTGGGCGTCGCGCCCTGTGTTCGAAAATCGCCCATTCGCCGCTCCTTGGCATTGACTGTCGAAAGAGGCTCCAGGCGGGCCTCGTCCACCGAATAATCTAGCCGAACGTCAGGTCCTAGTGCGCCATCTAAACTTGGACTGGATTCGGACGAAAGGGATACGTGCACGCGATGGGTTGAATGCCGTCCAGAGTTCGTCCGAACGATCACGTGTTTCGTCTGTTCGTCTCAGGCCGCCTGGGCTTAAATGAAAAAGCGCGCAGACGGTTGCTCGAGGCGAAGGACGCCGGAGAGTAGAATGAGACTGTCCCGCAGTGGACCGCCGCCCGGGAGCACAACGATGCGGATAGAACAGACCAGGCAAGAGGGCGCCGCGATCGTCCATGTCGATGGGCGGATCGACGCCGGCGGTGCGCCTGAGATCGAGCAGACCCTGGTCGCGCTCAGCAAGGAAGGCCCGGGCGCCGTGATCCTCGATCTCTCAATGGTCGACTATGTGAGCAGTCTTGGTTTGCGCGCGATGCTGGTCGCCATCAAGGCCTTGAGCGAGAGTGGACGTCGCTTCCTCATCGCAGGGCCGAACGCCGATGTGCTCGACGTCTTCACCCTGACGGGTTTCAGCAAGATCTTGAGCATTCATGTCAGCGTGGAGGCGGCGCTCGCCGAAATCTGATGCACGACGGCACCCAAACCACGCAGAACGACCCCATCCGCTTCATGACGGAGCAGTTGAACACTGCGATCCGCAACACGACGCTGATCGAAGCGCGCGGTCGGGTGGGCCGGGTCACCGGGACGATCATCGAGGCGATGGTGCCCGGCGCAAAGGTTGGTGAGCTCTGTGTGCTGCGAGGGCCCGCTCCCGGTTTTGAGTTGAAGGCTGAGGTCGTCGGCTTTTCCGGGCAGACCGCGCTCCTCACCCCGTTGGGGGAGATGCAGGGTGTCTCATCGCATACCGAAGTTCTGGCGACGGGGCGGCCGCATATGGTCGGCGTCGGGCCAAAGCTGAAGGGCCGCGTGCTCAACGGCCTTGGTGAGCCTTTGGATGCGGATAAGAAGGGTCCACTCGAGGTCGACACTTACTACTCCGTTTATCGCGATAGCCCCGACCCGATGTCCCGCCGGATCATTGCCAAGCCGACCCAGATGGGTTTGCGAGTGCTCGACGGTCTGCTGACCGTTGGCGAGGGGCAACGCCTCGGCATCTTCGCGGCAGCCGGTGGCGGTAAGTCCACGCTCCTCTCGATGCTGGTGCGCGGTGCGGACGTGGACATCACGGTGCTCTGCCTCGTTGGTGAGCGTGGCCGAGAGGTGCGGGAGTTCCTGGAGCACGATCTTGGCGAAGAGGGTGCCGCGAAATCGGTCCTCGTGATCGCCACATCCGACCGTCCGTCGATGGAGCGCGCTAAGGCCTGCTACGTCGCGACTTCGATCGCCGAATACTTTCGCGACCAGGGCAAGCGCGTTCTCCTGCTGATGGACTCGGTAACCCGCTTCGCACGCGCGCAGCGCGAGATCGGGCTCGCCGCCGGTGAACCTCCGACGAGGCGCGGCTTCCCGCCCTCGGTCTTTGCGACCTTGCCGAAGCTCATGGAACGGGCCGGTCAATCCGACAAGGGCTTCATCACGGCGCTCTACACCGTGCTCGTCGAAGGCGATGACATGACGGAGCCCGTTGCGGACGAAACCCGCGGTATTCTGGACGGCCATATCATCCTGAGCCGGAAGCTCGCCTCCGAGAACCACTATCCGGCGATCGACGTGCTCGCCAGCGTGAGCCGCGTGATGAACGCGATTGCTGAGGACAGCCACAACCAGTCAGCGCGCAAGCTCCGTGCGTTGATGGCGAAGTTCGCGGAAGTCGAGCTCCTCGTGAAGATCGGCGAGTACAAGAAGGGCTCGGACGCCGTGGCCGACGAAGCCATTCAAAAGATGCCGAAGATCAGGGCGTTCCTGCAGCAGGGGCTGGATGAACGTACCTCCTTTGAGGACACCGTCGCCCAGCTCGAGCAGCTGGTGTGAGGAGATGCTGACGATGACGCGCTTCGTGTGGATCAACCGGGTTTGCCGGCGAGACGGTGGGAGGGGCTGATCCGTGTTTGCCGACCTCTTGCGCATCAAGAAGTTTCGCGAGGACGCCGCGGAGCAGGCGGTGAAGCAGGCGGAAGCCGTGCTCGCCGAGAAGCGGCAAGCGGTCGAGGACGCGAAGAAGGCGGTCACGGATCACGAGACCTTTCGGATCGCCGAAGAGGCTCGGATGTTCGATGAGATCAAGGGCCGCGAGGTGAAGCGGGAGCGCCTCGACCTGATGAACGAGATGATCGCCATCCTGCGGAGCGAGGAGCTCAAGCTTCGCGAGGAGGTTATTGCGGTCGAGAAGAAAGTGCCGCCGGCCGAGAAGAAGGTGCAGGAGGCCGAGGCCAAGCATCATGAGGCCGTGCTTGCGACGCGCAAGTTCGAGGAATTCGTGGCGGAGCAGCGTGCCGCCGAGGCGAAGGCCGCTGTAGCGGCAGAGGAAGCAGAGATCGAAGAGGTCTCGGAGGCGGGTTTTGCCGCCCGCAATCGATGAGGAGGACGTGATGAGCGGCGTTAATCAGACTAATGCGAACCCTAATGTCGACCCGAATGTTTCCGGCTCGGAGAACACCGGCCCACGCAAGGATCCGAGCGTGGCGGACCAAGAAGAGTTCGTCAAACACCTGATGGACGAGCAGGAGAAAAATGAAAACCAGTCGGTCAAGTTTCTTGGGCTAAAAATCAAGACTGGCCACCGTGATCCTGCTTTAGATGCTCAGGCAGAAGAAATTGTCCAGAATATTGGTGTCGAAAAGAACTCCATCAGCGACATCGCGTCGAATACGGGTCAGTTCAATACCGAGATCGAGCCCGAGGAAGACGAGCAGCCGGTAGATGCCGGCGCAGATCCTGATGTGCGGGAAGCCGTAGAAATCTTCGCCAATGATGGCGAGGTTGCCGATCCGAGACCTGCGGGCGCCGGAGAACAACAGGGCGCGGACGGTCGCTTCCAGGAGGGTCAGAACGCGAGCAATCCGCAGTTCCGCCAAGAGCTTCAGCAGTCAGATGACGCAACAGATCCAGAGAATGTCACCCCCGGGGACATAACCCTGGCCGGGATGGGTGCCGCGCCGATGCCGGGTCAGGTGCCCGAGACGGGCGAGGCGCAGCCACCGTCTCCGGCAGACAACGAGAACCTGTCGGATCTGATGGTCAACACAGTTTCGCGCTTCATGATCTCAAGCCCTGTCGCAGGCGGTGGCGAGGCGCGGATGCAGTTCGATCCCGAGTCTGGTATTCCGGCCAAGGACTGCGCCATCAAGATGGATGCGCACGGTCTGACCGTATCGTTCACGGTTGGCTCCGATGATGACAAGGCGGCGCTCGAAGGTGCGACCGAGGCGCTGATGGAGTCGCTCGCGAACGATCATCCGAACACCGAGATCAACGTCGAGATCATCGTGGAGAACCCGGAAGCGGGCGCCGGTGAGGGCGGGTCGCAGCAGGGCGGCTCCGAGCAGGGCTCGAGCAACAAGCAGGAGTACTCCGGCCAGCAAATGAACGATGAGTGAGGCGCTATCGATCGAACCCGGAACCCTTCCGCGGTTCGATAGCGAGACGCTCGCGCTCAACAATCTGCTTGCCGTGCGCCCGATGCTCGTCGCGGTGAACCTTCCGGGCGGAACCGCAACGCTGCGCCTGGCCCTGCCGCCAACGGACAGCGAGTCCGGCCCCATCGGCGTTCGCTTCGCCGCGGGGAGCGACGATCTTGTCGTCGGGGTCGAGCCGGCGGGCGAGGAAGCGTTGTTGCCGGATGCCGCTGCCGAGCTGACGCTGGAGGATCTGCCGCCAGCGCTGTCGAAGGCACTCGCGGATGTCTACCTGAAACCCGCCCTCGAGGCGACGCTGGGGGAGATCGGACCGATCTCGCTGATCAGTTCCAGGGAGGCGATCCCGGAAGACTGGTTGAGGGCAGGGCTTTGGCTTTGCGATGAGGATGACGTGGTCGGTCCTCCTGCCGCGACGCTCCACCTCGAGCCTGGGCTGTCGGAAAAGCTCTGCGCCATGTTGCGCACGGTGGAACCCTCGCCGGGCGCCGACATCGCCCTTGCTGTTCCGGTTCTCTTCTCGGTTGGTGACGTTCGGCTCGACCCGGATGCGCTTGCAGCGCTTGAGACCGGGGACGTCATCCTCCTCGGCGGTGCGGCCGAGGACATGACAGCGACAATGCTGGCCGGGACGGCCCTTCGTCCGATCGGGGTGGCACGCCTCAAGGATTCATGCCTTATGGTTGCGGATACTGTCGGGGATCTTGAGGCCACGATGAGTGAGGACGATACGGCGGAGGTTCCGAGCGCTGCCTCGGAAACTGGCTTTGTTGACGAGCTTGAAGTGAGAATTCTCTTCAGCCTGGGCCAAGTGAACGTCGATATCGGCACTTTGCGATCTTTGGAGCCGGGGTTCGTCTTCGGCCTTGACCGAATGCCCAACGGCAACGTGTCATTGATGGTCAACGGACGGGAGATCGGCGAAGGCGAACTCGTCAGCCTCGACGACAGCCTGGGTGTGCGCATCCTGCGACTGAACCGCCGCACAGATGGGTGAGCTTCCAAATCCACTTACGCTGATCGGCGTTGCGACCGCGATCGGCCTGTTGCCGTTCGTCGTGGTGATGGCGACGTCGTTCATCAAGATTTCGATCGTGCTCTCTTTGATCCGAAATGCGTTGGGTGTGCAGCAGGTGCCGCCCAACATGGTGATCTACGGGATCTCGCTTGTCCTGACCGCGTACATCATGGCACCGGTCGGCGTGCAAACCTTGGCAGCGCTCGACGGGGTGGACCTCACTGCTGCATCTACCGAAGAGCTTTTCGCGGCGCTCGCGGACGCGGCGGGTCCGTTCAGGAATTTCCTGCTGCAGCACACGGCGGATGACACACGCCTCTTCTTCATCGACACAGCCATGCGCCTTTGGCCGCCGGAGATGCGGGACGATGCGTCGGACAACAACCTGCTGATCCTCCTTCCTGCCTTCACGCTGACGGAGCTGAAGGAAGCGTTCGAGATCGGTTTTCTGATCTATCTGCCCTTCGTTGCGATCGATCTGATCATCTCGAACATCCTGCTTGCCATGGGCATGATGATGGTCTCACCGATGACGATCTCGCTGCCGTTCAAGCTGTTGCTCTTCGTGATGCTCGACGGATGGACGCGTCTGCTGCACGGGCTTGTGCTCAGTTACCAATAGCGCGGAGGACCGATGGACATCAGCGTGATGGTCGATATGACGGGGAAGGCCCTCCTCCTCGTCCTCTACCTCTCGCTGCCGCCGATCGTTGCAGCGGCGGGTGTCGGCACGCTCGTAGCACTCCTCCAGGCGCTGACGCAGGTTCAAGAGCAGACGCTCTCATTCGCGATCAAGCTCTTCGTCGTCGTGATGGTGATCTTCGCGACGGCGCGCTGGCTGGGCATGGAGCTTCTTAACTTCGCCACCCTCATCTTCGATGATATCGGAAGGTTGGGGTCGTGAACGCGATCCCAGAGGCGATCCAGTCGATCTACCTCGTGACACTCGGCATGGCTCGGATCCTCGCGATCTTCTCCATGCTTCCGATCTTCGGGCGCACGGTTTTGGTCGGTTCGGCCCGCATTGCGGTCGCGCTCAGCTTGTCGCTCGTCCTCTATCCCCATCTCAAGGCAGAAGTCGACTTGGAGGCCTTGGGCGGCCTGACCTTCGCCTTGGTGCTCTTTAAGGAGATTTTGATCGGCGTCCTGCTGGGCTTTGGTTTCGCCGTTCTCTTCTGGGCAGTCGAGTCGATGGGCTTCTTCATCGATAACCAGCGCGGCTCCACGATGGCGAGCTCGGTCGATCCCCTCACGGGCTCCCAAACCTCGCCGCTTGGGATTTTTATGACCCAGGTTGTGACGGTCTACTTCCTGATCAGCGGTGCGATCCTGATCATGCTGCGCGTGATCTATGAGAGTTACATTCTGTTTCCGGTGCCGAGCTTTTTCCCACAGCTCACATTGACAGATACGAGCTATTTTCTCGGGATCCTTGACAACATCGTCGCTCTTGCCGTCGTCTTCGCGGCGCCGGCCATGATCGCGATGTTCTTGTCGGAGTTAGCGCTCGGCCTGATCAGCCGCTTCGCCCCGCAGCTCAACGTGTTCTTCCTCGCGATGCCAGTGAAGAGCGCTGTGGGGATCTTCTTGCTGCTCCTCTACGTGCATCTCCTCGTCGAGGTTTGGGAGGTCGAGTTCTCACGCCTGCCGGAGCATCTTTCGACGTTGCGCGGCATTCTTCAATGAACGAGAAGACCGAAGATCCGACCCCGAAAAAGCTCCGTGACGCTCGCAAAAAAGGGCAAGTCGCGAAGAGCAAGGAGGTCTCGTCGGCGGCACTTCTCATCACTGTCTTCGGGCTGCTCATCTCGTTGATGGGGACGTTCGTCGAAGATCTGACGCATATGATCGAGGCGCCAGCCAGCCTCTACGAGGCGGACTTCGAGCTCGCCCTCGATACGATGCTGCAAGTGGTCATGAAGACGATGATCGCCATCGTCGTGCCCATCGTCGCGGCCGTCGCAGCGGTGGGCGTTATCTCCAACATGGCGCAGTTCGGCTTCTTGATGTCGCCGGAAGCGATCATGCCGAAATTCAACAAGCTGAACCCAGCTTCGGGGATCAAGAAGATCATCTCGCTGAATAATCTGGTTGAATTCATCAAATCATTCGCGAAGATCGTGTTTCTATCGGTTCTTCTATACCTAATTATTCGAGGAGCAATTCATGATCTCGTAAAAATACCGTATTGTGGGAAAGAGTGTATTCCCCCAATGCTAACCAAGCTGTTGGTCAATGTGATCATCTATACGGTCGCCGCCTTTGTTATCATTGCCTTCGCTGACTATGTCTATCAGATATACTCGTTCAACAAGCAAAATAAAATGACGAAGGACGAAGTAAAGCGTGAGTATAAGGAAAGTGAAGGCGATCCTCATATCAAGTCGCACAGAAAGCATTTTCATCAGGAAATGCTTATGTCGGACATGGATGAATCCGTCAGAAAGTCGAAGGTCATCGTGACAAACCCAACGCATATCGCCGTCGCCCTAGACTATCGGGAGGATGAGACGCCGCTCCCCATCGTCCGCGCGATGGGCCAGAACTTGATCGCTGAACGCATCAAGAGGATCGCGGAAGAGGAGGGCATTCCGATCATGCAGAATGTCCAACTCGCCCGCGGCCTCTACGAAGAAGGCGACGTGAACCAGTATATTCCCACCGACTTTATCAAGCCCGTGGCAGCCGTGTTGCGCTGGGTTCGCGAACAGGAACGCGAGCGAGGCTGAGCCAGGCGCCTATAGCCCGGCAAGGAGGTCGTCGATCTCTCGCGATAGATCGCTCATCTCGCGCGTTGGCTCCGCAACGCGATCAAGGGCCTCGCGCGCCTGTTGCAGCAAAGCGCTCGCCTCCTTGGGAGCGCCCAGATTGGCCGTCGTGCGCCCGGCAAGGCCCCAATAATACGCCGCGGCCTGCGGGTCGGAAGCCGCATCGAGGTGGCGCGCGACTGTCGCCGGTTCCTGTGCCGCGAGCTTTGGGAACTCTGCGACCATCGCCGCGGCGACAGCGCGGTGCCGTTCGCGCCGGTCTTTCAGCAGCATGGATCCATAGGCCGTCTCCCGCAGCAGATCGGTCCTGAAACGGTGTCGGTCTTCAGAGGTTTCGCCGAGGCGATCGAGCAGCCCGAGATCGACCAAACGGTCGAGTGCCGCACCGATCTCCTCGCTCACCGTCCCCATGGCCGACTGCAGCAGTGCTGGGTCGAACTCCTGCCCGCAAACCGAGGCCCATTGCGCCACCTGTTTCGCAGTGCCCGCTTGATCGAGCCTCGCCAGAAGCACGGATTGAAGGGTCGTCGGAACCGGCAGATCGGTGCGGTCGCCGTCGTCGGACCGCGCCATGCTCAGAAACTCGGTGATGAAGAGAGGAATGCCGCCGGAGCGTTTGGCGATCTCTTCGACCGAGCGCGCCGGTAAGAACCCGCCCTCCCGCTCGGCCTCAACATTGAGAAGCCTGAGCGTCTCCGCCATCGAGAAGGGCTGGAGCGCGAGCCGTGCGGCATCTTCGACGGGAAACGGATCGTCATCCGAGGGCCTGCGCGTCACCAGCAATAGTATCTTCGTCTCTGCAGTGGCCTCGGCGAGGCTCGCCAGCGTCGCCAGAGTGGACGGATCGCTCCACTGCACATCCTCGACCCACAACAGAAGAGGTGCGTCCTTCGCCGTCGCCCGCACGAGCTGGGTCATCGCCGCCTCGGTCTGCGCGCGTTGCCGGCGCTCGGGCAGGCGAAGAGGCCTCGCCTCGCTTTGCATCGGGTCGAGGGCGAGCAGCGAGGCGAGCAGAGGTAACTCCATCCCCTCGGCACCATCGAGATCGGCAATGACCTCCTCGATAGCCGCGAGTTGGCGAAGAGCCGGGGTTTTTGGGGTGATCCGAAGGCGATCGCGCAAGGTGACCATGAAGGGAAAGAACGGCGTATGCTGATAGTATGGTGAGCAGCGAAGCTGCATCACGGCCGCGTCTTCAAGCTCGCAGCGCTCGATGAACTCTTCGACGAGGCGGGTCTTGCCGACACCGGGATCGCCCTCGACCATAACGACCCGCCCGCCTTGCCTGGGCACGAGGCGCCAGTACTGGGCAAGGTGCTCAAGCTCACGGTATCGACCGAAGAACGCCGCCCCGTCCGTCAAACCTTCCGGCGCTTCCAAAGGTTCGACACGGAACAACACTTCATCATCGGAGACGGCGCGCGCGACGATGCCGATCGATCTCAGCTGCTTCGCAGTCTCGGCATCCGCGATGATCGTGTTCGGTTCAGCATCGGCGACGCGGAGTTGCAGATGGTCGAAACCGAGATTGAAGACGACTTTGGTGCGGGCCTCGAGCGTCTCGACGATGGCAACTTGTGTCGTGATGACGATGCGGGCGTCCAGCTCAAGCTGTCGCGCAGTCGACAAAAGATCAAAGGCCGCGAGCGCCCCTGCATGTCCCGCTTGCTCGCCCAACCCCTTCAGCCCAAGCCGGATCGATAGTTTGCCGTTCCCTCCATCGATGAGATCGCCACCGAACCTGCTGGCTGTGGCCTGCATGATCTGAGCGTAGCGCTGCAGAACGGCGTAGGCAGCCTCTGGATCCGTACGCAGGCGGTCCGATGCCGGTGTCACTTGGAGATCGACCATGGTAACCGGCCGCCTTTCGGCGACGAGATCGCCACCAGGGCTTGCCGGCGCCGGGGTGGAGACTTTTGGGATCGCCACCGCTGTCTCAGCTTGCAGATCGGCCGCGCTCGGGTGGAGTTCGACGTCACCCGCAAAGCGATAGCCTTTACGATGCATCGTCTGGATCGGTGCGTTTTGGTTTCGATCTTGGCCGACGGTTGAGCGGACGCGGCTCAGGCAGCGGCTGAGCGTCCCGCTGCTCACGAAGAGACCATTCCAGCACTTTTCCTGGAGTTCTTCGCGCGTGACCATCCGATCGCGCTGCTCGATCAGGTAGACCAGCACGTCGAAGACCTTGGGCTCGACACGTAGGTTTTTGCCCGCGCGCGTGAGCGACCGGCTAGCAGCATCCACCACGATCTCGTCGAAACAGTACCGCATCCACGTCATCTACACGGCTATTGGCGCTTCCTACAGAGCTTACAGGAAAATTCGCCTTAGCTGATGCCTCGAGTCGGAAGGCGCAGGATCTAACAACTCGCCCGGTTTGCTCAAGCGCCCGCGATACTCGTCCGTCACCCGCCTTGCCTCCTCGGAGTTTCGGACGACGCGGGGCGTGATGATGACGATGAGCTCGGTCCGAATATCCTTGTCATTGGTGTCGCGGAAGAGCGCGCCGAGGACGGGAATGTCGCCAAGGAGCGGGACTTTCGCCTGCGCCCGGTCGGTCGTCTCGCGGATCAAGCCGCCAAGTACCAAGCTCTCACCATCGTCGATGGCGACGGTCGTCGAGATGATCCGCTGTTGCACGGTGGGCGAGTCGATACCCGAGGTATCCGTCTCGACCACGTTGCTGACCTCTTGCGAAACCTCGAGGATCACCCTGCCGGTGGACGCAACCCGTGGACGCAGGCGCAGGATGACGCCGGTATCGCGTTGCTCAATGCTGTTGATGATCGGGGCGTCGCCACTCGCCGTCTGCGTGGACGTCTGGGTCGCGATCGGGACTTGATCGCCGACGTTCAGCACCGCTTCGCGATTGTCGAGAACCATCAGCGAGGGCGATGATACGATCGTCACATCGGTGACGCTGGCCAGTGCGTTGAGCGCGACCGCAGCGTTCCCGTCGTCGAAGAGAGCGTTGAAACCCGGGATGACAGGCCCAACGCCGGTTGTCGCGAGCCCGGTAAAGTTCACCGCGAAATTGCCGGACTCAAAGAAGTATCGCACGCCGAAATCGAGCTGATCGTTGAGCGAAACCTCCGCAATGGTCGCCTCGATCAGCACCTGATCGTCGACATTGTCGAGGTTGGATATGAGCTGCGAGATTTCCTGATGTTGCCCGGGCGTGGCGTTCACGATGATCGCGTTGGCTTCGGGATCGGCGACGATGCTGAACGGGGACAGGCCCGCTTCAACCGGCGCCACGGCGCCCTCATCGACCGCCTCACCCTCCAATCCTTCCTCAGCAACCCTCAGGCTTCCACCGCTCGCGGCCAAGAGCTCCTGCAGCACCGGTGCAAGGGTGAAGGCATCGCGATTCTCGAGGCGATAGACGACTGCGACACGGCTTTCCTGACCGGTCGCCCGCTCATAGTCGGAGATCCAAAGCTCCGCCTCGCGAATGTACTGGCGACGCGCCGAGATGATCAGGATCGAGCCTAGGGCATCGTTCGGCACAAAGCGCAGAACGCCCTCAAGCGCGCCGCCGGGGCCGGAGTCGAAGATCGCGTCCAACTCCTGAGCGACGATGCTGGGTCGCGAGATCATTAGCTGGACGCGAGAGACCGACTTCCCGCGCATAATGTTCACATCGAAGATGTTCACAGCCTCGAGGACGGCTTCGATATCGCGGCGGGGGCCGGAGGTGAACAGGATGTTCCGCGTGGTATCGGGCCAGATGCGCAGCGTGTTTGCCGCGATGGGCTCCAGAATGCGCTGCATCTCAATAGCTGAGATGAATTGGAGCGGCATGATGTAAATGCCGCCTGCCGGCGCGATCGGACCGCTGGGCAACCGGATCCGCTGTGTCTCAGACGCCGAGGGTCTGATCGTGAAGACCCCGTCGACATCAGAAATCGTCAGGCCATTTGCGGCCAAGATGTTCGCGAAGGTCTCGAAGATCGCATCGCGTGGGAGCGGTCGCGTCGTCTGAAACGATATATTGCCCTCGACGCCTGGCGAGACCGCATACTCAAGACCGAGCGTGAGCCGGAGCACGGCGTCGGCCGCCTGTTGGATGGGCACATCGACCAGATCGACGGCGAGAGCTTCTCCGTCG
>JBCDFC010000057.1:0-22017 GCA_039178805.1 Pseudomonadota bacterium | reverse complement strand
CCTGACGATGCTGGGGATGGGGCATGCCGGCGGGGCGGCGGAAGGTCTCGGCCATCAGGTCCGGATCCCCGAGGCAGCAGGCTCGGCCGCGTCATCCGCGGGCCGCCAGTTCTCGGGCGGGCCATCCGGCCGGGGCGCTGGCGGCAGGACCGGACGCTCAGGCGCTTGACCCGGGGCATAAGCGCTACGCGGTGGCTCCGGCCCGTAATGGGCGTGCATCAGAACATCGCGGGCGATGGGGGCCGCGGCTTTGGAGCCGCCGCCGCCATGCTCGACAATCACGGCCACCGCATAGCGCGGATTCTCAGCCGGGGCGTAACCGACGAAGAGCGCATGATCGCGGCGATGCCAGGGCAGGTCCTCGTTGCGGAAAACGCCGCGGGCGCGTTCGGCCGCCGAGATGTTGCGAACCTGGCTGGTGCCTGTCTTGCCGGCCATGGTGAAGCTGTCGTCGACAATGCGCGAGCGGCGGGCGGTGCCGCGCCTGCCATTGACCACTTCGAACATGCCGGTGCGCACGGCGCGCAGATGCTGTTCGGCCAGCCCCAGATCCTCGGGCGCGTCGACGCCGATCGGGCTGCCGCCACGGGCGCGGACGAGGCGGGGCATCACCATGCGTCCCGTCGCGATCCGCCCGGTCATCACGGCGAGCTGCAGCGGCGTGGCGAGGACGAAGCCCTGACCGATGCCGGCGTTCAACGTGTCGCCGACCTGCCAGCCCACGTCATAGGTCGCGCGCTTCCAGTCCTTGGTCGGGATCAAACCGCCCTTGATCGCGGGGTTCGGCAGGGAGAAGGGTTGCCCGAGGCCGAGCCTCAGCGACATCTCGGCGATGCGGTCGATGCCAACGCGTTTTGCGACCTCGTAGTAGTAGACGTCGCAGGACTGCTCGAGGCTGTCGACAAGGTTCATATGGCCATGCCCGCCACGCTTCCAGCAGTGGAAGCGCCGATTGCCGAGCTTGAGCCCGCCATTGCAGAAGAAGGTATCGCCGCGGCCGACGACCCCCGCTTCAAGCGCTGCGAGCGCCACGACCATCTTGAAGGTCGAGCCCGGCGGGTACATGCCGCTCGCCCATTTGTTGTGAAGCGGGCGGTGATCGTCGCCGAGATAGCGATCGTAATCCGCATGGCTGATGCCGGTGACGAAGAGGTTGGGCTCGAAAGTCGGGTTAGAGCCGAGCGCCAGCAGATCGCCATTGGTGACATCCATGAGGACGACTGCGGCGCTCTCTTCGCCAAGCCGCGCATGGACATAGCGCTGAATGTCGAGATCGAGGGTGAGGTGGAGGTCGGCGCCGGCCTGGCCCTCCTCACGCCCGATTTCGCGGATCACGCGGCCATAGGCGTTGACCTCGATCCGACGGGTGCCGGCGGAGCCGCGGAGATCGCGTTCGACCGCGCGTTCGAGGCCGTCCTTGCCGATCTGAAACTCGGGCACCTGCAGGATCGGGTCGCCATCGGTCGGATCGTCGAGATCGCGTTCCGTGACCCGGCCGACATAGCCTACGACATGCGCGGTCTCGGGGCCTACGGGGTAGTAGCGGGAGAGGCCGACCTCGGGCTGGACGCCGGGGAGCGCCGGTGCGTTCGCGTTGATCGCGGCGAAGGCCTGCCAGCTTAGATGCTCGGCCACCGGGACGGGCACGAAGGCGGGTTTCTGCGCCATCTCGCGCAGGGCACGGCGGCGTTGATGCTCCGGCAAATCGACGATGACGCCGAGGCGGTCGAGCACGTCTTCTGGATCGCCCGCCTGCTCCCGCACCATGACGACGCGATAGTTCTGGCGGTTGACGGCCAGCGGAACGCCGTTGCGGTCAAAGATCTCGGCGCGCGCAGGGGCGATGAGGCGGAGGTTGATCCGGTTCTCTTCGGCCAGTGTGCGGAAGTGCTCAGCCTCCTCGATCTGGAGCTGGCGCATGCGCCAGGCGAGGGTGCCCGCAACGCCAAGCTGGGCCGCAAGGAGGAGGAAGGCACGCCGCCCCACGCGGCGGGAGGCGTGGGCTGCGTCGGCCTGATCGCCCGGTTGTATCCGTCTATCCCGCATGGCTGCGCTCCCGCCCTTCCGTCGGCGCCGCGCGGATCCCGATGAGCCAGCGCAGGAGGAGGAAGACCAGCGGCCAGGCAGCGGCCGTTAGCGCCCATTGCCGCGCAAGGGCCAGCAAGTAGGGCGGCTGACTGAAGGTCAGCAGAACGAGGATGTACTGGATTGCTGCCATGGCGAAGAGGATGGCGGAGACGGCGATCCATTCGCGCAGGAGCGAACCGCGCGAGAGCGGTTGGGACAAGGTCCGTAAGGCCTCCGAAAGCGCAATGAGCCCGAGCGCACCGGCGCCGGCCGGGATGTCCGTCAGCAAGTCGCGCATGATGCCGAGCGCGCAGATGAGCGGGATCGCGACGCTGTCCGGCCGCCGCACGGCCATGACCGCCACGAGAAGCGCCAGGAGATCAGGTGAGGGTAGCGCATGGGGGTCGAGGCCTATCGGTGCAGCTTCGACCGCAATGGCGAGAAGGCCCAGAAGGGCCAACAGCAGCATCCGGTAGATCGCGCCGCGGGTCGGCAGCAGGACATCGAGGAAAGTCGACATGGCTCAGCCCCGCGTATCGGCGAGGGGGAGGGTCGACTGTTCGCCCTCGCGTCCCTCCGCGGGCAGGCGCGGCCCCGTCCGTTCCGGCGCGATCAGGCGGCCCGGGCCGTCGATGCGCTTGTCCGGCCGGTAACGGAGGAGACGAACGAATTCGAGCCGCTTGAAATCGGCGGAGAGGTGCGCGCGCCACGACTGTCCCGCACGAACGACGACCCCGACCGGCAGGTTGGGCGGGAAGACACCACCATCGCCCGAGGTCACTACGGTCTGACCGGGTTGCACGCGGTCATCCTCGCCGATGAACTCAAGCCTTGGCGCCCGCGTCGCATCGCCTGCGAGCACTGCCTGCTGTTTGGCCCCTGTGATCGTGACGGGGACGCGGCTGGAAAAGTCCGTGACGAGCATGATGCGCGCGGCGCGTTCTCCGACACCCACGACGCGACCGACGAGCCCGGTACCGTCGACCGAGGCGTAGCCGTCCTCGACCCCGTCCCGCCTGCCGACATTGACGAGGATGCTCTCGGAGAATGGGCCGCCCGAATCGGCGATGACATCGCCCGTCACATAATCGAGGCGCGGAGCGAGGCGGACATTCATGAGGGCGCGGAGCTGGGCGTTCTCCTCTTCGAGTGCGCGTGCCGTTTCGCGCCAGGCCTGCAGACGCTCGATCTCGCGGCGAAGCTCTCGGTTCTGGTCGTAGACGTCGATGAAGCTCTCATAGTCGCGCGCCATGCCAGCCGCGTAGTCGAGCGGACCTGCGACGAGGCCGAGATTGGGCGAGACGGCGTCGATGAGCGCCATGCGGAGCTGCTCGAGCCGCGGATTGTCGGACCGCCAGAGCCCCAGCAGCAAGAGACAGACGAGAACGGCGATGGCGAGCAGGACGGTGCGTACCCGCCGCTCCAGATCCTGCGCCCTATCCTCTCCCGGTCGTCCCGGTCGCGCCATCGGCGCTTCCCCTCAGATGCCCAAAGCGATCATACACTAAACTGAGATTTTCATGACATGGCCGAGCCTGTCGAGATGTTCCAGCGCGCGACCGGTGCCGAGGGCGACGCAGTGGAGCGGTTCCTCGGCGATGGAGATCGCAAGGCCGGTCTGCTCGCGGAGCGCGATATCGAGGCTGCCGAGAAGGGCGCCGCCGCCGGCCAGCATTACGCCGTTATCCACGATATCGGCAGCGAGGTCGGGGGGTGTGGCTTCGAGGGCGACCATCACGGCCTCGACGATCTGCTGCACGGGCTCGGACAGGCTTTCGGCGATCTGGGCCTGCGTGATCTCTTGTTCCTTGGGCACGCCGTTCAAGAGGTCGCGACCGCGGATCACCATGGTCTTACCAACGCCGTCCGCCGGCATGCGGGCGGTGCCGATTTCCTTCTTGATGCGTTCCGCGGTCGACTCGCCGATCAGCATGTTATGCTGACGGCGGAGATGGCTGATGATCGCCTCGTCCATCTTGTCGCCGCCGGTGCGCACGCTGCGCGCATAGACGATGTCGGAGAGCGAGAGCACCGCGACCTCGGTCGTGCCGCCGCCGATATCGACGATCATGCTGCCCGTGGGCTCGGTAATGGGAAGGCCTGCGCCAATGGCGGCCGCAATGGGCTCGGCAATGAGGAACGCCTTGCGCGCACCCGCGGCGATCACCGATGTTTCGATCGCCTTCTCCTCGACGGCTGTGGCGCCATAGGGGACACAGACGACGATCTGCGGCTTTGAGAGGAACGTGTTCGGCTGCACCTTGCGGATGAAGTATTTGATCATCTCCTCAGCCACCTCGAAATCCGCGATCACGCCGTCCCGCATGGGGCGGATCGCCTGGATCGAGCCGGGGGTGCGGCCGAGCATCAGCTTCGCATCCTCGCCGACCGCTTTGACCTCCTTTTTGCCCTGGATGGTCTGGTAGGCGACTACCGAGGGCTCGTTCAGCACGATGCCCTTGTTCTTGACGTAGACGAGCGTGTTGGCCGTACCGAGGTCGATGGCCATGTCGTTCGAAAACATGCCGAACAGTCCACCAAACATCGTGCCCTCGCTCTGCTCCGTGAGGATGCCGGGTAGGACCCGGTCTGTTCGCCGCACGAACGCTCGCCCTGAAGACTCGGCCAGAGACTCGCCTGGGGACTCGCATCATGCGCGGTGCGCCCGCTTATAGGAGTCCGGCGGGAGCAGTGCAAAGGGAGAAAATCGCGAAGCTGCGGGCAGTTGGCGGAAGTGGCCATCGGCGGTCGGCAGGACGGCCTGGCCCTGCCGACATCGAGCGGTGGGGTGTTGGCTAGATTGCCGCGCCGATCTCTGCGTTCGGGGCGCTTTTGCCGCGGCGGAGGAGGAGCTTGTTGAGGGCGTGAACATAGGCCCGACAGCTTGCGACCACGGTATCGGTATCCGAGCTTTGCGCCGTGACGATCTTGCCGTCCTCGGACATGCGGACGCTGACGGTCGCCTGAGCGTCCGTGCCTTCGGTCACGGCGTGGACCTGGTAGAGCTCCAGCGTCGCGTCGTGGGAGATCAGCGCCTTCACCGCGTTGAACGCCGCATCCACCGGGCCATCGCCCGTGGCCGTGTGGCGGTGATCGGTGCCGTCGATCTCAAGGATGATGTCCGCTGATTGGGGCGCTTCGGTGCCGCAGATCACGCGCAGAAACTTGAGCTTGATCATCTCGGCGGCGCCCTGAGCCTGGGTCTCGGTCACAAGCGCGAGGATGTCGTCGTCGTAGACTTCCTTCTTGCGGTCGGCGAGCGCCTTGAAGCGGACGAAAGCTTCCTGGATCGCGTTGTCGCCAAGCTCGACGCCCAACTCCTGCAGCTTGGTGCGGAAGGCGTGGCGGCCGGAATGCTTGCCCATGACAAGGTTGGTGGCGTTGAGACCAACATCCTCGGGGCGCATGATCTCGAAGGTCTCCGCGTTCTTCAGCACACCGTCCTGGTGGATGCCGGACTCATGCGCGAAGGCGTTCTTGCCGACGATCGCCTTGTTGTACTGCACGGGGAAGCCCGAGACGTTGGCGACCATCCGGCTCGCGGCCATGATGCGCGTCGTGTCGATCTGGGTGGCGAAGGGCATGATGTCGCCGCGCACGCGGAGCGCCATCACGACCTCCTCCAACGCCGTGTTGCCCGCGCGCTCGCCAAGGCCGTTGATCGTACACTCAATCTGGCGGGCACCCGCCTCGACCGCGGCGAGGGCGTTGGCCGTCGCCATGCCGAGATCGTTGTGGCAGTGGGTTGAGATCGTGCAGTCGGCGATCTCGGGAACCTCCCGACGCAGAAACTCAATGATCTCAGCACTTTCGCGTGGGGCCGTGTAGCCGACCGTATCGGGGATGTTGATCGTCTTGGCGCCCGCGGCGATGGCGACGCGCACCGTCTCGGCCAGGTAGTCGCGCTCGGTGCGCGTAGCGTCCATCGGCGACCATTGCACGTCTTCGCAATGGGCGCAGGCATGGCGGACGGTCTCGTCGATCTTCGCCAGCACCTGATCCTTGTCCATGTTGAGCTGGTACTGCCGGTGCAGCGGCGAGGTGCCGATGAAGGTGTGGATGCGTGGCATCTTCGCGTGGCGCACCGCGTCCCAGCAGCGATCGATATCGCCGAGATTGGCGCGTGAAAGGCCGGCGATGACCGAATTCTCCGCCATCTTGGCGATCTCGGTCACGGCTTCGAAGTCGCCGTCCGAGGCGATGGGGAAGCCCGCCTCGATGATGTCGACGCCCATCTCGTCGAGGATGCGCGCGATCTCCAACTTCTCGCGCAGGGTCATCGAGGCGCCGGGGCTCTGCTCGCCGTCGCGCAGCGTGGTGTCGAAGATCTTCACCCGCTCGCGGGCGGGCGTCTGGCTTTGATCGGTCATGTCTTGATTCCGTTTCTGGCTTGGCTCCTGCCGGCGCGTCCCTTGCTCCCCTGAGCGCGCGCGCCGATGGCTCCCGGCACGCTCAGGGGCGTGTAAGGAGAAGGAGGCCGAGGACCGCGATGCGCGAGGCACAAACCATGAGCCGTGTATGCACGAAGCGCGGAAGGATGGAAAGACCGTTCGGTGCGTAGCGGTGGGGTCCGCGGCGGGCGGGCCGCGGTTCAGACTGCGATGGCGGCCGCCGCCTCCGCCACGATCCCGGCGCTGCGAGCGAGGGCGGTGGTCTCCTCGGGCGCGAGGGTGGGCGTTAGCGTGTCGATCACACCGCCTTGGCCGATCAGATGGGGCAGGGAGACGGTGACAGGGCCAATCCCCGCGACCGCATCGCGTCGGATACAGCAGGTTAGGACCGCGCGTTGATCATCGGCGATGGCGCGGGCGATGCGGGCCATGCCGGCGCCGATGCCAAACCATGTCGCGCCTTTGTCCGCGATAATGCGGTAGGCGGCGCGGCGCACACCCTCGTCGATTTCGGCGCGGGCGGCGGCGTCGAGGGGGCGGCCGAGTTGGGTGGCGGCCTCCGCCACAGCGAGGCCGCCGACATCCGCCGTGCTCCAGGCCAGCACTTCGCTATCGCCATGCTCGCCAAGGACATGGGCGTGGATCGACTGGCTGTAGACGCCGAGGTGGTTGGCGAGGAGCGCGCGGAACCGGGCCGTGTCGAGGATGGTGCCGGAGCCGATCACGCGGCTGGCCGGCACGCCGGAAGCCGCGGCGATCCGGGTCGCAAGGTCGGTCATGACATCGACGGGGTTCGACGCGATGAGGAGGACCGCGTCGGGCGCCTCCCTCAGGATCGCCGGGATGACCTCCGCAAAAACCTCGGCATTGCGGCGGAGGAGCGCGAGGCGGGTTTCGCTCGCGTCTTTCTGGGGTACGCCCGCGGCGATCATTACGATGCCGGCGCCGGCGAGGGCGTCCATACCGCCCGCTCGGACCGAGGCGCCATGGGCGACGGGGGCGGCGTGCGCCAGATCCGCTGCCTGGCCGCGGGCGAGAGCGGGATCGCGGTCGACGAGGACGATCTCGCTCCCGATCCCATGCAGGATACAGGCGTATGCGCTGGCGGCGCCGACTTGTCCGGCACCAACGATCCCGATCTTCATCGCATGCCCCGAACGACTTCGCAGTTGCAGCAGATCTCGCTGCACTTCCACGGCAGGGTCAAGCACTGATTGGGATGTCGGGGTTCGGGGGCCCAGCCGATGAGGACCCGCGACAGTTTTCAGCGCCGTGCTCGACCCAGCGATCCCGGCGATCGGGTGGGGCGGACGCAGCGTTCCGGTGGTGGATCCCCCGGTCGGGCCGGGGGATGGCAGGGGCAGGGGTTGGATCCGCAGGCGCTCGGCAGCGCGAAGCCGCGTCTCAGCAGTCCATTGTGTAAAAGAACCGCTCCTCGACGATCTTGCCGTCCTTGACGGTGTAGAGACCGACCTCGTCCATCTTCATGCGGGGCATACCGGTCATCTCGGCATCCATGATGAAGCGGACGACGAACTGGTCACCATTGACCATCGGCCCCACGACCTCGGCGCTGTAGACGGTGGTGTTCTCCATCCACCATTTGTGCTTCTCGAGCACGGCGGCGCGGCCCTCACAACGCTCATGCGGGCCGGGCGCCGCCTCGATCGAGACGACGTCGTCGTGCCAGTACTTCTGCTGCGCCTCCGCATCATTGTCCTCTCTCATGAGGCGGGTGAAATCGGCGGCGATTGCGGTGGTATCCATGTTGTTCCTCCTTTGTTCATGCCGCACCCTAAACCGAAACCGTGACAGTTTCTATGCGTTTGTGGCGCCGTCCGGCTGATCGACGATGGTGCATGGCTGGAACGAGATCTCTCGGATCTTCGCGGCCTGCATCGCGCGCACGAGGCGGTCGGAGAACAGGATGCCGCGTCTGAGCCACTTTTCGCGCCAGATGTCCGGACCGTGGAGACTCTCTCTACTGAGCATTAGTGAAACCCGCTCAAGCGAGTGGATATTCACGAAAGGCCCTTTCTTCGTCTCTGTGATTGAGACTCCAGTGGACAATCGTGAGATCAGGCTCTCTTTCTGGGTCGCGACGTGAAGCAGGTACAACTGTCCCACCAGCTTTCCGTTTTCAGCAGTGAGTTGCTCGATTGGATGAAGCTGAACGCATCGAGAGTCAGACCCTGCGCCATCAGCCACGCCCAGATCGAACTCCCTCAAGAGCGCGGCGAACTTTGGTGAGATAACCGTCATGCCTCCAGTAGCGCGCGCAAAGTTGCGGATCCGTTTCACGCGCTCTCCACGCTCTGCGTTTCGCACATCTTTGGGCCAGATCTTGGACGGCAATTGATCGGAAGTAAGCGGATCAGCGCGGCGCAATCCATCGACGAGCCCATTGAAGTCTTGGGGCTCATCGTGACGATAGAATGCGATATGTTCTGGATTAGTCAGACAGTCGCCCAGCCATACCTCCGCTTCTGGTTCGCTCATCTCAAATCTCCGAAATAAAAAGGGCGGCGCAGTGGCCGCCCTGGTCTTCGATCTGTGGTCCGCGACTTACTGCGTGGCGGTGTCGCATTCGCCCTGGTCGGTGCCCTCGGCGCGGCGGCCTTCTTCCCAGCAGCCTTCGTAGACGGTGCCGTTGGAGTAGGTCATGACGCCGAAGCCGTGCTGGCGGCCGCGGATGAAGTTGCCCGCATACTGATCGCCATTCGGGTAGGTCGCGATGCCCTCGCCGTGGATCTCACCCTCGAGCCAGCCGCCGTCATAGACGAAGCCGTCCGCCAGAATCAGCTTGCCGACGCCCTGGCGACGACCTTCGACAAACTTGCCCTCGTAGATGGCGCCGTCGGGATAGGTCAGCGTGCCGGCGCCAGACTGAATGCCCTCGGTCCAGTTGCCCGCGTAAACATGGCCATCCGGGTAGGTCATCGTGCCCGCACCGTGATGGCGCGCGTTCTGGAACTCACCATCGTAGATAGAGCCGTTCGCATACTGAGCGACGCCCTGGCCGGTGATCACGCCGTTGGCCCACTGGCCCTCATACGAACCGCCGTCGGCATAGATGATTTTGCCCGCGCCATGGGGAGTGCCGGCAACGAACTCACCTTCGTAGCGGGAGCCGTTGGGGTAGGAGGCGACGCCCGTTCCTTCGATCCGTCCCTCGACCCAGGTGCCGACATAGGTGTAACCATCGGTCCCGATGAACTTACCCTGGCCGTCGCGGTCGCCATTGCTGAACGACCCTTCGTAGCGGTCGCCGGAAGCATAGACCGCGACGCCGTCGCCCTGCCGCTTCCCTTCGACAAAGCTGCCGGTGTAGGTGTCGCCATTGGCGTATTGCGCGGTGCCTTGGCCAGTGATCTGGCCGTCCGTCCACTGACCTTCGTAGACGAAACCATCGGTCAGGGTGATCTTTCCCTGACCGTGCCGGACACCGTTCACGAAGTCGCCAGTGTAGACCGCTTTGTCTGGATACGTGACGGTACCGGTGCCGTGCTGCGCGCCCTCGAGCCACTGGCCCTCATAACGGTAACCGTTGTCGCGCGTCATGACGCCAAAGCCATGATGGGCGGAGTTCAGGAAGGCGCCTTCGTAGCGCATGCCGTTGCCGTAGTCGGCAACGCCGTCGCCCTCGATCACGCCGTTCCGCCACTCACCAGAGTAGATGCCGCCATTGGCGTAGGTGATCGTGCCCTTGCCATGCGGAACGTCATCGAAGAACTCGCCCTCATAGACCGAGCCGTTCGTGAATTTCGCAACGCCCTGGCCCTGGCGCTTACCTTCCGACCACTGCCCGGAGTACTCGTACCCGTCTGGTGCCGTGTAGGTACCCTGACCGTGCTGCTTACCGTCCTTGAACTCACCCTGATAGACGGCGCCGCTGTCGTACTCCTTCGTCGCAACGGCCGTTGTTCCGTCCTGCGCCAGCGCCACCCCTGCGCCAAAGCCCAGGATCGTCGCTGCAGCTGCAAAGCTCCGCATCCGCCGAATCCCTCAACAGTTCCCCGAGCCGCGACCCGTCGGCTCCCCAGTAGGTTCCTGACAAGTTTATTTGGCAGGACTATGGCTGACAACGCCCCATTTACCCGTTTGCGGACTTGCAGCGCTCTCGGCCTTCTGCCTACACGCTGGCAAGGTGCCGCAGAGGGCAACCAGGGGCAAGAAGGCGACGGTAATGGGCGAGAGCGAGCGTCTGCGCGTACTCGTCGTGCAGGCCAATCCGGTGGCCGGCGATATCGAGGGCAATCTGGCCCGTTCCGAGGCGGCTTGGGAAAGCGGGAAGGCGCGCGGCGTCGATCTCGTGATGCTGCCCGAGATGTTTCTGTCAGGCTATCAGCTCCTCGATCTTTCGGTGCGTCCGGCGTTCCTGCGCGACTGCCAATCGGCCCTCGACCGCCTTGCGCAGCGCTGCAGCGATGGCCCAGCCTTGGCGCTCGGCGCACCGACAGCTGCGGAGGAGGGCGTCTTCAATGCCTACCACCTGCTTGAAGGCGGTCGGCAGCGTGCGGAGTTCCATAAGTTTCACCGTCCAAACTACGGTGTTTTCGACGAAAAACGGCTTTATGCCGAGGGGCGCGCGCCGGGCCCGATCGAGGTTGGGGGGTGTCGCATCGGCTTCCCCATCTGCGAGGATATTTGGTTCGACGATGTGACCGAAGGGCTGGCCGAAGCCGGTGCCGAAGTGCTGCTGGTTCCGAACGGCTCGCCCTATGAGCAGGGCAAGTACGATGTGCGGATGGCGCATGCGGTGGCACGCGGGGTCGAGACCGGGCTGCCGCTCGTCTATTTGAACCTCGTCGGCGGACAGGACGATCAGGTCTTCGACGGTGGATCCTTCGGTGTGAACCCTGGCGGCGAGCTCGCATTTCAGGGCCCGTTCTTCGAGGAAAGCGAGATCGAAATCGTGCTCGAAATGGGCGCCGATGGGTGGCGCCTGCAGCGTGGCGACACTGTGCCGCTGCCGGCGGAAGCGGAGCTCGATTACCGCGCGATGGTGATGGCGACGCGGGACTATGTGACGAAATCTGGGTTCTCGAAGGTGCTCCTCGGGCTCTCGGGTGGAATCGATAGCGCGATGGTTGCCACAATTGCAGCGGACGCATTGGGGCCTGTGAATGTGAGGGGCGTGATGCTGCCCTCGCGCTTTACCTCGACGACATCGCTCGAAGATGCGGCGGCTTGTGCGCGTGCGCTGGGCATTCGCCTCGACGAACTTCCGATCGGTCCGGCGGTGACGACGATGACCGAGAGCCTCGAGCCGCATTTCAACGGACATGCGGAGGATGTGACTGAAGAGAATCTGCAAAGCCGCCTCAGGGGCACCTTCTTGATGGCGCTTTCCAACAAGTTCGGCGAGCTTTTGCTGACCACCGGCAACAAGTCGGAAGTAGCGGTCGGCTACGCGACCCTCTATGGCGACATGAATGGCGCCTATAATCCCATCAAGGATCTCTATAAGACGCGGGTGTTCGCAGCCGCTGAGTGGCGCAATCGGAGCCACAAACAATGGATGCGGGCGCCGGCGGGCGAAGTGATCCCGCCGCGGATCATCGAGAAGCCGCCAACGGCGGAGCTGCGCGAGGGCCAGAAAGACGAAGACAGCCTGCCGCCATACCCTGTCCTCGACGCGATCCTTGAGGGTCTTGTCGAGCGGGAGGCATCGATAGCTGAGATCGTGGCGGAGGGCCATGCACGCGAGACGGTGGAGCATGTGCAAAAGCTGCTCTACCTTTCGGAATACAAACGCTTCCAGTCCGCTCCGGGCACGAAGTTAACCAAGAAGGCCTTCTGGCTTGATCGCCGCTATCCGATCGTGAACCGCTGGCGAGACCAAGGCTGAGAGAAGCCCGAGCAGGGACGCTAAGAGACGATGACGAACCAGACCGGCCTCAAGGACATCGACGATCGTTATGTGATGCACGCCTCGCGGCCCAAGGCGGCCGTGCTGTCGATCCTGGGGGCGTTCGTCGTGATCGCGTTCGCGAGCGTCGATTGGTTCCGCTGGGCGCAGCCGTCGATCAAATGGGCCGCGATCATCTTCGGCCTCGCATTCACCGGGTACTTCGTGGCCTTCGCCCTTGCACTCGGCTTCCGGCGTAAGCCCGTGTTCTCGGTCGACGAAGCCGGGATCGGAATGCCGACAGGCGGGCTTGGCTTCGTCACGATCCCGTGGAGCGAGGTCGAATGCTACGGCGTCGTCGTGCGCGGCGTCCGCTATGTGCCCGGTCTTGCGAGCGAGGCCTTTGGTGTGCGCCTGAATGCCGAGGGGCGGAAAAGCGCGCGCTTCACTTCGGCCCAGCAGCGGGAGTTCCGGCTCAATCGGGCGAGCATGGGGGCGGATGTGCTCCTCACGCATTGGTTCGCATCCGAGAGATTCGACGCAGTGCATGATGCCGCGCGCAGGTTCCGACCTGATCTCGACGGGACGGAAGAGATGGGGGCGAAGCGTCGCCAATGACCGTGACGCGTTTCGCCCCGTCGCCGACCGGGCGGCTTCATGTGGGCAATATCCGAAGTGCGGTCCTGAATTGGCTCGTGACGCGCAAGGCTGGCGGGCGGTTTCTGCTGCGGCTCGACGATACGGATGCTGAGCGTTCGACCGAGGCGTTTGCCGATGGGATCCGGCGGGATCTCGATTGGCTCGGACTGCATTGGGACCATGAAGAGCGACAGTCGGCGCGGCGCGATCTGCACGAGGCCGCGGCCACGAAGCTTGCGGCGGACAATCGGCTCTACGAAGCCTTCGAGACGCCTGAGGAACTTGAGCTTCGGCGCAAGACGTTGGCGATGCGCGGGCTGCCGCCGATCTATGATCGCGCGGCGCTGAAGCTAAGCGATGAGGAGCGCGCGGCGCTGAAAGCCGAGGGCAGGCATCCGGTGCGCCGCTTTCTGCTCGACCGCCAGGATGAGCGTTGGGAGGATCTTATCAGGGGGCAGGAGCGGGTTGACTGCGCCTCCATCTCGGACCCTGTGTTGTTTCGCGCTGACGGGCAGCTTCTCTACATGCTCGCCTCGGTCGTGGATGACGCGGATCTGGGCGTGACGCATGTGGTGCGGGGCGCTGATCACATCACCAATACCGGCGCGCAGATCCAGATCTTCCGCGCCTTGGGCACGACACCGCCGGCCTTCGGGCATCACTCGCTCCTGACGGGGCCTGCGGGCGAGCCGCTTTCAAAACGTCTCGGCAGCCTTTCCATCGGCGATCTGCGGGATGGCGGGGTCGAGCCGCTGGCGCTCGTCAGCTTCTTCGCGCGGCTGGGTAGTAGCGCGCCGGTTGAGCCCGTGTCGCGCGTCGAGGAGGTGATCGAGGGCTTCGATCTCGCCGCGTTCGGCCGGGCGCCCACGAAGTTCGACGAGGCGGAGCTCAAGCTTCACTCGGCGCGGACCCTGCGAAGCCTGCCTTATGCCAATGTGGCGCCACGCCTCGCTGCGATGGGGCTGCCGGAGGATCAGGCAGCTCCGTTCTGGGAGGCGGTCGCGCCCAATCTCGATGCGATCGGCGAGGCGCGGGATTGGTGGCTGCTTTGCCGCGACGGTGCGGCGCCGACGGTCGCTGACGAAGATCGGGATTTCGTGGTCGAGGCGCTTGCCGCGTTACCTCCGGCCCCTTGGGATCAGGGCACCTGGGGCGCCTGGACCACGGAACTCAAGGCACGCACGGGTCGCAAGGGCAGGGCGCTCTTTAGGCCGCTTCGCCAAGCGCTTACCGGGCGCGACCACGGTCCGGAGATGGCGCTTCTGCTGCCGCTCCTCCGCCACGTGCCGACCGCAGACAAGCTCTGAGCCGCATCAACTGTTTCTGAACTTCCCCTTGCGCGACGCCGGGAAGGTCGTTCCGCTGCGTGGGACAGACAGTCAGTTCCACGGGAGGATGCCATGACCAAGACCTTCACCGCAGCAGCGCTCGCAGCGCCCATCGCAGCGCTTCTGCTGAGCGCACCCGATGCGCGCGCTGATACCTACTGTTCCTACGAGATCTTCCTCGGCCAACAGGGGCCGAGTTGCGAACGCAAGCTCAGGAACCGGGCGGATCGGGCCGGCTTTAGGCACCGCGCCGGTGCGGACCGCACGCTCGTGTTTACCCGTGGTGGTGCGGTCTTCTTCCACTGCACCGGGCGCAATCAGGCGATCGTTTTCGCCCATCACCGCCGCAACCGGAATGCCTGTGAGATGATCGACAGGATTACGCGGGCGATGCGGATCGGTCGTCGCTGAGGCGATCACGGTTCGGAGCATTGGCACGCGCCCCGGTGCATGGAGACTTGCAAAGCCCGGGGCGATCGGGCATCCCGACGGTATGGTGACGTCGATCTGCATCGAGAGCTGCATTACGGGCTGACAACAGCGCGCGGCGGTCACGTGTTCCCTTCGAAACCCTTGGAAACGCCCGCTGCGGGCCCCCGCAGGAGAGCTGGGCTATGACCGAGATCCGCCTTTGGAACACCCGCGACAGGGCCGAGCAGCCCGTGGTGGCGCGTGATGGCCGGGTGGGCATGTATGTCTGCGGTCCGACCGTCTACGACCGCGCGCATGTCGGCAACGCGCGCCCGGCGGTGGTCTTCGACGTGCTGTTCCGGCTGCTGCGCCACGTGCATGGGGACGGCAACGTCACCTATGTGCGCAACATCACCGATATCGACGACAAGATTAACGCGCGTGCGGCCGAGACGCGGCAGGCCGATGAGCGCGTGATCGATGCGGTGGCGCGGATCACCGCCGAGACCGGCGGATGGTATCTGGAGGACATGGCCGCCATCGGCTGCCTTGAGCCCACGCATATGCCTCGCGCGACGGCCTTCGTGCCGGAGATGGTCGGTATCATCGAAACGCTGATCGAGCGCGGCCACGCCTATGCGGCCGAGGGCCATGTGTTGTTCTCCGTCGGCAGTTGGGAGAGCTATGGCAGCCTCTCGCGTCGCTCCACCGACGAGCTCTTGGCGGGCGCCCGGGTCGATGTGGCGCCCTACAAACGCGACCCGCTGGACTTCGTTCTGTGGAAGCCCTCGACCGAGGATCAGCCCGGTTGGGAGAGCCCGTGGAGCTACGGCCGGCCCGGCTGGCATATCGAGTGCTCGGCCATGTCCAAGGCCATTCTGGGCCCTCTTTTCGGTGAGCGGTTTCAGATCCATGGCGGCGGCATCGATCTCGTCTTCCCGCATCATGAGAACGAACGCGCCCAGTCCTGTGCCGCCCACGGGATCGAGGACATGGCCGATATCTGGGCCCATAACGGCTTTCTGATGGTCGAGGGCGAGAAGATGTCGAAGAGCCTCGGCAACTTCATCACCGTCGCGGATCTGCGCGAGAAGGGCGTGCCGGGCGAGGTCATCCGCTACGTCCTCCTCTCCGCGCAGTATCGCCAGCCTTTGGACTGGACCGCCGACCGGGTGGAGCAGGCGACGACGGTGCTCCGCCGCTGGCGGGCCATCGCGGCTGGGGCCGAACCGGGCGAGCCACCGGCCGAAGTGGTCGAGGCGCTGGACGATGATCTGAACACCCCGGCAGCCTTCGCCGCGCTGCACCGGATGGCGGGGACGGGGGACGCCGCTGGCTTGGCGGCTGGGGCATCGCTCCTCGGGCTCCTCACGCCAGCGCTCGCCGGTTGGGACGCCGCACCCGAAGCCGATGCCGGCACCGCATCGCGCATCGATGCCCTCCTCGAAGAACGTGCGGCGGCCCGCAAGGCGAAAGACTTCTCCCGCGCCGACGCCATCCGCGATGGCCTTGTGGCTGCGGGCGTGGACGTGAAGGACACGCCCCAAGGTGCCAGTTGGACCCTCGCACCCGACTTCGATCCGACGAAGCTATTGGAAGCCACGTCATGACAGACCAATCGCCACCCTCTGCCCTGCCCCTACCACCGAACGGTGGGGGCGGCGGAGGGGAGCCCGCGGCGCGCGACCGCCTCTACCTCTTCGACACGACCCTTCGCGACGGGCAGCAGACGCAGGGCGTCGACTTCTCGGCTGAAGACAAACGGCGGATCGCGGAGGCGCTGGACGGCCTCGGTCTCGACTATGTGGAGGGCGGTTGGCCCGGTGCGAACCCGACGGACAGTGTGTTCTTCAACGCACCGCCCAAGCTTTCCCGCGCGAGGTTCACGGCCTTTGGGATGACGAAACGGGTCGGGCGCTCGGCGGCGAATGACGACCTGCTTGCGGGGGTCGTGAATGCGGGGACCGAGGCTGTTTGTCTCGTGGGCAAGTCGCATGACTTCCATGTGGAGCGAGCGCTCGGCGTGACGCTTGACGAGAACCTCGAAGCGATCCGGGACTCGATGGCGCATCTTGCGGCAGAGGGGCGCGAGGCGCTCTTCGATGCGGAGCATTTCTTCGACGGTTTTGAGGCCAACCCGGCCTATGCGCTCGCTTGTCTCGAGGCAGCGCTCGAGGGCGGCGCGCGCTGGGTCGTTCTGTGCGACACCAATGGCGGTCCGTTGTCGGGCCGGATCGGTGAGATCGCGGCCGAGGTCTGTGCGCGCTTTGGCGGAGAGCGCGTCGGGATCCATACCCATAACGACATGGAGATGGGGGTCGCCGGTACACTTGCGGCGGTCGACGCGGGCGTGCGGCAGATCCAGGGGACGCTGAACGGATTGGGTGAGCGTTGCGGCAACGCGAATCTCTGCTCGATCATCCCGACCCTTGTGCTGAAAGAACCTTATGCGAGCCGCTATGAGACCGGCGTGGCCCCGCAATCGCTGAAGGATCTGCGCCGCGTCTCGGCCATGCTGGACGACATTCTCAACCGACAGCCGAACCGGCACGCACCCTATATCGGCGCTGCGGCCTTCACGCATAAGGCGGGGCTCCATGCCTCGGCCATCGTCAAAGACCCGACGACCTATGAGCATGTGAGCCCTGAGGCGGTCGGCAATGCGCGCGTGATCCCGATGTCGAACCAGGCGGGGCGCGCGAACCTGCTGACGCGGCTGAGGGCGGCGGGGATCGAGATCGAAGATCGGGATCAGCGGCTCTCAGCGCTTTTGGCGGAGGTGAAGGAGCGCGAGGATGCGGGCTTTGCCTATGACAGCGCCGCCGCAAGCTTTGAGATCCTGGCGAGGCGGATGCTGGGGCAGCTTCCGGATTTCTTCGACGTCCACCGCTACCGGGTCATCGTCGAGCGGCGGTTCAATGCGCTGGGTGAGCGGATCACGCTCTCCGAAGCGGTGGTCGAAGTCGGCGTCGATGGGCAATCGACGATGTCCGTCGCGATCTCTGCGGACCCCGCCACGCAGGAGGATCAGGGCCCGGTGAACGCGCTGGCCCAAGCGCTCTCCAAGGATCTTGGCCGCTATCAGTCCTTCATCGACGATATGCGGCTTGTGGACTTCCGTGTGCGCATCATCGGTGCTGGGACCGAGGCGGTGACGCGGGTGCTGTTGGATGCGACCGATGCGACCGGTGAGGTTTGGTCGAGCGTTGGGGTCTCGGCCAACATCGTCGACGCATCGTTTCAGGCGCTGGAGGACGCGATCGTCTATCGGCTGCTGCGGGCAGGCGCCGAGGCTTCCGCCACCAAAGGTGCGACTGGCGGCGGCGGCGGCGGCCGGGCGGCGATGTTCTTTCCCGCCGATGATCGGCCGAGCCGGTTCACCGCGCGCCGCGATGGTGGGGGCGTGGCCTGAGCGACGGCTTGCCCTCATCCGCGGCGGTTCACGAGGATCGGCACGGCCTCGGCGCCTGTGCCGAGATCGTCCGGCGCTTCGACCCGGATTTGTTTCGCGCAGCCCTCTTTGCGCGGGAGCCGGCGCGCGGGCGTCTGATGGTACTGGCTGCCTTCGACATCGAGTTGAGCCGAGCGACAGCCAAGGCTGCGGTGTCGGCGGAGGGGCCGATGTTGGCCGCGATGCGCCTGCAATTCTGGCGCGACCGGCTGCAGGACGCGGTCGAGGCCAAAGCGCCGCCCGCCCATGAAGTTGCGGCACCCCTCCATACGCTTCTGTCCGGTCCGATGGCCGGAAAGATCGCGGAAGCTGCCATGTTGATCGAAGCGCGAGGCCTCGAACTGCATCCGCCGATGGACGAGGCGGTCTTCGCGCGCTGGGTCGAGATGCGGTTCGGCGCGTGGCATCGCTTGGCACTCGCAGCGCTTGGCCTCGCGGACGGGGTGGCCGGGGCGGCGGCGGCGCGGCTGGCTGGAGAGGCTGCCGGGCGCGCCTTCGTCATTCGGAATGCGGTGGCGATGGCGGGGCAGGGCCGGACGCTGCTGCCGGGGATCGATCAGGCGACTGAGTCGCTTCTGGCGCGGGGCGATGTGACACCCACGCTCGCCGCAACGATCAAGCGGTTGGCGGCGGAGGGGTTGGCCTCACTTTCTGAGCTTCGGGGCTTGCGGTCGAGCCTTCGGCGCGCTGCGGCGCCCGCGTTTCTGCCGCTTTGGCGCGCCGAACGGGATCTTTTGGCGGCGAAGGGCGGTCTCCCTGGGGGTGGTCGCCCCTTGCCGCAGGCAGCAGGCGAAGAGGCAAGGGTTGCCCGAGCGCTCGCCTATTTGTGGCGGGCAAGCACCGGGCGATGGTGAGCGGCGATGCCTGGTAGTTGTCTGGCCGAGACGTTCGGTACCATCGTTGCCGGTGTTGATCCGGTAATCCAGCGCCAACGGCGTTGGATGCCCGGGTCAAGCCCGAGCATGACATGCGTAGATGAGGCCGAAAGGTGGCCTCCGGTCAGTTCTGCGGCACCGATTTGAACCGCGTCGTTCCCGACACGGACTTGAACCGCCCCGCCTTGGCCTCGCTCGGCTGACCGACCTTCCGGACGACGCGCTGGCCGGGTTTCGGCGGCTCCAGATCGAATGTCTCGAACCAGTCGAGCACGGCCGAGATCCAGTGGCCCGGATAGCCGTGGCCGCCGCCATGCACCCAGTACTCGAGTGCGGCCTTGTTGCCGCATTCCCGCCATTGGGTCCGATCAAAGCTTTGGTATTGTGTGACCGGCACCTCGCCGCGCGGTTCGCAGCCATTGGCGCGGGCGAGGAGGTCGAGACCCTCGAGCGGGTTGGCCGAGGAAAGCCTGCGGCCGTCCGGCGACATGCGGATGTTCTCGAAGGGCACGGTGGTGTCGCGCCGCCCATGGGTTTGCAGGAACCGTGCGGGCGAGCCGCAGCGCGAGGGCAGGGGGCCGCCATAGCTTCCGGCATGGCTAGCATAGGCGGCGGCGAAACCAGGCTCGTGACAGGCGATCTCCCAGATCAGGAAGCCACCATCCGACTGCCCGAGCAGGATCACGCGGCGGCGGTCGATGCGGTACTCACGCTCGACATGGTCGAGGACATTGCGAAGAAAACCGATATCGTCGCGGGGATGGTCCTCCCGCGCGCGGAGCGACCAGCCCGTGCCGCGGCCAACGGTATAATTCACGACGTCGAGGGCACGCGGGACGAGGAGCACATAGCCGCGATTGACGATGGCCTGACGCATGCGGCCTGAGTTGTAGACGATGTCAGCCTCGCCGAGGGAGCCGTGCAGGTAGACGGCCACGGGGAAGGGACCTTCGCCCGCGGGCTTGAGCACACGATACTCGCCACCCTGGACCTTGCAGGCCTCATCACCGCCCGAGAAATCGCACGGATTGTACTCAGCCGCCGCGTGGCTGGCGGTGAGTGCTGCAATTGCCGCGAGCCCATACCGCGCCCAGGCCCCTGCGCCGCGGACGACCTCGCGCCAAGAACGAAGACGCGCCAGCCGGCCGCAGGTCCAATGAATGAATGGATGCATGCTATTCCCTCTCAATCTCCCCGCCGGGAGCATGCCATGAGAAGGGGCGGGATGGTAGTATCAGCTCCGGCGAAGGACGTAGACGGTCGCGTTCAGCCCGATCTTGGGCAGGTGATCGCCGTATTCCCGGTGCAGAAGCTGGGCCCAGCCGCAGTCGATCAGCTCGTTCACGCGGCCCTCGATCGCCGGGTCTTCGGCCGCATGGTCGTTGACGGAGAACACGAGGCAGCCGCCGGCTTTGAGCTTGCCTAGAATGCCGTCGATCACCGTCACCGGCATGTAGTCGGTGGTGATGCAGCCCACCGCCGCCGCGTTGGCATATACATCTTCCGGGATCTCCAAAGGTTGGGACATGTCGCAGATGCCGAGGTTGCGATAGACGCCCAAGCTGCGCGCCTTCTCCAACATGCCCTCGGAGAGGTCGAAGCCGTCGATGACGGTGAACCCGGCCGCCCGCAGCGCTTGACCCGATAGACCGGTTCCACAGGCGAAGTCTGCGACTGGGGCCGAGGGATCGCTGGCGAACGCAGCCAGTGCAGCAGCACAGCGCCCCGGCGTTGCGTATTCCTTGCCGCGAACCTCGATGTCGTAGTTCTCGGCCCACTCGTCATAGAATTCGCGCGCGGCATCGGCGCCGGTGACGTTGTAGACCGTGTCGAGACTGGCTTTCTCCACGGGCTTGTCCATCGTCCCGCCTCCCGTGATCTGATTGCGACGTTTCGATGTCGCAGATTAACAAATCCGGAAGCGTTGTCAGCCTCAGAGATCCTTCACGCTGCGGGCTGGCAGGGCGGTGCCGTTTCGCGCAGCCAGGCGTCGATCGCCGCTTTAGCGCGATCGGTGTAGCCGCGCGCCCGGTCGCGCTTGCCCCGCCGGCCTTTGCGCGCTTCTTCGAGCGGCGGGAAAAGGCCGAAGTTCACGTTCATGGGCTGAAACGTCTCGGCCTCCGCGTCGCCGGTGATATGGGCGAGGAGCGCCCCCATGGCGGTCTCGCGTGGGGGCGGCGCCAGGGCCCGGCCGAGACGCTCGGCCGCGGCGAACCGCCCGGCGAGGATGCCCATCGCGCCCGACTCGACATAGCCCTCCACACCCGTGATCTGACCGGCGAAGCGGAGCCGGGGCATCGCCTTCAACCGCATGCTCGCATCGAGGAGCCGTGGGCTGTTGAGAAACGTGTTGCGGTGGATCCCGCCGAGGCGGGCAAAGCGCGCTTGGCTGAGCCCCGGGATCAGCGATAGCACTTCGGCCTGCGCGCCGTATTTGAGCTTCGTCTGAAAGCCGACGAGATTATAGAGGGTGCCGAGCCGGTTCTCCCGCCTAAGCTGCACCACGGCATGGGGTTTCACATCCAGCTGGTGCGGATTGGTGAGCCCGACGGGTTTCAGAGGCCCCCAGCGGAGCGTCTCGCGCCCACGCTCCGCCATGACTTCGATCGGCAGGCAGCCTTCGAAATAGGGTGTGTCGCGCTCCCACTCCTTGAACTCGGTCTTGGGCGCGGCGAGGAGCGCATCGATGAACGCCTCGTACTGAGCCTTGTCCATCGGGCAGTTCAGATAGGCGGTGCGCTCGTCCTCGGTCTCCCCCTTGTCATAGCGTGACTGAAACCAAGCCTTCGACATATCCACACTGTCGGCATGGACGATGGGGGCGATGGCATCGAAGAAGGCCAGGCTGTCTTCGCCTGTGACCGCTCGGATAGCCTCGGCCAGATTGGGTGAGGTGAGCGGGCCGGTCGCGACGATGACACTCGACCAATCGGTCGGCGGGAGGCCGGCAACTTCACCGCGTTCGATCGTGATGAGAGGATGCGCTTCGATCCTGCGTGACACT